>JBBTCX010000068.1:0-28182 GCA_038043045.1 Planctomycetota bacterium | reverse complement strand
TTCCTGTCAGTCCCCGGTAACGGAAACCTACAGACTTTTCATACATGCTCTAAGGAAGCAGGACAACTTTTCCTTGGACGACGCGGGAATCGATGTAGCGGTGTGCGGCGGCGGCGTCTTTCAGGGGGTAAACGCGGTCGATGTGGGCCTTGATTTTGCCTTCGGCGAACAGCTTTAGACCTCTGAGAAGTTCGTCGCGGGTGCCCATACATGAACCGCGAAGTTGGTGCTGGCGAAAGAAGAGTTGTCGGAAATTCAAAGTGGTTTTCATACCGCCGACCAGACCGAAGTTGACAAAGATGCCGCCGACGCGGAGTGCTCGCAAGTTTTCCTCGAACACGCTGGCCCCGACGTTGTCGATGACGACGTCGACACCGGCGCCGTTGGTCCAATCCAGAACGGTGTCGGCAAAAGAGTGATTGGTGCGATCGATCACTAATTCGGCGCCGGACTTGCGAACGAAATCTATCTTGGCTTCGTGCCCCACCGTGGCAGCGACGCGTGCGCCCAGCGCGGCGGCGAGTTGAACGCAGACGTTTCCGCTGCCAGAGGCACCGGCTTGAACCAGAACGCGGGACCCTGAGCGAACTTCGCCCAAGGTCTCGACGGCGTGAACGGCCGTGGTCAGAACAAGGGGCAATGCCGCGACCTGGTCTTTGGGCAACTTCGATTCGTCGTGCAAGACGAAGGGCGCCGGCATACGAATATACTCCGCGTTTCCGCCCCACGTGTGGGTGCCGGTGACTTCGAAACTCGGGGCTTGGTTGTCCGGTTGGAAATTCCAATCGACGGGGTCGACGGGATAGCCGGGTGCCACAAGGACGGCATCGCCTTCATGGAAACCCGTGACTCCTTTTCCGATTGCAACGATGCTGCCGGCCACGTCGGCCCCTAGGACATGTGGAAACGAAATATCCGTAAAGACCGCACCCATTCGCAAATACAGGTCGTAGCGGTTGATTCCACAAGCGGCCACACGAACGACGACCTCTCCGGGTCCGGGTTCGGGTGTTGGAACGTCCTCATATCGAAAGACGTCCGGGGAACCGAATTCTCGAATGGTCGCGGCTTTCATCAATCACCGTTGCCTTTCTACACAGTTGGTCAAACCCTGCGTACCTTTGATCGATTCGGAAATTGGTCTAGTCGTCATACTCGCCAAGACCGATGCGATCGGAACATTTTATCTAATTCGCCAACGAAATCGAGCATGCTTGGCCTAATGCGGCATTAACGCCGTGTTTTCCGCGATGTTATGGACGCGGGTCAAGTTTTACGGACCACCCACCGCGCACCAACCATCAGCAAGTTCCGGCCATGGAACGTGCTGTCCACCCATTAGAGAACAGAGCACCTTTCTTGTTATCCGGAGCATGCCACAATGGTTCAGGTCCACAAAGATTACCCATTCCGAAGTCCATCGCAAAGTCGGGCGAGTTCGGGGGGTATTGCTGGTGCCGTTTTACTCGCGTTGGTTGTTATTGCCGCCGTGTTGTACGGCTCGTTTCTTCCGTTCAAGCGCGTTTCCTATTCCTGGTCTTTGGAAAACGCGTTTGGTTTGATGGATGTCTCGTGGCGATCGACGACCTGGGATGATTGGATCACCAACGTTCTCGTTTATCTGCCCGTCGGTTTCTGTGTTGCGTATGTTGTACTTCGAAGAAAGCGCGCATCCATTCCAATTGTTGAAATCGTTCGGATGGGCGAAGATCCCGGATATCAAACCATTCAAGGGGGCGGGAATAATCGGTGTTTTTCGGTTGTCGTGGCGTTTGGCGGCTGCGTCAGTGTCATGGCCGAAACCATTCAGCTTGGGTTGGCCGGTCGTGTTGCCTCTTGGACGGATGTGGTTTTCAACGTTTTGGGAACCGCGATCGGCTTTTTGCTGATGCGGATGTCTTCTCGGTGGGGTTCAAGCGTTCTGGGGAACCTTCAACGCATGATTGTGCAAAAGCCGTGCACTTTGATCTGTTGGTTGTTGACGATAGCCCTGTTGGTTGCTCATTCCGATTCCTTTCGCTTTGTGACGGAGGATGAGTCGTTCCACAGAAACCTTTCGCGAAGTACGGCTTCATTCTTGAGCGGTCCGTCGGCCTATGCGTATTCGCCGTCCACTGGAGAATTCTTCGGGCAGGTCATGGCCGCTTTTTGGTTCTCGGTCTTGGGTTATTTTTCCGCACTGTCGCATCGTGAATCCGACATGCGTCCGTCAAAGGCGTGGGGTTTTTCGGTTTTTCATGCGATGACGGTTGCCGGCCTTTCTTGGCTGTTGCACCTTTTAAGTCGCGCAGGCGTATTGCCGTGGTCGATGTTAGTGGTTTGGGGACTGGCAAATTTATTCGGTTCGTGGACGGCGATCCACGTGGTTGACAAAATGACCCGTTCCACGTGGCGAGGTCGGCGTCGACTCGTGGCTCCGACTGTTTTTCTAGTCGTCGCGGCTGGGTTTCAGATCGGGGCGATTGTTGCCCCCATTTTGGCGGAAGCGGACTTGACGTTTTCCGCGAATTGGATGGTCGGGGTTCAACTGCCTTTTGGCAGACTTTGGCACCTACCTATTCACGAAGCCGTCGGCCAGGTAACCGCCCAAATCAGTACTTTAGCGATCATGGTCATCGCTTGTTCCATTTTGGCAAGGCGAATGGGTTTGCCCGCGTCATGGGGTATTGCGGGCGCCTTGGTGACATTATCCGTAGCGGCCTCACAGGTTTTTCTGTACAGCCGAACCGGTGGGAGCGATGTGACGCCGATGATTCTGGCCGTCGTGGCAACCCTTTTGGCAAAGCAGGCTTATGTCGCATTGCAAGGTCAGCCGCAAATCGTTGCTCTGCCTCGTGGTTGATGTCGGGGTGATGAAACGACTTGCGAAACTTCCGTGGGCCGCGCTGGCTGAAGCCCGCGGCTCGCTGGGTTTTCCAACGGACTACTAACCCCCCAAATAGGCTTGTTTGACTTCTTCCCGCTCTGCAAGTTCCTTGGCCGGTCCTTGCAACGCAATGGTCCCGGATTCCAGACAATACCCATAGTTCGCCACTTGCAGTGCCATGTGTGCATTCTGTTCGACGAGCAAAATCGTCGTTCCGCTCTTATTGATTTTCACGATGGTTTCAAAAATTTGTTGGACCAGCAGTGGAGCCAATCCCAACGACGGCTCATCGAGCAGCAACAAGTTCGGTTTGGCCATTAACCCCCGCGCAATCGCCAGCATTTGCTGCTCCCCGCCGGACAACGTTCCCGCCGATTGCCGATATCGCTCGCGCAAGCGAGGCAGCAAATTCAACACGAGTTCCAAATCTTCCGCGATCCGATCTACATCCCGCCGAAGATAGGTGCCCAATCGGAGATTCTCCGCGACCGACAAATTGGCAAAGATTCCTCGCCCCTCCGGGACATGAATCACGCCAAGCTGCACAATCTGGTGCGGCAAGAGCTGCGATAAGGAACATCCGTCTCCCACGGCTCCGTTCCCGCCGCTGTTGTATTCGATCGTTCCAGATTTTGGCCGCAACAAACCGCTGATCGACCGCAACAATGTCGTCTTTCCGGCTCCGTTGGCCCCGATCAACGTGACGATGTGTCCCGGCTGGACTTCCAGGCTCACGCCGCGCAACGCCGCGATCGCTCCATACGAAACAGACAGATTCTCAATCCGCAAAATCATGGCCGATGCAGTTTATGCACCTTCCATGTCCCTTGCTAGTTTGATGGCTCGGGCTGGTATCGGGCCGCTCGGAGTGGAGACGAACGGTGCACCCTTTTATAGGTAAGCCGGCGCCGGCGTCGTGGGTGATCCGCGACGGAGAGACACGCGCGCGAAGACGCGGAAAAGAGCCGTTACAGCCAAGGCTGCGCCGAGCGGCAGCAGCGGTTGAATGGGCACTGCGTAGCGCGGAACCGGCCCGACAAGGATGGAGGAGCCAACGATGTGCAATAGGATCACGCATCCGACGAGAAACCACTCCGGTCGTCGTAGCGTGAAAATAGAAGTGAGAAATCCAAAAAGACAAAGCAGGACAAAACACTCGTATGCGTTTCGGTGCATGATTGGAACGGGCGACTCGAAGAAACGGTGAATTTTGGAAAGAATCAACGACCAAGCCGGAGTTGTCGACCGGGGTTCGGAACTCAAGGGAAAGTATTCGAGAAAGGGCTCGATCAGCCGGCGCATCATCGGTTCGTACGTTGCGCAGTCCCAGAAGAGGGCATCGGACGAGCGTCGCCATTCCCGACCGCTGATCTCGATGCCCTTTGCGCCGCCGGGCAAAAACCGCCATGACGAGTCCGGTTCGCAGACGGTCCACGCGGCGTAAAGAAGCGATCGCCAAGCGAAAAGACCGGCGTGCTCTTGAATCAAATCGACGCCGATTTGTCTCAGTCGGGCGCAGGTTTGCGGATACGATTTTCGCCCCAGGAGCGTGAACGCTTCGAGCGCGGAGCCGCCGTCGAGAGGGTCCGCGTCCGGGCGTATGGTTCCGAGTCGCTTGGCTTCATCGATGGTGATGCGAACGTCCTCGACAAGGTGCGGGCTCTTCGTGTCCAGTCGATCGAGCGTGACGGTACGACGATACAGGGCCGGGCCCAGTGCGGCCGACGTGTCGCCGCCGCGATGGTGCAAGTAGACAAACCAAGGCGCAATAAGAGTCATTGCGGGAAGGGAGGCTTGGAAGGTGAAGCTCGCCATGCGACGAAATCGGAAAGGGGACGATTCACGACGAATTCGGATCAAACACGCGAGGAGGCAAATGGCCAATCCCGCGAGTCCGATGGGGCGAAAAAGATAGGAGACTCCAACGAATAACGAGGAGAGTGCGAGGACTAAACCCTGACCGGTTTGGAGGAAACGTATCAGATAATAGATTGAGAGTGTCAGAGCCAAAGTGTAGGGGATTTCGCTCATGACCATGTTGGCGAAGCCGAGAAGTTGAACGTTGGAGGCACAGAGGATTCCTGTGAGGACGGCGACTGTACGGCGATGGGTTAAGTGCCACGTGATGGCAGCAATGATGAGCGCGGTGGCGACGACCATCGTAAACTGGAGAACTCGCAAGACTTCGGGCGTGGAGGAACCGAACGTTTTGAACAGACCGGCCAAGAGGATCGGGTAGCCCGGCGTGCGGAGAAGGAACAGGTCGTGGCTGAAATCGAATCGTTCGGCGATTCCGCCGGCAAGGACAATGTAACCGCGCGCTTCGGGCGAAAGCCACAACTGGGTTGCGGAAAAGCAAAACGCCGAAATGGCAGCGCTTACGATTCCGACGGGAACAACCACGCTAAGCAGGGGCGTGACCGAGGAGGGAGCAAAGTCCTTGGACCCATAATTGCGCAATTGAAATGGTATTTCCCTTCGCGGCCTCACAGTCCTTTGTTATCGGTATTGCGGGTGCGATAGTGGAAGTGCGCGACCGACCGACCGACGCCCGTGAGAATTCATCGATTTCGGTCCCCCACGTCGAAAACAAGGTGGGCCACACGACCACTGCTCAAGTGCAGTGGCACACAATGTCACGGGACGACGTGCGCGCGATGGCGCAGTTATGCGTGGCACCTGTGGTCATGCAGTTTTGCGGCTGTCAGCAAGAGGAGGGCGAGCACGATGATTCCCCAGGTGGAGGTGGTGGGAATGGCGTTAACGCGGAGGATACAGTTGTCATTGGGGCCGCATTGGAAACCCGAACCGCAGTCGTTATCCGTGACACAATCTTGGCAGTCGGAGCCTGGTCCGAGGAAGAGGCCGCCGATGAGTGCGCACGATTGCGGAGTACTGAGCCCACAGCCAAACTGGGTGGCACAAGCCCCTCGCGGACACGTCGTTCCTTGGCCTTGGTAGGTGCCGCCCTGTGCCGCGCAAGACGTCGGCGAGGTGATCAAGCATCCGGAGGGAGTCTCGCAAGCGCCGTTATTGGGAGACGGACATTGGGAGCCGACCCCTTGGAAGGATCCGCCCGTGCTTACGCACTCGGCTTGGGATTTTTGGGTGCAGCCGCTTTGCGTCTGGCAAGCGCCCTGTTCGCAGGTGAGGCCTGCAAAAAACGTGCCGGTGTTGACCTGGCAGCCGGCGGCGGTGGTCCATAGGCAGCCCAAGGGCTGACCTTGGACACTCGTTGCATTGACGCAGGCACCAATGGGATCGGTGCAACACTCCACGCCCAGCGAGCCGCCCATGATCGAGCGACACCAGACGGCACCGACATCGTTGGCATTGACCATGCCGTCGCAGTTGACGTCGCAGGAAACGTTGCAACCCGTGCAGTTGTTGGAGAATGCGCAACCCAACACTGCGCCCCAATCGAGAATGTCAACGATTGCCTGTTGTGGTTCCCTGACGTTGGCGTCGCACGCGCAAGCCCCGGCAACCGTTCGTGAGTCGAACCGAGTGGCTGACTCAGGTTTTACTTCCCTGGCTGGAATCTCTTTTTCCACGTTGAAAGACAGAACGAGCCCGACCCAAACAAAGCCTTTTAGTAGTAACACTGCGTGGTCCCCCTTCGAACAAATGACCGACTAGATTTCTAAACCCTGCAAGGAACAATTACCCCAATCGTCCTTGCAGCCCCCGTTTCGCGTTCTGGGGAGCGAACGCTCAGTCGGTAATGTAACCGATGGGGTCCGAGAACACAAGGGCGTTTTTCGCCCACGATCGTCAGCTAATGAACGCGAACCTTGCTGGCCACGTACGTTTCGGGGCCTTTGAATCCATCAAAATCCCTCCCAAAAGGGTGGAAGGGTGTTAAAATATTTTTATGTACTGATAGAAAATAACGTTCACACTTGAATTCTTTATCCCTTCTTTTTTGATTGCCGGTGGCTCCTTGATCCGATAAGATCGCTGTTCCAGAGGCGTGAGGAGTTGGGAAGTTGTGCCACTCGAAAAAATGGAGAACCCCTGATGAAGTGTTGCGTTGATTTAGGTTTTTGTGAGCATCCCCGACGATGGGTTTATGACCGCAGCGCCGTGGCGGTGAGTTTGTTCTGCTTGTTGATCCTGTCCGCTTCCGCAGTTGTTGCCGCCGACGAGGATCTTTCGATCCGTTGGTTGACCGGTGAATCGAGGAGCGGTCGGATGACCGTTGCGCAGCTTTCGCAGGCGATCACTGAATTGGCCGCTCGACCGAGCGATCGACATATGGTGCTCCAATTCGATACCCCAATGACGCCCGCTTTGCGTGGACAAATGGAGCGAGGCGGGATCAAGCTGTTGGAATTCGTGGGCGACAATGCGTTTTTTGCATCGTCACTGCCCGGGCCGATTGATGCCGCGACGATTTCGGCTACTCCCACCCTTTGGCGCTTCTCCGCGATCGACCGACTTTGGAAGCTGCATCCGGAGTTGCTCAAGGGCAATGCGCCAGCGTGGGCGATCGTTGAACCTGCGGCGGCGGAAAAAAGTCAGGGCTCCGCAGTTGTAGGCGCGTATATTCTGTTTCATTCGGACGTGGCTTTGGTTCCGGAAGGCGTCAATCTAGCCGTGAAGCATGGTGCGTTGGTTCGAGCGCATTTGGAGTCGGTCAACGGTTTGGTGATCGAGCTTCCCTTTTCGAGCATCTCGGCGTTGGCGGATGAGGACGGCGTGCAGTGGATTGAGCCGCCGCTTCCGAGAATGGAAGAGGTGAACAACAGCAACCGGGCGATTACCGGAGCGGATATTGTTCAGGCGGCGCCGTATGGATTGAACGGGTCAGGTGTCACGGTGATGGTGTACGACGGCGGGTTTGCGTTGGCCTCCCATACGGACTTTGGCGGAAGATTGACAGTACGGGATTCGTCGGGACTATCGAATCATGCGACACACGTTTGCGGCACGGTTGGGGGAAGCGGTGCGGCCAGCGCCGGGCTCCGCAAAGGAATGGCCCCCGGGGTCACGATTCAATCGTATGGGTTTCAATCCGACGGATCGGGGATTTTTCTTTATAGCAACCCGGGCGACATGCAGGCCGACTATAACCAGGCGATCAATGTTCATGGCGCCGACATATCGAATAACTCGATTGGTACGAACACGTGCGCGAATGGGTTTCCGTGCAATATCACCGGGGACTATGGGGTTACGTCGGCGCTGATCGACAACATTGTGGCCGGTTCGTTGGGTTCGCCGATGCGTATCGTCTGGGCGAATGGGAATGAGCGGGGTTGCACGAGTTGCTCGGCTGAAAGTCCGGGCGGTTTTCATTCGACGGCTCCTCCAGCGTGCGCGAAGAACCATCTCACGGTCGGGGCGTTGAATTCTAACAATGATTCGATGACCACCTTTTCGAGTTGGGGGCCTTGTGATGACGGGCGATTGAAACCGGACGTTTCCGCGCCGGGGTGTCAAAGCAACGACGATGGCGGGGTCACTTCGTGCTCTAGTAGCGGCAACAACTCGTACACGGTGTTTTGCGGAACCTCGATGGCTTCGCCGACGGTATGCGGGTTGAGTTCGTTGTTGTTGCAAGATTATCGAGTGCAGTTTCCCGGCAATCCGGATTTTCGTAATTCGACTCTCAGAACGTTGTTTGCGCATACGGCAGTGGACCGTGGAAATGTGGGTCCGGATTATCAGTTCGGGTACGGATCAGTTCGCATTCAGTCCGCGGTAGATTTCATGCGGACGGGCAGTTTCCTGGAGGCCCCCATCGTCCAGGGCGGCACCTATTCCGTTTTGGTGGTGGTGAATCCGGGGGAGCCGTTCTTAAAGGTGACCTTGGCGTGGGATGATCCGGCCGCTGCGCCAAACGCAAATCCCTCGTTGGTGAACGATCTGGATTTGGTGGTGTTCGATCCATCATCCGTGCAGCGGTTTCCGTGGACGTTGAATCCGGCGAGTCCGTCGACACCGGCGGTTCAGACCCAAAAAGATAATCGCAACAATATCGAGCAGGTGTTTGTTTCGGCGCCGGCTGCGGGGGCGTGGCGAGTCGAAGTGCGAGGATTCAATGTTCCGGTTGGTCCACAGGTGTTTTCGCTGGCGGCGTCGCCGTTGTTGGTGAATTGCTCGACGCAGGGCGTCATCACGCTGGATCGGGTGGAATATGCGTGCGAGAGCACGGCGGATATTCAGGTGGTGGATTGCGATTTGAATACGGATGATCTGGTGATCGAGACGGTCTCGGTGACGATCGAATCCTCCACGGAAACCGGCGGTGAAACGGTGATCTTGACGGAAACTGCGGCGGAGTCTGCGGCGTTTCGCGGGACAGTGACCCTGAGCGCGACAGATGCCTCGGGAGTTCTGCAGATCACAGACGGTGACACCGTTACCGCGCGATACATCGACGCTGATGACGGTCAGGGTGGAATTAATGTAGCCGTTGAGGCAACGTCGGCGGCGGATTGCGACCCGCCGATCATCACCAACGTGCAATCGACCAACGTGGGTCCTACCACGGCGACGATTACGTTTAACACGAATGAGCCGGCGAGCGGGACGGTACGATACGGATTGTCGTGCGGAGCTTTGACTGGAACGGTGGACGGAAGCGGGTTCAATACCGCCCATTCGGTGGGTTTGTCGGGTTTGTCGGATAATTCGACGTACTTTTACGCGGTAGATGCCAAGGATCAGGCGGGCAATGACGCGACCGACGATAACGGTGGAATCTGTTTTACCTTTTCCACGCCGGATATTCCGAACTATTTCACGGAGGAGTTCGGGGGTGACGCGGATTTGGACAACATCACTTTGTATTTCAGGCCCGACGGCTCGTTTGATTTCTACGATGAGTGTGCTGAGGCGGCGGCGAGTCTTCCGGTCGATCCAACGGGAGGTACGGTGTTGGCTTTTGCGCCGACCACGGACGACGGGTTTGCTCTGGTCAATCTCGCGGGAGGAGCAATGGTGTCACTCTATGGCATTAGCTACTCCAGCTTTTATGTCGGAAGCAACGGGTACGTGACGTTTGTGGCAGGGGATGATGATTATGATGAGACCCTGGCGCTGCATTTCGGTTTCCGTCGGGTGGCCGCACATTTTGACGATCTCCATCCGGGTCAGGGTGGGTCGGTGAGTTGGAGACAGCTTGCGGACCGGGCGGCGATCACGTGGCAGAATGTTCCGGAATACAACGCGGGGAATCAGAATACGTTCCAGATTGAATTGCACTTCGACGGAGAAATTCGGGTTACGTATGCGAGCGTCGCGGGGGCGGACGCGATCGCGGGACTTTCGGCGGGCGGCGGATTGCCGAATCCGTTTTTTGAGACGGATCATTCCGCATCGGGTTCGTGCCTGGTGGACTGCAACAACAATGGAATCAACGATCCGGATGATATTTCCGGCGGGTTCAGCGAGGACTGCAACGGGAATATCATTCCCGACGAATGCGAAACGGGCCTGGCGACGGTCATCGAGCGACAACCGGTGTCACTCAGCGCTTGTGAGAATGGTTCGGCATCATTCACTGTACTCGGTTCGGGATTCGGAACGATTCAGTACCAGTGGTACAACGGACCCAATCCGATTCCTGGGGCCAATGGCGCCATTTACACGATCAATCCGGTTCTACCGTCTCATGCGGGAGTCTACACGGCGGAGGTTTCCGGGCCTTGCGGAACAGGGACGAGCAATCCGGCGAATCTCACGGTTCTTACCCTGGCGTCTTGCAATGACGGCAATGATTGCACGACCGACTTGTGCAGCCCGGTGGCGGGATGCATTCACCCGTACAACACCAACCTGTGCGATGACGGTGATCCCTGCACGGAAGTCGACGCGTGTGAACTGGGAAGTTGCGTGGGTACCCAAGTGGTTCGGTTGTTTGGCGATATCATGCCGTCCGGCGGCGACGGAGTCAGCGATGTGGATGATCTCCTTTGTGTGCTGGCCGGGATCGCCAATTTCGCGGATTGTTCGGACGGCGATCTGATGCCATGCGTCACCGGCGACGGCGTCATCGATGTGGACGATCTGTTGGCGGAGCTAGGTTGTTTCGCGAGCAACTATGCCTGTTCGCATCCCTGCCCGCCGTGATTTTGGTCCCTGCGGTCAGGCGTTCGATCATCCTTATGAAACATGGAGCGGATCGTCTTGCCCTTGTCTTGGGTAAGACGGTCCGCCATGACTTAGGAGCCATGCCGTTTCGCCACAATTTCAAGGGTACGCAGCCGGTCTAACGACCTCCGTTCTGTGGACATTTACGTCACTCTTGTTCACCGCCGCGGCGCGACGAATCGAACCGATTCTCGTCAACGCCGGTAGAATTGTGCTTGCGATTTTCATTCATACCGTAACCCATCGAATCTTGACCGGCACATGGTGGCCGGCGGTTCGGTCTCAGCAAGTTTTGGCGTTGGCATCATCGGGGTTGTTAGGGCTGGCGATCGGCGATCAAGCGGGGCTTAGGGCGTTTTTGCTGATTGGACCGCGAAAAGCAACCTTGGTAATGACCCTCGCACCCTTGGCGGCTGCTTTCTTTGGCACGTGGGTCCTCGGAGAAACACTGGGTTGGACGGCTTGGCTGGGGATTCTACTTACCATAAGCGGCGTGGCTTGGGTGATTTGGGGACGATCGGAAACCCAATCCGTCGATGCCCGATCCAGAAGAACGCGCGGAGTTCTTTGCGCCATGGTGGCCGCGGTTTGTCAGGCTGCGGGATTGCTCTTGAGCAAGCAAGGAATGGGACACGGATGGCTGCCTGAAGGCGAGCACTTAGCACCACAATCCGCAACGCTGGTCCGCATGTTCTTTGCGGGAGTCGGTATCGTTCCGGTGGCCTTGTTCTCCATTTGGAAACGGATGCCGCGTGAAAGGTTTGTGCCAACGCGTGACAGCCGCGCGACGACACCCACCGAACGGTTGGACCGCACACAGGCTCCATGGGTTGCCGGTGTGGGGTTCGCCGCGATCGGCACCCTCGCGGGTCCGTTCCTCGGAGTTTGGATGTCGCTGATTGCTTCGGATCGAATACCCCTGGGAATCGCTCAAACGTTGAGCAGTCTCACGCCGATTCTTATTCTCCCTTTTGCGGCAAGAGTTCATCATGAACGGATCGGGGCGCGGGCCATTGTCGGCGCCGGCATCGCCATCCTTGGGTTGACCTGTTTGTTCCTCTTTCCATCCTAATCTACGGGCAACCGGGGTCGCCGCAATGGGAGTTGTCACAGCAATAAGTTCCACCGAGAATGAAGCACTCTGTTTCGGACATGCTTTGGCCGGAGCCGGGGATGCCGGAGTCGTGGCATGCACTGGGTGGACCGTCCGCATCAAAGTCGCAGAACCCGCCGACGCACGGAACGCCGTTTGGGCAATAGAGATCGGAGAGACACGGCGTCGGTGGGATGTTCTTGCTCGCCCCGGAGGGACAAGGATCGCCACAGATCGGCGCGCCGCCCGCGAAAGAGTTCAACAAGGTACTCAGGTCGTCCACGTCAACCAACGCACAACGACGCTGAACCTGGTTGGGTCCCAAGCTTCCGACGACAACGTCCAAACAATATACTCCGCTTAATACGACAGCGCTAGATTAGCTCAAAAAACGGAAGAGGTTGAGTCGATGAGAGTCCTGGTTGTTGGAACAGGAGGCTTAGCGATGAATGCGGATCAGATTCGATCCTTGCAGCCGGAGTTGGCTGTACTGTTGGAGCGGTTTCGGGGGTGTTTCGAAAGAGAGGCGACGTTTGCGCATTGTCAACGGTATGTGTTGGGACTGATGACGGACCTCAAACGCAAGAGCGTCGAGCCGATTGCGTTGGCGGCGGGAGTGGCGGTGCGGACGCTGCAGGAGTTCTTGTCGCATTTCGCCTGGGATGAGTTTCGGTTGCGCACCATGCTCCAGCAACGGGTGGCCGATCGGCAGGGCAGCGAGCAGGCCATCGGAGTCATCGACGGATCGGGCCATGCCAAGCAAGGGGACAAGACGCCCGGAGTACAGCGTCAGTGGTGCGGTGAGACGGGCAAGGTTTACAACTGTGTAGTGGGTCAACATCTGTTGTACACAGATAATGATTCGAAGAATCCCTTCAGTTGCATGCTGGCCAGCGATCTGTATTTGCCGAAGGAATGGGATGCGGATCGCAGGCGTTGTCGCGCGGCGCGGATTCCTGATTCCGTGGTTTACCAGCCGAAGTGGCGGATCGCCATCGATCAACTGGCCGAGGTTTTAAGCAACGGGATTCGGCTCGCGTGGGTGACCTTCGATGAGGAATACGGCAACGTACCGGCCTTCTGGTTTTCGCTGAATGCTCTGGGGCAAAGAGGGATCGGCGAGGTGCCGAGCAACTTCCTATGCTGGCCGACGTACCCGTCGTGTCATTCGCGGCAGGGCCCGCATGCCGCCAAGCGTGCGGACAACGTCTGCCGATACAGTCCGGTGTTTACCGAACAAGGCTGGTACCGCATGACCGTCAAACAGGCCATCCGAGGTCCGGTGGTCTGGGAGGTGAAGACCGCGCGAGTGCACCTGGTTGACACTACAGAGTTCGTCTCCAAACCCACGGACCGACAGTACGGGTTGATCGTGGCGCGTCACGCGCGTACGGGGGAGATCAAATACTTCGTCAGCAACGCCTCGGCGAAGGCGACGCTGAAGGAAATGATGACCGCGGCCTTTGCCCGTTGGCACGTGGAAAAGTGGTTCGAGCGGGCCAAGCAGGAGTGCGGCTTCGGAGCCTTTGAGGTCCGGACCTACGTCAGCCTGATTCGACATTGGTTGTGTTCCAGCCTGGCGATGTACTTCCTGACCGCTCAGACCCAGCGGCTTCGGGGGGAAAAATCCGCAGATCACCTTCGAGCAAGTGGCCGAGGCGGCCAACACCCTGGCCTCCAACGTGTGGAACCGCTGGTGGCACTCGCCGGGTGAAGTCATGAGACGATGTGACTACCACCAGGAACGAAACGAGGCGCCCTACGCCAGCCGCCGACGAAAAAGCTCCACCGCCGATAGTTCGTAGCGCTGTCATATTAAAGGTGGAACGGAAGTGGGGGATGCCCGTGGCATGTCACGAGATATTTCAGAAGGTGGATTGGGTTTCGTCACCCAGCAACACGTTCCGCGAGGAACCAACCTGCACATCAAACTGGAGCTTCCAGATTCCCGGTACATGGAACTTTGCGGAGAAGCTATTCAATCCCTCCCAGTGCGATTGGGGTGGTACAGCGTGGGAATGAAGTTCGGTCCGGTATCGGACCCACGACTTCTCCCCACGGTCGAACCAGGGAAAATCCATGCTATTATGGACGCTGAAAACCTCTCTTCTTTGCATTCCGATATAACCGTAGACCAATAGTGCTTGCCGATTGCCTGCGCGTCAACCCAACGGGAGGCGCTGTTTTCGATGAGAGCGTAGATATGCAGCGACACGCGCTGACATGGGTTGTGCTTTTCGCCGTGATTGCGGCGATGTTCATTCAATTGCCGCAGATGGCCGCGAAGCAGGACTCGGTAATCCACACCTACAGCACGTTGATTGAAGTTGATGCTCTGGCCAAACAGCGATTCGTCGAGTCGATCGAGGACGAACGCCTGGTCGACGGCGCGATCCGCGGGATGATGTTGAAGCTCGATCCATATAGCGGATACATCGCGCCGGACGAACTGGCTGCTTTTGAACGACGTGTGCACGGTGATTTCATTGGGGTCGGCGTTGAGCTCGGAATTCACGACGGCCACTTCACGATTATTGCGCCGCTGGAAGGCGGACCCGCGGCGCTGTCGGGCGTGTTGCCCGGTGATCAACTGTTGGCCATCGACGGGGTCGCCACGAAGGGTCTTTCGCTTTTCGACATTGAAGAAATGCTGACCGGAAGGGCCGATTCTCGGGCTGAACTGCGTTTGCAACGAGCGGGTCACGAAGAACCGGTGGAGATCACAGTATTGCGCGGGCCCGTGGCGATTGGAACGGTTCGCGGGTTTCGGCGTTTGGAAGATGGAACGTGGGATCACATGCTCGATCCAGATGACCGCATCGGATATGTACGAGTCAGCACGTTTTGCGATAACACCATGCGTGATTTCGACGCGGCGTTGGAGAAGCTTGTTTCCGCCGACGCCCGGGGGCTTATCCTTGATTTGCGATTTAATCCGGGCGGCTTGATGCAGCAGGCCGTGGAGATGGTCGACCGATTCCTACGCGACGGCGCGATTGTGTCCACGGTGACGCGTCGAAAAGCCGTGCACGAATATCACGCGACGGATTCCGAATCGGATGTTGACTTTCCCGTCGTCATACTGATCAACGAAGCTTCGGCGAGTTCGTCGGAGATCGTGGCCGGTGCACTTCAGGATCATGGCCGGGCAGTGATCGTCGGAGAACGAAGCTTCGGAAAAGGCAGTGTTCA
Organism: Planctomycetota bacterium; assembly: GCA_038043045.1. Taxonomy (GTDB): domain Bacteria; phylum Planctomycetota; class Phycisphaerae; order UBA1845; family UBA1845; genus JBBTCX01. Next base: position 12,931 of record JBBTCX010000068.1, on the reverse strand, counting down.
ACACCTGATTCCGCTCAACGGGCAAAAGGCAGCGGTGAAACTGACCGTGGCCTATTACCGATTGCCCTCCGGCAGAATCATCCATCGCCAGCTTCGAGGCGCGGGAGATTCCTGGGGGGTCAAGCCGGATGTGGAGGTCAGGTTGACGAACGAAGAACGAAAGGCCGTCTTGGATGCTCGACGAATTCTTGATTTGCCGCCCTCGCCACGTCCCGTCACGACAAAGGAATTCTTGTATTCGGCGCCTCTCGATCTGTACTTGGATCGACAGTTTTCCGCCGCCCGCGAAGTGATTCTCCACCATCGAATTCCTCGGGGATCAACAGAAAAGAAGCAGGGTAGGCGCCGATGCATCTTGGTGAGTCGCCCCTGAAAAATCTGGTTTCAAACGGCGTATACAGGGTAGCACTCAACCGGTTTTTGCGGTGGCGGCGAGTTCGGAGACGTCGCCGTTTGGAGGGAGCGGCTTGGTGAACTTGCATTTTGGATATTTTCCGCAGCCGAGGAACTTTCCGGAGCGGCCTGTTCGAATCACCATCGGTGAACCGCATTCGTCGCAAGGGAGGTCTGTTGGGATCGGTTTGGGGCGGGCAACGGACGGCATTTCTTGTTCAGCGCGTTTTTTGGCTTCGCCTCGAAGATTGGAAACGAAGCTGCACTTGGGATAACCGGTGCAGCCGAAGTATGGTCCATAACGGCCTGATTTCGGAGACAATTCACGACCACAATCGGGGCACTTCAACGTATCTTCCGGCCAGGTTTCGACCACGGGTCGTCCGGTTCGAGTCCATGCGAAGCCGGCGGGCGGAGTGCCGAGTTCTTCGGGTTTTACGGATCTGGCGCGGGTGTTCGATTTTTTAGACGAGCCGCCTTTTGATCTTGAACCATTGTCGGGGGGTGGAGTCGGTTTTCCGTTAGCGAGTTCATGAGCGCGAAGTTCATCCAGTTTTTCCATGGGGACGGCATTGCGGCATTTGGGGAAACCGGAACAACTGATGAAAGGGCCTCGGCGACTCTTTCGAATCACCATCGATCTGCCGCATTTGGTGCAGGCGACACCGGCGTCTTCGGGTTTCGGTTTTTCGACATACACGCCTGGTGGTAGTGGTTTCGCGCCTCTGCATTTCGGATAGGCGGAGCAGGCCATGAATGCTTTGCCGCGAGCGAACTTGACGTTCATGGTCGATCCGCAGTCCTCGCATTTTTCATGGATTTCAGCGGCGTCGACCTTGCGGAGAGGTACGCCGTTTTCATCGCTGGGAAGTGTTTGATCGCAATCGGGGTAACCGGAGCAACCGAGGAACGGTCCGAGCCTGCTGGTGCGAAGAACCATGGTTTTTCCGCATTTTTTGCAGGGTTCTTGGGCGGTGATCTGTGCGACAGGGTTTCCTCCGGCGTCGATGCTTCGTGCGGTCTTGCATTCGGGGTAAGCGGTGCAGGACAAGAATTTTCCGTTTTTGCCGAGGCGGTAAACCATCGGGCTGCCGCATTCCGGACATTTGTGATCGCTGGGTTCTGCTTTGGCGGGTTCCATTTCGACGCGGGCTTTGTCGAGCGATGCTTTGAACGGTTCGTAAAATTCGCCAAGAACTTGGACCCATTCGAGATGGGCTTCTTCAATCTTGTCGAGTTCCTCTTCCATGAAGGATGTGAATTTCACGTCCATGATTTTGGGAAAATGTTCGACGAGTTTATCGGTGACGACTTCACCGCGAGCAGTCGGGTGAAGTTTTTTGTCGGTCAATTCGACGTAACCACGGTCTTGAACGGTTTGAATAATGGACGCATAGGTGCTGGGTCGACCGATGCCTTCCGCCTCCATTTTTTTTACGAGGGATGCTTCGGTGTATCGAGGCGGCGGGGATGAAAACTGCTGAAGGGGATGCAACTGCAGGGGCGAAACGGGTTGGCCGGATTGTACGGGCGGCAACTGCACCTCGTCGGTGTCCGGCGCTCCGGCGACTTTGAGGAAACCGTCGAAGACCAAGTGGCGACCACTGGTGCGGAGCAATGCTTCACCCTTTGTAGTTGAAGCGGAGATCAAAATCGTCGTGCTGTCCCATTGAGCGGGAACCATTTGGCAGGAGACGAACCGCCGCCAAATCAATTCATAGAGACGGAATTGCTCGGCGGAAAGTTTTCCCTTGACGGATTCCGGGGATCGGGTGACCTCGGTGGCGCGAATGGCTTCGTGGGCTTCTTGGGCACGCTTGGCACTTCCGAAAACATTGGGGGCCGATGGTAGATAGTTCGTACCATAGGTCTTGTCGATCCAATGGCGGACGGCGCCGATGGCGTCTTTGCTGAGGTTGGTGGAGTCGGTACGCATGTAGGTGATCAAACCGACTGGGCCGGCTTGGTCGCCGAGGTCCACGCCTTCGTACAATTGCTGGGCGACGCGCATGGTGCGCGATGGGGCGAATCCAAGATAGCTGGAGGCAGCTTGCTGTAAGGCGGCAGTAGTAAATGGGGCGTTGGGTTTTGAGGTCGTCCGACGTTTTTGGATTTCTTTGATGGTATATTTGGGTGAGCCGGATGAGTTCCAATTCCCGATGATCCTGCCGATTTTTAGGCCTTGCGCCGCGTAGGCATCGAAGGGTTTTTCCTCGACGCGTTCCACCACGAATCCTAGGAGTTCCGCGTAGGATCGAGCCGTGGTGAGATTGGGGGCGATGAATTCTTTTCCGTCGATTTTGATCAACTCGGCGTACAGGCATTGATGTTCGGAGAGCCAGGCGTTGCGATCTTTGACGGTGGGTCCGTTGACGGAGTCGCCCGTTTTGCAAAATGTTCGCCAGGCTTCGTTGAGCGCGGAGGTCATTTCTAATTTCGTTGCCAAGCAAAGGTGAATCCGCCAGGATTCTTCGGGGATGAACAGACGGATTTCCTTTTCACGATCGACAATCAGTCGAACGGCCACGGATTGAACACGGCCTGCGGAAAGCCCTCTGCCGATTTTCATTTGCAGAAGTGGGCTTAGTTGATACCCGACGATTCGGTCTAAAAGCCTGCGGGCCTGCTGAGCGTTGACTTTGTCCATATCCAAGACGCGCGGGTTGGCGAAGGCGAGTTCGATGGCGGTCTTGGTGATTTCGTTAAACACAACACGACGGGTTCTGTCTTCGTCCAGCTCTAAAGCTTGGGTCAAGTGCCAAGCGATGGCTTCGCCTTCTCGGTCAAGGTCGGTGGCGAGGTAGACCGTACCCGCTTTGGCGGCGGCTTTTCGCAGGCCATCGATGATCTTGCGGCGATCGGGAAGAAGCTGATACACGGGTTCGAAGTTGGATTCGAGGTTGACGCCGAGATCGTTAGCTGGAAGATCGCGGACATGGCCCATGCTGGCCATGACGGTATACTGGTCGCCGAGGTAGCGATTGATGGTCTTGGCCTTGGCTGGCGATTCGACGATAACCAGCGAGTGGTCTTTCGATTGTGATTTTTTCGCGGCCAAGCGTACAATCCTCGTTGCGGCGCCCCGGCGCCTGGGAATTTTATCCGGTCTTTGCGCTGGACGATTGTATCGACCAGCGAAAGGGAACACTCCAGCCGAAGCCTGGAGAGGCCACAACCGGTAAATTGGGGGAATTAGCAGGAGCGTGGTGGCCTGTCAAACCGAGCTTGGCGCGAATGGGGATTTCTGGGAGACTGGAAGTCGACCCATCCAAGGTAGCGGCAGGTCGCAAGGGCTTTAGCTTGTAACGTATTTAGAGAAAAGGGTTTACGTCACCATGATGAAGTTTTTCCGCAAACATAACCGCAAGCTGCTGGCGGTATTTATGGCTTTGCTGATGATCGTTTTTGTGGGGGGCAGCGCCCTGGAAAATTGGCTTAGACCGGATCGCAATATCGTTGTCGCGGAAACGCGACACGGACCGATCACCACCCAGGATCAATTGGAAGCTGCAAGCACGACGAATCTTTTGAACGGCATGGGGTTGGCTTGGCAGCGTCCCGCGCCTGGGGCGACTGAGCCTTTGACGGAATTGGAGTGGATTCTCCTTTCTCGTGAAACCAAAGTGCTTCAGAAGCGGGATGATTATCTTTCCGCCCGGTCGATCATGGGGGAACCGGCCATGGCGGAAAAAGTCGAAGCGGTGGCGCGCGGTTTCCGCATACGAACCGATCGGGTGCTGGATGCGGTTGGGCAATACTTGGCTGTTGCAGAGTCCACCCGGGCGATCACCATCGCCACGTTGCCAAGCGAGACAGAGATTCGAAGCGCCGCTCGGCAAGCATTGGAGCGCGTGAAGGTTCGTGCGGTGGTGTTGCCGGCGATTGCGTTTTTTGACGCAGCGGTGCAATTCACGGAAGAGCAGATTCAAACTCATTTTCAGAAATACCGAGATCGGGAGGCCGGAAAAGGGTTGGACTTTGGGTACCGCGTGCCGCCGTCGGTCCGGGTGCAGTACATCAAGATCGATCGTAATCGGATCATGGAGAGCATCGGCGTCGCCAATATCGAGAGCAAAGCCAAGAAGTATTTTCAAGAACAGCGAGAGAGGAATCCGGATTTCAGAAGGCCCGCGCCTGCGGAGCCGGTCGAACCTACTCCGCCTTCTCCGTTTATGGAATGGGAGGAAGCGAAGGAGATTGCCTACCGGGCGGTAAGAGAATTAGAGGCGAACGAGTTTGCGTCAAAAGTCGCGAACTGGTTGGTGACGCACCTGAGCGAACCTTGGAACGATTCCGAACGCGCGGAGGACGGGTATCGAACGGTTCCCGAAACCGCGAAAGACCTGGGGCACTATCAAGAGGGGATCGGTCGAATTCCAAAATCGCTGACGTTTCCGCAAGCGATCAGCGTGGTGGTGACAGACATGGTCACTGCGACGCAAGCCACTTCCCTTTCGGACATCGGACAGGCGGTGTTCAGGGGGGATCGCGGGGCGGCGTACAGCTTGGGCGGTCTGGCGTTTCGAACGAAAGGGTTGGTGCCCAAGGTTCCGGATGACAAAGGGGTGAACCGGGAAGATTATCTCGCGCCTTTTCAGACCTGCCCGTACGCTTTGAAGGATATGAAGAACAACAATTTGTATCTATTTCGCACGATCGATACGCGGGACGCGCATCCGCCCGATTCGGTGGAGGAGGTTCGGGACGACGTGTTGCGGGATCTGCGGATGATTCGCGGGTTTGAGCGGGCGTTGATCCGCGCGGAAGGGGTTCGCAATTGCGAGCCGGGCTTGGATTTGAAAGCGGCGTTTGAACACGATGACGAGTTGGTTTCGTTCTTTGTGGGCGGAATGTATGCAGGGCAGGGTGGGTGGATCGAACCGCCGCCGTTTCCAAGGTTGGAACCGAGGCAGGCGGCCGGTGGTGGAAAAACCGCGTCGACCTTTATTAGAGGCGGGATGGGATATGTTCCCATGGACGTAGTTGATCTGTGTTTTGCGTTGGGAGAACGGGTAGAGCGAACGGCCGTGGTGGAATTGCCGGAACGACCGGCGGCGATGGTCATTGAATGGGTTGAGACCTTGCCCCCCACGGAAGGTGAGTTCCAACAGATTCGACAAAAGATGGTGGACGACATGGTAGCCACAAGGACGCGGTTGGCGGTAGCGGAATGGCTTTCGCCGGAGAAGATTCAAGCACGGAATCAGTTTAAACTTCAAGGCGCGCGCAAGAAGTGAAGCGTGGAGCTTTCCGCAGAGCCTTTTCGGTGGTGGTGGCGGCTGGTCTGATTGGACTGGGTGGTTGCCACACGGTTAACCGATGGACAACCGACTTTTTTCGGACCGATTACGACGCCGCAGAACGGAAAGCACGCGAGCAAGGCCGACCGATCTTGGTGGCCTATTATGATGGGCGAAAAGACGTTGACCGCTCTTTGCAAGAGATTCTCAAGCGGAGCGACATTCAAAAGCAGCTTGAGGGGATGGTGTTCTGTCAACTGTACAGGAGCCATGAACCGGATCGTCGGTACGTTGCCCAGTTCGGGGTCCAACGCGCTCCAGCGATGATGGTCCTTCATCCGGACGACACGTATCACGCAACGGCGGGGACATTGACTTTCGACACGGCGACGGCGTTTCTCGAAAGCGCGAGAGCCCCCGGGGAACCTGTTCGACGAAATCCGTTGGTGCCCAGGCGAGTCGAGTATGAATGGCGGAAGTCCGTGACCGAGGCCGAAGCTACGGCGAAGCGGGATGGGCGGATGTTGCTGGTCGTTGCCCATCGGTCCTTCACTTCGGACTGGCGAAGAATGAATGGATTGCTCAACCAGCGAGAAGTTCAGACTCGGTTGAAGGGTATGGTGCACTGCGAACTTCCGTATTGGGATGGGTTTTCCGGGCGGGGGCAAACGCCTTGGGGAGAAGTGCAGTTGCCGGCGATCATTCTTGTTGACCCCCAAGGGCGTCATCAGGTTTTGGAGATGCCGACCTCCTCCGAAGCCATCGCGCGATTTGTGGACGGCGGGATCCCAATTGATGAGGAACCCGCCCATGCAAGTTCATCGCCGGAATCAGTGCCATAGTAGTCCGCGGCGGAACCACTGTTCAAGAGAAGTGGCACGCAAATCTCGAACTCCTCCGACGAGGACTCAGGCATGCACTGGCTGAATTGGCCTAATCGAATCACGCTCGTTCGAATCCTCTTGGTCGGGCCGCTGGTCATTTGCCTCTTGAACTTGAACAGTGGTTGGGAAGGTTGGCGAAAGATTGCCCTGATCTTGTTCGGGGTGATGGCAGTTAGCGATGGGGTTGACGGGTACCTTGCGCGGCGGTTGCAGGCGCAGACTCGGGTGGGCGGGTTTCTCGATCCGCTTGCAGACAAGCTTTTGGTGACGTGCGCGGTCATTATCCTTGCGATCGACGCCACATCGGTCCCCGGTTTTCGACTTCCGAATTGGGTGACGGTGGTGGCGATCGGGAAGGACCTCTTGACGGTGTTGGGTTTTTTTCTTGTGTATCTTCAGACCGGAGAGTTTTTGATTCGACCGAGGCCTTTGGGAAAGGCGTGCACGATGGTACAATTGTTCATGGTGTTTTACATACTCGTGGGGCCGAGTTTGCCGCGGAACGTTCCCAATTTCCTTTCCGTTCTTAGCTGGTTGGCGAGCGGTCTGGCGGTAGCGACGCTGGCGGATTACGTTCGCATCGGCAATCGATTTGCCATGCAACCGGGAGCAGGTTTATCAATGGGCGACAAGAGAGAAAGACCGTGACCCAACCCCCGTTTTCTTCCATCGAACAAGCGTTTGACGATCTCCGCGGCGGTCAATTCATCATTTTGGTCGATGACGCGGATCGCGAAAACGAGGGCGACCTGGTGATGGCGGCTCAGTTTATTACGCCGGATGCGGTCAATTTCATGCTGCGATTCGGGCGCGGGGTGTTGTGCCTTCCGATGACACGGCGGAGATGCGAAGAACTCAACCTACATCTTCAAACACCGGAGAACACGACTCGATTCGGAACGGCGTTTACGGTGACCATCGACGCACATCCGCGCTTCGGGGTGACCACGGGTGTTTCCTCGACGGATCGGGCGAAGACGATTGAAATCGCCGCGGCGCCGGATTCCAAACCGTCCGACGTGACCAGGCCTGGACATATCAACCCGCTGATGGCCATGGATGGCGGCGTGCTGGTGCGTTCGGGGCAGACGGAGGGATCAGTGGACTTGTGCCGGTTGGCCGGTCTTCGTTCGGTGGCGGTGTTGATCGAAATCATGAACGACGACGGGACGATGTCGCGGGTACCGGAGCTGACGAAATTCGCCCAACAGCACGGCATTCGAATGTACACGGTGGCTGACATCATCGAACATCGGATGCAGCGTGAGTCGTTTGTGACACGTGGCGTCTCTACACGACTTCCCACGCCGTTCGGCGAGTTTAACTTGATCGAGTACCGTTCCCCAATCGATCCCGAGCCACATCTGGCGCTGTGTTGCGGCGGAGTGGGGTCGGTCGATGCAGCGGGGCAGGCGATCGTTCACGAAGAACCAGTAATCGTCCGAGTCGAATCAGAATGCATGACCGGGCATGTGTTTCATTCGCAGCGATGCGACTGTGGTTCGCAACTGGACAAGGCCATGCAACTGATTCAAGCCGAAGGCAAAGGCGCACTTGTTTATCTTCGGCAAGAAGGTCGTGGAATCGGACTCCACAACAAACTCCGCGCCTATGCTCTGCAGGATGAGGGTCTGGATACGGTGGAGGCCAATGAGAAACTGGGGTTGCCGGCGGACCGAAGGGACTATGGCGTGGGGGCTCATATTCTTCGGGATCTCGGTTTGAGGCAGCTTCGCATTCTCACCAACAACCCGAAAAAGGTTGGGCGATTGGAAGTGTACGGATTGAAGATCGCGGAGCAGTTAGCGATCGAAATTCCACCTAACGATCACAATGCCGAGTATTTGCGGGTGAAAAAGCGGAAAATGGGGCACAAGCTCAATGGCGTATAGCCAGTTCACCTGGTGGATGGCACAGATGGGAACCCGCCGAATAAGGAAATTAACCCAGCCTTACGATCCTGCCTAAACTACCCAGTTCCCAAGCTTAACTCTGACTATCTGCCAGAAAGTGTGTCGCCCCAAAGAGCGGGACGAGCACGCTGCGTTTTCTTGCAGTTTTGAGTTGTAAGATTAGAGTATGGGTGTAACGACACGAGTCGCTTTTTCTCGAGCCCAACTATGAGTTCGGACGATTCAACCGTTCCGGTGCCCGACCCTTCCTCTAACGAAGGGGAGTTCGTATTTCACTCGGATCACACACATGAATCGAAAGAGGAATTGAGCCACGAAGAAACAGTTCCTTGGATTCCGGGTTATCGCGTGCTGAATCATCTTGGCGAGGGCGGGTTTGGTCATGTGTATCACGCACAGCAGTTGAGCACGGGGAACGAAGTGGCCATCAAGATGCTCAAGAAGGTGTCGGACCGGGCCAAGGAGGAGATGGACAACGAGATTCGGATCATCTCGCAGTTGAAGAACCCCTACTTGGTCGGCGTTCTGGATGCGGGGCGTACGTCGGACGAGCGACCGTATTTTGTGATGGACTTTGTGAACGGGGAGCACTTGACCGACTACACCAAGAGGACCCGCTGTTCGTTGAAGCGAATCCTGGCGATCTTTTTCAAACTCTGCCAAGCCGTGGGGCACGCGCATCGTAAGGGCGTGGTTCACCGGGATTTAAAGCCGTCGAACATCAAGATCAACGCCGAGGGAGATCCGAAGGTGCTTGATTTCGGGTTGGCGCGGGTGATGGCGGCACCACCGGTCGGTAGACCCGCGCTTCGGGAAATCGGCGGGACGATCGATTACATGTCACCCGAGGCCACGAGGGGCAACCGGGAGGAAATCGACTCGCGCAGCGACGTGTATTCCTTGGGCGTACTTCTGTATCAACTTTTGACCGGTCGACTTCCGTATGAGTTGATCGGCGATGGGCAGGACAAGTATCGCACGATTCAGGAAGCGGCGCCGATCAAGCCTCACTCGGCTTGGACGCCGGTCGGCGGCGTGACCAAGGTGACGGATCGTGACACTGAGATGAGCTGTCCGATTGACGCGGACTTGGAACGGTTAATGCTCAAGGCCCTGTCGAAGAGGCGAGAAGATCGCTTTGAAAACGGGGCGGCCTTTGCCGGGGCGATCGAATGGTACATGCGCCGGGGTTTTTATAACGAGAAATCCGACCCTTTCGTCAAGGTCTTTTGGGGGCGAGTACGAAGTCTAGCCGGTCAACATCCGGCGGTTTCGCTGGTGTTGAATCTGATTTTGGCGTTTGTGATTTCGGAGAGGTTAGTCGCCGTCGCACTTTTCGAAAAGACCGGGTTGGCAGGCCGCTACGATGCCATATTGGCCCGATATTTTACGGCTTCCTCGCCGGCGCCGTTTTCGCACATGGCGCTGGTGAATATGCCGACTTCAGCAGAAATGGTTTCACTTGCGAAGTATCTCGAAGGCGCAAGTCCGGAGACGCCGAGAGTCGGCCGTCTGCTGGATGGTCAATTCATGCAAAGATTGGCCCAGGCCGGTTGTCAATGCACCGTCGTTTGGGACGCCTGTTACAAGGGAGACTCCAAGTTTGATCTTGACTTTGTCAAGGGTGTGGAAGCCATTCAAAAGAACGGCGGAGCGGTTGTAGTTGCGGCGGATTCCTGGTGGTTCGATGACCCGACTTTCGTAAGCTACAATAGGCAGATTTCCATGCATCCGAATATTCGGCTTGGAGTAGTTGTTTTTAACAAGAGTCTCTCGGATGAATGGATCATCCCCTTGGTCGTTCAGCGAGAGTTGAGAGAACCCTTACCCTCCCTGGCTCTGGCGGCGTATAGCGCCTATCTTCATCCGACTGTACATACCGAGTTTCATCTGAATCCTGCAGAAGCTGTGGTAACCCTAAAGTATTATGAAACCCATCTCGACCAACCCCTCATCCGGGTGCACCTTCCTGACACGGATCGAGTCCATCTTGGATACGCCCAGCTCCATGCCAAGAATTCATCCGGTTTCGGCGACGACGGTGGACTTCAGGATGGTGACTGGGTTGGCACATTTGTTGCTCGAATACCGGATGATCCGATCATTGCTTCGGCCACCATTCCATTTGAGTCTGCCTTTACCGAAACAAGCAAGATGATGGATCGATTCAATGGCAAGATTGTATTTGTCGGACCCCTCGATTCCGAGATACGGCCCTATGTTGACAAGCGACAGTTGAGCAAAGCCTTAGGACATGCCGCGACGATCGATGCGTTGATGCAGCAGGGGTTCTCCCAAACGCTTCTACCTTTTACGCAATTGTTCTTGACGGGCATCGGATCGATCGTGGGATGTCTTGTCGGAATATTGTTTCATGGTCGAGTTCTTACCATGGGTGCGTGTATTGTAGTGTGCGTGGTTGGGATGATCGGTTTCAGCATGGCATGGCACTGGTATTCGTGCGTTCTTTGGAACCCTGTTGTGGCGGTGGTTGCAATGTTGCTGGCTGTTGTTGGCAGCGCCGCCGTTATGAAGCGCGCACGGCGTATGGCTTGACCGCCCGCGTGAATGATCGAATGAAAGGAGAATCCGAACAATGACAAGGCAACATGGATTGGAGAGCGTTTCGCTCATTTTTGCGATTTTCACCGGTTGCAGCGTGGTGGACCAACCAAGGCAGGACCCCATTTCGGCGAGTCTGGAGAAACTTTGGGTGATCCCTCCGGTTGGAGACCCCGCGCCCATCGACGCGGTGACAACCCTTGTCGGAGGAATTTCTCTTTCGCAAATTCAGGGACCACCTGAGAATATCTTCAAGACAAACGACATCTTGCAAATCTTGATCGGTCCTGCACTGATTGACGGGATTTTTTACGAATACAAGGTTCTCCTCGCCGCCACTTCTCCGGGAATTGGATGGGTGATCGAGAAAGACGACGCACCGGTCTGGTATGGGGAATCAGGTTGGAGCTTTTTTTGGGGATATCGACCGAGATTTTTCCATCACTGGGAGGCCGGTGGTATTTTGAGAGGCAGCATCGATGTGACGGCGAAGGACAATCTGAAAATGGCCGCCGTGATCGATCCAACGGATGCGAATATCGTCCATGTCTTCGCCGTCGACCACGGTACCGCTCAAGATTCCGTCACCGTCACTCTGACGGTAAAGGAATCGGGGGTAGTCACGACAAATACCGTAACGGTAAAGGAGAAGAACTATCGAACGATTACCTGGAAACCAAGTAGTAGTCCGCCAAGCTTCGATATGGGTACCGAACTTTCGCAACCGCATCCGAATACCACGATTAACGAACGTTTCGAGGAGCTTAAGAAAATATCCGAAACCCTGTAATCTTGGTGATCGAGTGTTCCCTGGACCGTCCTTGTTTTCTCAGTCGCTCGGTGAGTATTTCCCGGAGTATTTCGTAGTATTCTTTTGATGTTGAAGAGAAGGAATTTGAATGATTAACAGTCTCAGGCTAATCGTTGTTGGTTTTGTACTTGGTTCTGTGGGTTGCAACCGCGTCCACCCACCACACTTCTACCCACCACCGTTGACGAAATCGTTTACCGCTCCCACGGGAAAACTCCTGGCCGCTTCGGGGTGTACCGATGCCATGGCCGGCTGTCGGGCTGTCGCAGTTGTGTCGAAAATCAAGATTGGTGGCGGAGAACTGGAAAAAGAGTTTGGAGAAGGGCACCTCTCCAGTGAACAGGTCTTGATTGCATCCATTTACGGAACGTCTAATGAAGGCAGACCGTCCCAATTCAATATCCTCCTTACTCCGGGCTTCGGAACTGAGCCGACTCTGGCAATTGGCGAACTCTTTGCCGATGCTGGGAATTCCAACGCACCGGTGGTCAGGCACTTCAGTGGGTGGCTTCTGATGTGGGGCTCCCGACCGAGGTTTTTCTATCATTGGGAGGCTGGAGGGGTGCTGCGCGGCTCGATTGGAGACGGAAGGATTGGAGTCCAAGTCGTCAATGAGTCTATCGTTCGCGTTTACTTTCCGACTGATGGAAACCCGAATATTGAAGAATTGGTCTTGAACCTCTCGGCATGCGGAGATCCTATTCGGTTTCCTCTTGTCGAGGGGAATTACGTGGAGGTTCATCGATCGGCGGAAGGCGTGTGTACCGTAGGTAGTGCGAAGCTCATGCCCCCATCGGGAACAATTGGCGTTCAATGGACCGCAGTGAACGATCTTACCCAAGGGTTCCCTTGAAGGTAATTGGCAGATTACATCGCGGCGTGGTACTGTTTCCACTTAGCCCGGGTTGCGCAGTTACTGGCGTGAATCGGCCCTGGGGATAGCGCCGGGGCCGATTTTTCTCAAAAGTCTTCACTACATTTTTGGGGGTGTCTTTTCGATCGGCAGGCCGAGGGCGGATGGATCAGTCACGTCGCGGTCAGCACAAAGGTGTTCGGGCAGGGTGAGCTTCAGAGAAATAGTCAAATGTTGACGGAGCGGCAAAAAGTCAGGCGGCGGCGCGTGGTGGG
>JBBTCX010000067.1:0-4516 GCA_038043045.1 Planctomycetota bacterium | reverse complement strand
CGGGTCGCCAAAGGAACAGGAATTGTGGTGAGTCGTTTGGCAAGATCGAAGGCGCTTGAAGCTTGATCCAATTGATATCGCCGCCGGTAGTCGGCGGGGCGGATGCGTAATAATTAGGACGGTAGTCCAAGGGTCGATGATAGGTGACCAGTCGGATGCGATCCGCGCCAATTCGCCGCTTGGTGGCTTCAACGGTCTCGCGCATGGTGGCGATTCGATCGACCAATCCGGTTTCAAGGGCTTGTCCCGCAAGGTACACCCGACCGTCGGCGAGTTTTCTCACGGACGCTTCGTCTAACTTAGGTCGCCCTGCAACGACCACTTGAACGAACCGATCGTACATCTGATTCACAATGGCTTGAAAAAGCTCGCGCTCTGGGGCGGTCATGGTTCGCAAAGGTGAGCCCGCGTCCTTGTTGGGGCCGGACGTGATCGCATCGGTTTTGACGCCGACAAGATTCAGTGTTCCCGAAACATCGAACATTTGCATGATGACTCCGATGCTGCCGGTGATGGTCATCGGTTGTGCGACGATCTCGTCACAAGCACAGGCGACGTAATATCCGCCGCTGGCGGCCACATCCATCATCAGGGCGATCACGGGTTTCCCCGTCTCCCGCTGAAAGTTTTTGATTTCGTCATACATCAGATCACTCGCGGTGACTGTTCCGCCGGGTGAATTGATTCGAAGAATGACGGCTTTCACCGCTGAGTCTTTGCGGGCTTTGTCGAGCTGTTCCGTGAACAAACTCACGGGGTGTTCGCCATCACTGAGAAACTGTGGTTTGCGAGCGTTCATCAAAAGACCACTCACGTCCACCACGACGATCTTGTCCCTCGCCCAGCCGGGATCGCGACCCACCTCAGACTCCACGAGGTTCCTTCGCGTGCTGACCGGAGTAATCAGCAACCCCGAAGGAAAGCAGCCGGAGCAGGCCAACATAGCGATGGCTGTTACGGCTCGCCATCCGATGCGACCCGAACGGGCTGTGGTGTACAGGTTCGAAAACGAAAGTCGCAACATCAGATTTCTCCTCGGAAATCCGATCGGGTTTCTACTCTTGTCCGATCGTGGCGGGTATCTTAGCGACCACTTGGAAGAGCGGCTACGTCGTGGCAACGGTGGTGAGAATTCGACGGATGCATTTATCGGGAAAAGAATTCGCGGAGTTGGTCCGGGAGGCACTGGCGGAAGTTCCGCCGGCGTTTCGCCATTATTTGGAAAATATCATCGTGGATGTTGAACCGACGCCCGATTCAAAGATGTGTAGGGAATTGGAAGTGGACGATCCCAGCGAGTTGCTCGGTCTTTATCACGGCACTCCGCTGACCGAGCGAGGGTTTGACGACCCGATCGCACTACCGGATCGGATCACGATTTATCAAAGGAATATCGAAGGGATTTGTGAGTCGCGGAAGGAAATCGTCGACGAAATTCGCACGACGGTGTTGCACGAGATCGGTCACCACTTCGGTCTGGAGGAGGATGATCTCGACGAACTCGGATTCGCGTGAATGGATCGGTCGGGTGCATGGAGCAAAGAATCAACTCATCGGCGAGAAGCCACGTCGTTGCCTCCACGTCGATGATGCGGTGGTGTGTCGCGGCGATTTGCGTTGGGTTTGGCGGGTTGTCGTTGATCGGGATTCGCTGGGGGCTGCCGGGACGTCACTTGGATGCAACGTTGTTCGGATCCGACGAACCGTGGAGTGGGAAGCGGATCTACGAGTTGGCTGGCGGGGTCGGGAAGTTTTCCGCGACGGTCGGGGCGGATGTCGATGTCGATCCGTTGTCGGAATCGCCGAAGGATGAACCGCGCGATCTGACCGCCCATGAAGCCGACGTCGCACGGATTTATCTGCGCTATCGGTTGTACACGCATCAACCGGATGAAATGATCACCATGATGGCCTTGGCGGGGATGGATCCGCGGCGGTTCCAGTTTGATCCGCGACTGTATCAATACGGCGGGCTGTTCATTTATCCGGTCGGGGCGATGATCGCGGCGGCTGATCTCATCGGCGCGATCGACGTGCGTTCCGACGTGGTGCATTACCTCGACCATCCGGATGAGTTCGGCAAGTTCTATGTCGTCGCCCGCCTGTATTCGGCTTTGTGGGGAATGGTCGGTGTCATCGCGGTGGCAGCGATTGGGCGGCGGCTGGGTGGAAATCTTGCGGCTGGGTTTGCTAGTCTGCTTTTCGCTCTTATGCCGGTCGTCGTCTGCATGTCGCACGAAGGCAAACCTCATTTGCCCGGAGCCGTTCTGATGTTGCTGGCCGTTTTGTGTGCGATGCGACATCTTGCACGCGAGCGAACTGATTCTCGCGCCGATTGGTGGAAAATGTGCGTTTGCTGCGGAGCGGCCGTGGGGATGGTGCTCTCGTCCGGGCCGATTTGGATTCTCGTTCCGTTGGTTGCGTTCTTGGATCGCGGTCGCGCCGATGCGAAGGGCGGATGGGCGACGTTGTCGAATCCATGCGTCGGCGGCCTTGCGCTCTGCGTTGGCGTTTATCTGGTCTCCAACCCGTACATCGTGATCAATGGATGGATGAACCAGGAAGTCTTGCGAAGCAACTTCGGAAACTCGTTGGCCATGTACGAGGTGAGTCGCTGTTTCGAAGGCTTGATTCGGGTACTCGAGTTGACGATCGAGGGGTCTGGTTTTCCGATCTTCGCTTTAGGCGCGGTCGCGCTTGTTTGTGCCATGCGCCGGCACAATTCCGTGGCCCTCCCGCTTGTAGTGACGGGAATTTTGTTTTTCTTGCAATTCGTCCTGATCGGTGCCGGAAAGCCCGCCGAATACGGGCGATTCGGCGTGTTTCCAAATACGGTGTTGGCGATTGGAGCCGCTTGTTTGCTTGCTCGGATTTTTGATACGTGTTGCTCCACCACTGGCCCTGTCGAGAGTGTCGTTGAATCTCTCGGCAGACCCGTTGGACATCGCATCTTGGCCTGGGTCGTGACTCTGATTGTCCTGGTGGCTGCGGGGCTTGGAGCAATTCGATACGAAGCGGCCTTTTGGGCGGATTCCGGACCGAATGGCTCCCGCGCGCGGTTGGCGAAGGTTGTTGAATCGTTATGTGCGAAGAAGAATGGGACCTGTGAAATCGTGGTCCCGCGCCAACCGGCACCTTATTGTTGCCCCCCGTTGAACTTCGCACGGACGCGAGTGGTGATGGAGCGGTCGGTTCGGCGGTTTGGACAGGCCGGTGATCGCGGCGCCGGAATATGGATCAATCCGGTGGATGTGGACGGCGTCACGGATTGGACGCCCGCGCGCGATCGGGTACAACCTACGGATTCTATGTCGCAAGGCGGGAGCGGATCGTTCCCTCGGATGCGGGCAGCGGCGCGAATGGTCTTCGGGGCGGAGCCGATGATCAGTTGGGCCGACAAACCGTTTGACGTAAGACTTCGTTCCGATGAAAGGAAGTAATTCATGGCCAACAATTTGTGTCATTTCGAGTTGATGACCAACAACCCCGAGAAGTGCAAAGCGTTCTATGGAAAAGTGTTTGATTGGCAGTTTGATGATCAAGCGATGCCGGGGTACACCTTGGTTCGCACGGGAACGGACCCTTCGGGAGGCATTTTTCTAAAACCGCCGGAAGCGCCCGGCGTGTGCTTAAACGTCTATTTCCACGTGGACGACATCGACGCGACTTTGGCGAAAGTGTCGGCGGCGGGTGGAACGGTTCACGTTCCCAAGATGTCGATTCCCAATGTCGGAGAGATGGGGGTGTTCGGCGACCCGGAGGGAATTACGGTTTGCGTCTTCAAACCGCAGGCGTCCTGACGCGGTCGGATGGGTCGCCGTCATCCCTTGGCGGAAGAGGGGATTCTGATTCGGGGCGCATCCCAAAATGCGTGGCGATTCCAAGGGGGTTGGCAGTGTTTGTGACTATGACGCATAGCCACGGCCAAACTGTCGCTTGGCGGTGCCACCCAAAATAGGATGCACCCCTTGATTCGTTTGGTCCTGTTTGGGAATGAGAGCATGAATCGCATTGGGCTTTTGGGTTGGTTGTGGGTTGGCACGATTGCGGCGGGGAGTCCACCGTCGGATGAGCTGCGGATGCGGCGGACGCCGGTGGTCGAGGCGTATGAACGAGCGAGGGATTCGGTCGTCAACATCTCGACCACGCAGAAGATTCGGGTGTCTCGCCCTGGATTGGATATTTTCGGCTTTCCAGATGTGTTCTCGGTGCCGGCGGAACGAAGCAGCGTGGGCAGCGGATTCGTGATTCACGAGGATGGATATATCGCGACGAATGCGCATGTGGTGTCGGCGGCGGATCGGTTACAGATCACGTTTGCAGATGGTGCGACGCATGAAGCGGAGGTGATCGGGCGGGATAATTTGCGCGATCTTGCGGTGATCAAGATCGAACCGGAGAAACCGTTGAAGCCAATCCGGATGGGACGAAGCGATGATTTGATTATCGGAGAGCCGGTGTTGGCGATTGGGAATCCGGTGGGGTTGCAGAATACGTTGACCACGGGTGTGGTGAG
>JBBTCX010000066.1:0-2582 GCA_038043045.1 Planctomycetota bacterium | reverse complement strand
GTTTCGCGGTGCTCGGCATCCTGATCGTCAACGCGCCGTTTTTCGCCGCACCCTCCGCGATCAATTCCTCTTGATTCTCATAAAGAAAGTTGCGCAAATCGATGGTGAAATGCTTGGGCGAAAGCTTCTTCCCGGTCTTGGTGGCCGGACAATGATCGCTACATCGCCCGCACTCTGTACACGTGTAAAAATCAAGTATGGATTTCCAACTAAACTGTTCAATTCGTCGAATGCCCAGCGTTTCCTCACGTTCGAGCTTCCCGTCCATATCCTCAATCGTTGGCAGTCGTCCAGGCGAATCAAGGTTCTGTGCAAACACATTCGGCACGCCGGTGATAATGTGAAAGTGTTTGGAGTAGGGCAGCAGGTTGAGGAAAAGTAAAACCAGAATCGAATGGGTCCAGAAACCCAGGTGACGAATAACGGCCAATGCCGTGTCCGGGAATGCAGAAAAAACGAACTGAGCGACGCTGCCGGCTGGTTCCCACGCGTGGAAGCCGACGGTGGCCGAGGCTTCCCGACTAGCACGAACCATCGACGCCCCATCGTAGACAATATCCGCTATCATCATGGTGAGAATAATGCCAAGAATAACCAAGCCTTCGACATTCAGAGTAAGTCGCCCCAACTTTTTGATGACTCTGAAGTACACAAACGTCAGCGCGCCAAGGACGACCAAAACCGCAAACACGTCCTTCAACAGCGAGTACGCCTTGCCAATCGACCCCTCCGGCTCGAAAACCCAGAGGTTGAACGACTCGTCAAACGCTCTTCCCCAGAGAATCAGCGTGCGAGGCAAAAGAACAATGAATCCAAGAAAAATCACCATGTGCGCGAGACCGGCGATCGGATACCGCCTCATGCGCAACTGTAGAAACGCGTAATTCCAGGTGGCTCTTGCTCGGTCCGCGATGCGATCGAAACGATTCGCCGGCGCGCCAATCCGCAGCAACCGCCATCGCTTATTGGCCGAGTAAGCAAAAGCGCCAAACCCAACAACCAGAAGCAAGAGCATGAACATCGGACCCATGATTGATCCTCGTGGACAACCGCCGAGATCGTCGCAGATCCGAGCGAATACTACGCCTTCATCTTCTTGAACTCTTCCGTCAGCAAGGGCACCAACTGAAACAAATCCGCGACGCACCCATACGTCGCCACCTTGAAAATCGGCGCGTCCTTCTTTGTGTTGATCGCCACAATCACCTTGCTCCCGCGCATCCCCGCGAGATGTTGAATGGCCCCGTCAATTCCGCACGCAAGATACAACCGCGGAGTCACCACCTTGCCCGTCAATCCAACCTGCCGCGTGTGCGGTTGATACCCGGCGTCACAAGCCGCCCGTGACGCCCCGACAGCTCCGTCCAATACCGCCGCAAGTTCAAAAAGAATCTTGAAATTCCCCTCGGATTTCAAAGATCGTCCACCCGACACTATGATGTCAGCCTCTGTCACATCCTTAATGCCGGAACTTGTGGCCACGACTTCTTTCACGCGAAGGCGTGCATCTTTCGCATCGATGTTGAACGGCACTTTAGCGACTTCGCCGGAAACTCCTTCGTTTCTTGGCAATGCCGTATAGGCATTGGACCTGATCGTTGCGATCTGCAAGCGATCTTTGGCCAATTGAAACTTGGCCGTAAATTTCCCGGCATACATCGTCTTCGTCGCGACCAATTCCCCATCTGCATATCCGACGTCCATGCAGTCCATCACCAATCCCGCATGCAATCTCGCCGCCAGCCGGGCCGCCAAATCTCGCCCGAGAAAAGTCGTTGGAATGAGCATCGTTTTAGGCTTCGCCTGCTGAACAACCGCCGCCACGCCCGCTGTATAGGCCGTGGCTCGATACAGTGCCAACTCGCCGTCATCGACCAGGTAAACCTTCTTCGCCCCTTGCTCCGTTACCGGTCGTGCAAGCGAATCAATTTCCTGACCTAAAACACAGGCCTCAACCTGCCCACCTCCGATACGACAAAGCTCATTCGCCGCCGCCAGAAGCTGAAAGGACGCCGGCAAGATCTTTCCGCCGCGCTGCTCAATGAAAACGAGAACATTTGAACTCATACCCTATTCGCCCAATATTGGTTTTGTCATACCCCCGACCGCGACCGCGTGTGCCACTGCTTGACAGAGAGCAATGGTCCACCTCGACGTGAACGATAAAGACGTGGGCAACAGCGCCCGCGCTCTACACCACCTTCGCTTCCTCTCTCAACAATCGCACAAGCTCCTTCGCCATCCCCGCAAGTTCGCCTTCGATCATCTTGCACAACGGCTTCGGCGGCGGCGGCGAGATTGAAACAAACTTCGAAGCCGGCTTCGCCCAATCCGGCACCTCAAGTTCCTTCGACGTGAGAACCACCAACGGCTTCTTCTTCGCCTTCATCAGATTCGGCAGCGACGGATAACGCGGTTCCACCAATCCTTTTTCAATGGTCAGCACGGCGGGACACGGCCCTTCGACCACTTCCTCCGCACCCTCGATTCTACGCCGCGCCACAAAACTCTTCCCGTCCGCCGAAACATCCAGCCCCGTCACCGCTCCCACGTGCGGCCAATCCAAAACCTCCGCCAACGCC
>JBBTCX010000065.1:0-5499 GCA_038043045.1 Planctomycetota bacterium | reverse complement strand
TTATGCGGCGTATCAAGGTTTTTTGGTGAAGGCTCCAGATGCGGGGCCGGAATGGAAAGCGAATCCGGTGTTGGCGTTTTCGGTGGGGGTGGCGGGGGTTTGTGAACTGGGGTTGGGGATTCCGAGATGGTTGGGGATTGTGTTTGGTTTGTTGATGGTGGAAGGATTCGTGCTGGATACGCTGGACGTTTCGATTCGATTGAATCGGTATTTGTGGGAGGAAGTGTGGTCGTTTTTTTTCCGGCGAGTTCCACGACTCTTGCGGAGCTATTGGTTTAATTCGGGATTGTCGGTGGTGTTGATGCTGGTGTTGGCGTTTACAGAGACGACGGAGCGATTGTGGCCGATCTTTGGGACGGGGAATCAGCTTCTGGCGGCGATGTCGTTGACCACGATTTCGGTATGGTTGTATCGAAAGAAGCGGCGGGTAGTTTTTGTATTGGCGCCGGCGATCGTCGTGGCGACGACGACGTTTGCGGCGTTGGTGTATCAAAGCTGGAAAAATTGGAATACGGGAAAATATCTTTTGGTGGGGACGGCGGTGGTTTTTTTTGCGTTGGCGGTGGGATTTGGATGTTGCGTGATAGCGTCTGTCATGCGAAAGCCAAGCCCGGTTGAGGCGTGACGCGGGCTTTTCATGGGGTTTGACATTCTCTACACTGTCGAGTCTACCGGTGGCTGTTGCTTCCGGTGCCGGTGATACAGGCCGTCGGGGAGATCTGCTGGTGCAAAGTAATTCAGCCCATAGTCTAGAGGGCAAGCGGGCGTTGGTTTGTGGCAGTACGCAGGGGATCGGTTTCGCGTGTGCCATTGAGTTGGCACGATTGGGCGCAATGGTCACGTTGGTTGCGCGCGATGAAGCCGGTCTGAAAAAGGCGACGGTGGAGCTTCCGTCGTCGGCCGGGCAGAAGCACGACTTTGTTTGTGCCGACTTTACGGATGCGCACAAATTGCGGGATGGTATCGCGGACTGGTGTCAAGCTCATGGCACTGCCCACATTCTAGTGAATAACACCGGCGGGCCTGGGCATGGGCCGATCATCGACGCGACGGAGACCCAGTTTGTTCAAGCGTTTTCGCAGCATCTGTTGTGCAACCAGTTGCTCACCCAGACGGTCGTGCCGGGGATGAAACAGGCGAAATTCGGGCGAATTATCAACATTATTTCGACCTCGGTGGTGTTGCCGATTCGAGATTTGGGCGTGTCGAATACGACGCGCGGCGCCGTCGCACAATGGGGTCGGACAATGGCGGCGGAGTTGGCGGCATTTGGGATTACGGTGAACAACGTATTGCCGGGGTTTACCGCGACGGCGCGATTGACCACGCTTTTGCAAAGCAAGGCCGCCAAACAGGGCACGACGTTGGAAGCGATCGAAAAGCAGATTGCCCAGGCGATTCCGATCGGGCGGTTTGCTTTTCCGGCGGAGATCGCGGCGGTGGTCGGATTTCTGGCGACGCCGGCGGCATCGTATGTGAATGGAGTGAATCTGCCGGTGGATGGCGGTCGAACGGCGTGTCAGTAAAAAAATGAATCGACTCTCTAATTTTATTAACGGAGAATTTGTTCCGCCGGTTTCGGGTCAATATTTTCCCAAGATCGATCCGGCCACAGGGAAACCATGCAGCGAAGTTCCTGATAGTGACGAGCGCGATGTGGCTGCGGCGGTTGTGGCTGCGGAACGCGCGTTTCCGAAATGGTCGAAGACGCCGGCGGCTGAGCGCTGTCGGGTTTTGCTGCGGATTGCCGATTTGATCGAGCAAAACGTGGAACGATTTGCGCTTGCGGAGTGCGTCGATACGGGGAAGCCGCTTTCCATGGCGCGGACCGTGGATATTCCGCGGGCGCCGGCGAGTCTTCGATTTTTTGGGACGGCGATCTTGCATGCCCAATCGGAGTTTCATGCGACCGATCAGGTAGCGATCAATTATACGTTGCGCGGGCCGCGTGGGGTGTGCGGGCTGATTTCGCCGTGGAATTTGCCGCTTTATCTGTTCACATGGAAGATCGCACCGGCGATTGCCACGGGGAATACGGCCGTTGGAAAACCATCCGAGCTCACTCCAACAACGGCCACGATGTTGGCCGAACTCTGCCAACAGGCGGGTTTGCCGCCCGGAGTGCTTAACATCGTTCACGGTACCGGGACCCAAGCCGGGGCGGCGTTGGTGAAGCATCCGATCGCAAGCACGATTTCGTTCACCGGCGGAACGGTGACGGGGACGGAAATTGCGAAGACGACGGCGCCTCTGTTTAAGAAAGTCGCGTTGGAACTGGGTGGAAAGAATCCGACGATCGTTTTCGCGGATGCCGATCCGACGGAAGCGGTGGCACAGTCCGTTCGGGCGGCGTTCACCAATCAAGGGCAGGTTTGTTTGTGCGGGTCTCGGATTTTTGTGGAACGATCGGGATATGATTCGTTTTGCGAGCGGTTCGTGGAGACGACGAAGAAATTGAAAGTCGGCGATCCGCTGGAGGCGGGGACGGATCAAGGGGCGGTGATTTCGAAGAATCACATGCAGAAGGTGATGTCGTACCTTCAATTGGCTCGAGATGAAGGTGGGACCCTTCTCTGCGGCGGTCATGCGGCGACTCCGCCGAGTGAGCGATGTCGTGACGGGTATTTCATTGAACCGACCGTGGTCACGGACTTGCCGGTCAATTGTCGGGTGAATCGCGAGGAAGTTTTCGGCCCGCTCGTGAGTATCACGCCATTTGATTCGGAGGACGAGGTCGTGGGCTACGCGAATGATACGCTGTATGGTTTGTCGGGTTCGGTGTGGACGAAGGATGTGTCCCGGGCGCACCGGGTGGCCGAGCGATTGCAGTGCGGAACGGTGTGGGTGAATTGTTGGATGGTACGTGATCTTCGCGTGCCCTTCGGCGGCATGAAACAAAGCGGCGTGGGTCGTGAAGGCGGTCAGGAGGCGATTCGGTTTTTCACCGAACCGAAGAACGTGTGCATCAAGATGGCATAGCTTATTCCCCTTGATTCGGCACGTGAGAGACATGTCATGGCACAAACTTTTGAAAAACCGGAATCTGTTTTCAGTCCTCGCGCGGCCGAACCCGTTGGACCTTATCCGCACGCCAAACGAGTGGGAAATCTCATTTTCGTCTCCGGGATCGGGCCGCGCAAACGAGGTCAGTCGGCGATTCCGGGCGTGACCTTGGATACTTTCGGAAAGGTCGTTACCCATAGCATCGATGAGCAGTGTCGCTCGGCCTTTGACAATGTCCGCATGATTTTGGAAGACGCCGGTTCGTCGTGGGAGAACATCGTTGATGTAACCGTTTTTCTGACTCACCTTCAAGCCGACTGGGCCGCTTATAACCGGGTTTATTCCGAGTATTTCAAGAACCAACAACCCGCACGGACTACCGTTGAAGTTACGTGTCTTCCCACTCCGATCGCCGTGGAAATCAAGGTAATCGCCGTTGCGAATGGTTGATTCTTTCAACCCGACCCGCCGATAACCAGCGGTACTTGCCGTACTTGGATTCTCGCCTCAACAAGCCCGATATCTCATGCAACATCGATTTCCCATTGGAGATGGGTCGATGACTCATGGGATTGTTTGGCGGAATGCAAAGTGCCAAGGTCTTGACATCTTCGATGAGAGCGCCGGCGATATTTCGCGAACGGTTGCGGTGTTTCGCCGCGGTCTTCGCGGTCGCGTTGCTCGTGCGCCTGCTGTATACGTTCGCGGTCATTCCGTTATTCGATCTTCCCGTGGGCCCGAATCACGAAGACTTCCACTCGTCCTCCGATGGGTATCTCGATCTGGCCCGTACCTTGTATGACCACCACAAACTCGCTTTCGCCCCCGATCAACCGCCGACAACTTTTCGCATGCCGGTTTTTCCGTTCTGTGTCGCGGTGATGCGATTTTTCACCGGCGATTTCACGCTGGCGGTGCTCCTTCTGAACTGCATCGCCTCGGCCGCGACGGTTGGATTGGTCAGCGTTTTGGCCTCACGGTTTTTCCAGCGTCGTTCGCGGATTGTTTCCTATTCAGCAGCGTTTTTTCCTTTGTCCATTCACTACGCCGCGACTTCTTTTTCCGACACGATGATCGGTTTGACGGTCGTGGGATACTTCGCGGCTTTACTATGTATGTTATCCAGACCCGGTCCACGAACCGCGATCGTCGGTGGCCTAACCCTTGCGATCGCCATCCTCACCAAGCCCATGCTGACGCTTTTTCCACCGGTACTTTTGATGTTTGTTTTGTTTCGTCGTCGAATCACCCTTCGCTCAACTCTCTTGTCGATTGTGATTGCGGCGGTTGGGGTTTCCGCTTGGAGCGGGCGAAACTATCTGGTGACCAGAACATTCATTCCGATTTCCACCGGCGGGGGATTTAATCTTTTGGCCGGAAACTACATGGTCGAAGAATCGCACGACTGCAACGTCAGCTTTAAACACGGAACGCAACGGGCGCTGGACCAATTGTCGCGAGAAACCGGGCGAAACTGGACCCCGGCCGATCTTCGACCCGCAGGACATTTCGACTTTCAGCCGGAATTGGACCGAGTCTTCGGCGATGCCGCAGTGTCCATGATTCTGAGTGATCCGGCACTCTTGTTTCGCAAGATCGGGGTCAATGCGACTCGGTTTTGGTATTTCTCATCTTCGCCGAATCGAGGATTGATGTGTGCCGCGATTCATTTTCCGGTGTTGGTCGCGGCGGCGATCGCCCTCGTCCGGTTGCATCGTGGTCATCCACTGGCCGTGGAAACGATCGCTGTATTTATCACTTATTATGTGCTCATCTATTCGGTCATCATCGTGCACTCGACAAGGTTTGCATTGCCGATCCTGTTGTTGCTCACCCCGTTCGCGGCGCACACGATCGTACACGCCTGCACGGCGCGAGGCAAGAAAGCAAGAAAAGTGAGTGACGAAGTATTGGCACTCGTTTCAATCGAGACTTCGCAAGATAGCCCGGACCGGGCTGGCGTCGAACCCGACCAAGGGAAGCGGAAGGGCGATCAACTCGTACGACCCAGGCGGCACGTTGCTCAACACAAGCCCCTCAAGAATGGCCATGTCGTGAATAAGGAAACGTTGGTGGGCCGGTAAATCCTTTGACGTAAACAAGTCAACGCTCGGCGTGTCAATGCCAATCGTGCGAACACCCAAAGCATGAAGTTGATCCACCAAACTCGGCTCCAGACCCGCGAAATTTTCGCTAAAAACGGTCGGATCGGGATAGGTTCCGGTGGCGATCAACACGCGCTGGGCGTGAACAGGCCCTTGCAAATCCGCTAAGCTGACGCGAGAACTTTTTTTCATCCGCGCATGAATGACTTGACACGGTCCGATGTAATAATCGAGCGCCCGCTCATCGATACTCGGCGCATCCGCACCATAATGATTAGGGCCATCGGCATGGGCGCCGAGATGCACTGTGGCATGAAGCGTGGACAGCGTCAGATTCGCTCCCTTCTTCATGTCGCACAGCACTTGCCTTTGCGGCGGCGTATCCCCCGGC
>JBBTCX010000064.1:0-9803 GCA_038043045.1 Planctomycetota bacterium | reverse complement strand
CGCTGAAACGGGGCAACTTCAATGGGCCGTGAGTTTCAACAAGGGATGCTATTTGGGACAAGAAGTCGTCGAACGGATGCGATCGCGCGGGGTAGTGGCACGAAAGCTCTGCGGGTTATTTGTCGAAGGGGGTGTCCTTCCGCCGAAGGAAACCGCGCTGATCGGACCGGACGGAAAGACGGCAGTTGGGAAAATTACCAGCGTTTGTCGATCGATTGCGTTAGACCGGGTCATCGCATTGGGCTACGTCAAATCATCGCACGCGATTGAAGGTACGACGCTCCAGTTGAATTGGAATGAAGGAACAGCCGCTGGAACGGTGACGCCGCTGCCATTTGTCAGTGATGCTGCGTCGCTCCATTAGGGATTGAGAAGGCGGTTCTCCATCAAACCAGGAATTCGCATCGACGCTGATTGAGGGCGGAGATAGGATCATTCTTGTATGAAAGAGGCAGTTGTCATCGTCACGGGTGGAGGCAGAGGAATTGGCCGGGCCGTTTGCACGCGATTTGCGAGTGCGGGCGCGCAAGTGATCGCCGCGGCGCGAACTGTTGCCGAATTGGATGAAACGTGTCGGACCATTCAATCAAGCGGCGGTCGGTGCGAAGCGTGTGCGACCGACGTTTGCTCGCCGGATGATATCGATGCCTTGATCGATCGAACCCGGCAGCGTTTCGGTCGAATCGATGTCCTTGTGAACAATGCCGGAATTGCCCCGCAAAGTGCGATCGAAGAATTAGACGAAGCTCTTTTTGATTTGATCTGGCTCGTCAATGTCAAGGCGATTTATCGAACTTGCCGAGCGGTTTGGCCGGTGATGCGATCGCAAGGCGCCGGAGTGATTGTGAACATTTCCTCCATGGCAAGTGTTGACCCTTTTCCTGGTTTCGCGGCCTATGGTTCGGCCAAGATGTGGGTGAACTCTTGGACCAAAGCGTTGGCCGAAGAAGGACGCGGGGTTGGAATTCGCGTGTTTTCCGTTGCGCCAGGCGCGGTGGAAACAAGAATGCTCCGCGACCCGTTTCCGACTTTTCCGAAGGATCAAGCGCTTCAACCGGATGATGTGGCCAGCATGGTCTTTGCGCTTGCTCAACCGGAATGTCGGTATGCCACGGGGCAAACGATATTCGTCAGGAAGTCTTGAGGCGAAATGGAGCTGAGCATGAGCAGGATTTGGGGCTGGAGCGGCGACGCGATTCCGGAAGAGAAGTCGGGCCGGGTTCGTGACCGTGGAGTTGATGCCCTGGAAGCGAAACTCAATCGGACTTTACTCACTTGTGAGGCCCTTTGGACGTTGCTTCGTGAAAAGCTGAATCTAACGGACGTTGAACTCGTCGATCGGATCAACGCGCTGGATTTGTCGGACGGCAGGCTCGATGGTCGGATGCGCAAGACACCGGTTTCATGTCCTGCCTGCAAACGAGCGTTGTCGCCGCGCATGCCGAAGTGTCTGTATTGTGGTCAAGAGATCATTCACGATCCGTTTTTGTAAGTTGGAACGCAGAATGTTTTGCCCTGTCGGATTTTGAAAAATGCTGGAAATTTCACCCCCTCGGGAGGTCACCTTGCAGCAACGTCATCGGGCGACTTTTGACTCCGCGGACCTTGCGATCGTCCTCAGTCATTACGGCGTAGGGGTGATTGAATCCATTTCCGAGTTTCGCCGTGGGTCGAGACGCAGCGCGAAGATTGGCATTGTGGCCGAACGCGGCAAGTTTCTGTTGAAGCAACGCCCCAGTCGATTGGCCAAGCATGATCGTGTGTTGTTCTGTCATGCCGTGCAGCGTCATCTTTCTGATGCCGGATTTCCTTTGGCGGGACTCGTTCATCCCCATACCAAGGGTCCGAGTTTCGTCGAACACGGTGATCATGTATACGAGATGTTCGAGTTCATATCCGGTCATGCCTATGAACGAACGCCCACCGAAGCCAAGGAAGCGGGGGCCACGTTGGCCCGTTTTCATATCCTTTCTCAAACGATGAATATCCCCAAGACCTTGATCGCGCCCAAAGGGGACTATCACGACGCGCCCACCGTTCGAATTGGATTGTGCAACATCGCGCCCTCGCTCTCCGCTCATGATAGTTTCGCCGGTAACGATGCCGAACTGGCTTCTATTGTGCATGAATTGTTGGCGCGCTACGATCGTGCCGCGGAGTTGGTCAACGGATTGGGATTTGCTTCCTGGCTGGTTCAGGTTGTTCATGCGGATTGGCATCCGGGGAATTTGATGTTTCGCGATGGGAAAGTCGCGGCGGTGATCGATTATGACTCGGTTCGTCTCGCCCGACCGATCACGGATGTAGCCACCGGCGCGCTTCATTTCTCGTTTCTCGCCGGAGAAGACCCGGCCCATTGGCCCGATGAGCTGGATGAGACTTTGTTTAAGGCGTTTGTTTTGGGCTACGAATCTGCAATACCTCTGGTCGCCGCGCAGCGAGCTTTCGTTCCCCCGCTCATGATTCAAGCGCTGATCGCGGAATGTGTACCCCCCATTTCGGAGACCGGGTCGGTGGGTCGATGGTCCGGTTTTCGGGTATTGCAGATGGCGCGACGAAAGACGGCTTGGCTGGAAACCCAGGGGCGAAGATTGGTGGA
Organism: Planctomycetota bacterium; assembly: GCA_038043045.1. Taxonomy (GTDB): domain Bacteria; phylum Planctomycetota; class Phycisphaerae; order UBA1845; family UBA1845; genus JBBTCX01. Next base: position 7,204 of record JBBTCX010000064.1, on the reverse strand, counting down.
GAGTTTGGATCCGACCTGACCCAACGATCGGGCTTTTGTCTCGGAGTGGAACAACGTGGCGAAATCATGTATCTTTTGAATATGGCCCAAGTAGACGCGTACCAGTTTTCGATTGAGCTAGCTCGGCTTTCCCACGACCTAAAGTCCGACAATGTCACGGTGTTCGATTTGCGTGGAATTAGTTCGGTCACAGATTTCACGGTGATTTCCACGGGAACGTCGGAAAGACAAATCCGGGCCGTTGCGGATCGGAGCATCGAATACGGGAAAAAACTCAGCCAGCGACCGTATGGTTTCTGCGGATATGAGAGTGGACAGTGGATCATCGTCGATTTTGTCGATGTGGTCGCCCACATGTTTTCGGTTTCGTCGCGGCAGTATTACGATCTCGAGTTGCTATGGGGGGACGCTCCACGTTTGGACTGGGCTCGAAGCGAAACGGCTTGAACAAAAGAGAGAGGATTCCTTGCCATCGGTTCTCCACGAACTGACAAATCGCGTCCAAAGAGCGTTGAACGATCTTGGGTTGGATGGGGAACCGTCGGTACGCGCTTCCACGGACCAGCGGTTTGGAGATTATCAATCCAATGCGGCCATGGCCATTGCTAAGCGGGTCGGCAAAAACCCTCGGCAGATCGCGGAAGAACTTCGAGATAGGCTGAACGTGGCCGATCTATCCGAGCCACCGGAAATTGCCGGCGCCGGGTTTGTGAACTTCCGTTTGAGACCTGACTATCTTGCACAAGCGCTGAGCGACATTCCTTCGAGTGATTCGGAGTCCGGGTCGCGGATGGGAATCCCCCTGACCGAATCGCCCAAGACCGTGGTGATCGACCTTTCCAGTCCGAACTTGGCCAAGGAAATGCACGTCGGACATTTGCGCAGCACGGTGATCGGGGACTGCGTCGCTCGACTGTTGGAGTTTCACGGCCACACGGTCATTCGAGAAAACCACGTCGGAGATTGGGGAACGCAGTTCGGCATGTTGCTTGCCCACTTGAGACATGTTCGACCCACCATCATGGAGCGTCCTGATGACCTGGAGATACACGACCTCGAGACGTTCTATATTGAAGCGAAGGCCCGGTTCGATATCGATGAGGAGTTCAAGAAGGAAGCCCGCGAAACGGTTGTCGCGTTGCAGCGAGGAGATGAACAAACCCGACTGGTTTGGCGTGCGTTCTGTGATGAGTCGCTCCGACATTGCCATGCAATCTATCAACGACTTGGGGTTCGACTCGTGGATCGGGGCGAGAGTTTCTATACCGATCTGATGAACGGAGTCGTCAAAAAGCTGGAGACCCAACGCACTTCGGATGAATCGGGTACCATACGCGAAAGCAACGGGGCTTTGTGCATATTTCTCGACGGATTCAAAACGCGGGATGGAGAACCGCTTCCGCTGATCGTTCGCAAATCGGACGGTGGTTTTAACTATGCGACCTCCGATCTTGCCACGATTGTTCATCGCGTCGAGCACTTGCACGCCCGACGGGTAATCTATGTCGTAGGGCTTTCCCAGAAGCAACATTTCGAGATGCTCTTCGCCGCCGCCAGATCCACCGGGCTCGTGTCCGACGACATCCACCTGGAACATCTTGGTTTTGGCAACATGCTGGCTGCAAGTGGGAAACCGTTCAAAACCCGTGAAGGCGGAACGATCAAACTGAAGGACCTTTTAGACGAAGCCGTAGCGCGAGCTCGCCGTGTTGTGGTGGATGAACGAGCGGACGAATCGGATTCCTCGTCGCTATCCGACGGGCAGAAGGACCAAGTGGCCGAAACTGTCGGGCTGGCCGCCATCAAATATTTTGACTTGTCCCACGCTTTGACAAGCGACTATCGCTTCGATATCGACACGATGGTATCGCTGGAAGGCAACACCGCGCCTTACATGCTGTACGCTTACGCAAGGGTGCAATCGATTGGGCGAAAGGCCGGGGTCGATTTTTCGCAATGGAAACCGGAGTACCCCATTGTTCTGGAGCATCCTTCAGAAATCGACTTGGCCAAACAGCTCGCTCGTTTTTGGGAAACGCTGGATGCGGTGATCGCCGAATTGCGGCCAAATGTATTGACGGAGTACCTGTACGACTTATCCAAATCGTTCAGCAGGTTTTACGACAAGAAGCTCGGTGTTCGGGTCATCGACGCGTCCCCGGAGGCTGTTCGCATATCCCGACTTCGGCTGTGTGATCTCACGGCGCGCACGCTCAAGATGGGCTTGACCCTTTTGGGAATCAACACCCTGGACCAAATGTAAACCCGAACGCTTAGCCTACACCCCGGAATAGGGGATCAGGCTCATGAACCGGGCGTGCTTTACGGCCATCTTCATTGCTTTTTGTTCTTGGGTGCTGGTGCCCGCTCTTTTGCGCGACATCAATTTGCAGCTTGTGGTTAGAAACTTTCGAATCAGGTCGACTTCCTTGTAATCTACAATCGGTCCAATCCACTCCGCGCCGCCCCGCTCTGGGAATCGTTGACTGGTGTGGAATGCGGTTGCTTCTTCTCTAAAAGCCATGGTTTCTCCCTGTGGACTTACTCAAACCCCTTGAAAAGCGGGTTGCTTCATCTTTTTAGCTTCGGCCATCACGCGTTCAAATTCTTGCGGATCGGCCACCGATGACTGGTCAATAAGCATGATCGGCAGCCCGTCTCGAATCGGGTACTTCCGCCGAGTCGCAACGTCTGTCGAATACAACCAGTCCTCCACCTGCACGAGGGAAGCGTGAGTAAGCGGACAGACGAGTATGTTGAGAAGATCCGGATCAATCGCGCTCATGGGAAACACTCCAACCACCACAAGGGGTCAACAATTCCAAGATCATCCTGCCTCACGCGGCATTACTCGCCCTCATGCACAGGACGGTAGTGTACCGAGATCGACCATCGAAACAAGAGGCGGAGATTTAGTATCTCGTTCATAAAATCGGCACCTGGAAACCGATCCGATACTCAATATTGACGTAACAAGTCGGGGCCGATACGGTTCGGTTGAGCGCGCCGCAAGAGCGAACACTCGCCTTGGCGGCCCTGAAAATGCAGAATTCCCTCGGAGTGCATGATTTGTCAATCCAAAGCGATTCGCAACTGTTGGAAAAGGCCGACCACGGGCTGAAGGGGTTCCTAACGGCTCAGCGTGAGGCCGGTCGGATTACGGGTAGTTATTACGAAGAAGCCGTTGCCCGAACGCTCCCCAACCTAAAGAAATGGCTTTTGGCGGCGGAGTTGGATGAACTTTCGCCCAACCTGCGCACCGCATTGCGTGACGCGATTCGAGACCAGCAGTGGGAGGCGCTGACCAACGCATTTTCTCGTGACGTAAGTTTTGGAACGGGCGGTATTCGAGAAAAAATGGGTCCCAACCGGAATGTGGTGCTCAAACTGAAGGAAATGGGAATCCATGCACCGATCATTAAGGGCCCGAACACGATTAACGATGTCACGTTGTTGCTCACTTCCGCCGGCGCGGCTCGATTCGGGCAATCTCGCACTCCGCCGTTTTCACGCGTGGTCATTGGTTTCGATAGCCGGGTTCGAGGCATCGACTTCGCCCGCGAAATTGCGAAACTTTTTCTCGCGTATGACTACACCGTGTTCCTATTCGACGAAGCCTGTCTCTATCCAAGTGTGACCTATGCGGTACCCACGTTAAAGGCGGACATCGGAATTTTCATCTCCGCGAGTCATAACGATTTTCGATACAACGGATTCAAACTTTCGTGCCAGAACGGGTCGCAATTCGACCCGGCAGAGCGAAACGTGCTCTATCGGGATTTTATTCTGACAACCCAATTCCGCGACATGAAGCGCATGGCGTTTTCCGAAGCGCGCGATGACCAACTTTGGTTCTTGGGTGGAATGGCGAGCCCCGCGCGAAAGGTCATTCACGACGGACCGCTTCGCGGATTGCCCTTGGCGGAACCATTGCCGGATGTCGGCAAGGACGTATACGCCGGTCGAGAACACCGGATCATCGACATGCACACCATGCACACCAATCACGTCAAGGGATTCCTTCTTCGACGGGAAATGATCACGGCCGCGAAAAAACCGCTTTCCATCGGTTATAGTGCCTTTAACGGCTCCGGTCGCAAAGCCGTTCCGCGATTGCTTACGGAAATCGGTTTTCGGGATGTCAAACGCATCACCAGGTTGGATGCCCTCGATGGAATGTTCCCCGCTTTTTGTAGCGACCCGGGCAAGGAACAGCAGCCCGATCCCGGTGATTGGCGAGCCGCCGACATTGCCGTCAACGCCTTTAAGGAAGAATACGGTAAAGCTTGGGACGGCGTGGATTTAATCCTCGGTACCGACCCTGACGCGGATCGATGCGGCGTGATTGGACGCGTCCCGCCGCGTCATCGACCGGCTTATCCACATCCCGGAACTGGTGAACTTCGAGATTACAGCCTGTTATCCGCCGACGAAGTTTGGTCGCTCATTCTCTGGTACCGGTTGAGCTACGAAGTTGAAAAATTCGGAAAAGTCGTCGACGCGGATCGAAAGTTCATCACGCTTTCCCACACCACTACGGACCTGCTGACACGCGTAGCCTGTAAGTTCGGGTTGGGTGTTTTGAAAACCTGGGTCGGTTTCGCGCAATTGGCCGCGGGAACGCGAGCGATTTGGGATTTGCACGAAGACAAAGACACTGAAGGCCTCACGGAGGGGGGACGATTGCCGCAGTATCATGAGGGATGCCTCCATCGTGGTGAATCGGTGGTGAACCGAACCATTCATTCGTGGATCGCCATGAATGATCGCCGCCGAAGCATTAACGTAGCTGCTCTTGAACAAAGCAACGGTTTTTCCGCATTGGGCGGACCTCCGCCGGACGATCGCTCCCTGGGTCAAGGCGGTCATGTGCGCGACAAGGACGGTACTTTCGCCGCTTTGCTTGTCGCGGAACTCGTTCAATGGGCCAAGGAAAATGGCACAAACTTATTCGACCTCATGGACGAAAAGCTGTATCTCGATCCAGATATAGGATTGTACATCACGTACTACGAACCAGACCCCATCGATGGCGAGTATGAAGGGTTGGCCGGGTACACGAAGAAACGGCGGCTTCTCGATCAAGCCGAGGCCCTGTTCGCCACGAGTCAGGAGAAATCCGTACAGATCGGAGGTCTGGCAACCCAAGGCGCCGTGGCCTATCGAACCGGAAAATACGACGCCATCAATTGGCCCGGTTTTCCGGATGAAGGCTATCGGTTTTTCTTCGATGACGAACACGAATCTCATCTCACCATCCGACCATCGGGTACGTCCAATGCTCTGCGATTTCACGTGCAACTCCGTGGCGGGTATCCGAAACAGGATGGGTTGGTTCAGAAGAAGGCCGACCTGCGAGCAACATGCGTGAGAATTGTTTCCGATATTCGGTCTCAAATCGGGGCAACAAGATGAAGGCCGCCGAGCCACGGATGTAACGCAGCATGTCCTCTCGGCTCACCGATCGTCAATCCAAGGATGATGCCAAGTCGTGGCACCCATCACAGGCCCGACTTCAGGACGTGGTCATCGCCTTTGATTTGGACAACACCTTGCTCGACCCCACAGGCGAGGCCTATGAAAAGACCGTTCGAGAATTCGCTTCCCTGGTGGACATCGGCATCGAAGCGGCGTCGGCCTTCGACGCTTACGAACATCTTCGCGCTCGAAGTAAAGTGTTCGAACGACTCGGACTTCGCAACCCCAACCACGATCGCGGAAACGCGGATATTCTAGCCGTTTTGTGCATGACCCACGCGAGAAATCCCAAGCTTTGTAGAGAACTTGGCATCGACCCTGCGTTGGCTCGGTGGGCGCTAACGGTCTTCGACGATTTGCATCGACTCGAAGCGCCAACCCGATCGCTCGATCCCCATTCGCGTCTCAAGGCTGAAATCAAACTGCGGCATCACTTGTGGTCGAACTCATCCGCAATCGCCTTTTGCGCAGCGGGCAAGAGAATCGCACACCACACCATCCTCGAAAATTGGGCTCGACAATATTGCTTGATTGAACAAAACCACCCCCCCGTCGTCGGAGCCGATCTTCTGCAAGAACTCGAGACCCTTGGCGCCATTCCCGTCGTTATTACGGAAGGTCGCTGCGACACGCAGCGAGAAAAGCTGGTCCGCGCAGGAATTCTCGAACGACTTTCCGGTCGCATTCTCATCAGCGAATCCGGCGGAGAAATTCCCGACAGCGCGTCGTTTCAGGATCACATGAACGCGTGTTTAAACGCCGTCTCGCGTGGTGATCGAGAAGTGCTAGAGAATGACATTTTTTGCGCGGAATGGCTGGCCTATTTCGTGCTCAGTCTCTGGCAAACGAAAAGCCCGGCGTTCTACGGCCGATGTCTACATGCCATTCACGCGGAACCGCATCGACCGGAATCGAGTCTGTTGAAGAGAACCGTGGTTCCAGCTTCCCAATGGAGTGCCAACCCTTTGCACTTCGTCATGATCGGCGATCGTTACGACCGCGACATCGCACCCTTACTCCAATTGCTGGGACCGGGCGTGGCTCTCAAGTTCCGACTACAATGCGGAAAATATGCATCGTTGGATCGAGACGCGGACTTGGAGCCCGCGCGGCGTCCTGACAAAACCTTTGTATTATGGGACCAATTGAGTGCATTATTGACAGAAAATCTGCAGTTATCGGACATTCCACAGGTCCGATATCCACCTGGTTTGGCTCCAATAACTACCGTTCCGAGTGATGCGCTCAAACCCGCGATCGACAGCCCTTTTGAAACCGCGCGATGCGTTGCCGACACCGTCTTGTCGAGTCGCCGATGAACGCGCCATCCGTCAACGATCTCGATCACCGTCGCGCGCTTCGTCGCTTTGCCCCCATCGCGCTCCCGATTCTCCTTTGCTCGGCCTTTCTTTGCGCGGGAACTTGGTCCGCGTATCACGCAGGAAATCGAAACGACCAATATCAACTCATCCAACTGGGCCAATGCGTTTTGGACGGGCGGTTGCTTTATGTGAATTGCTGGGAAAATAAACCGCCCGGTGTCGCCTGGATTAGTGCCATCGGAATGGCACTTACTGCGGGAAATCAATTCGGCGCGTGGATCATGCCAGGCCTATGGGGGTCGCTTTGTCTGAGCATTTTTTGGGTTTCAGTCCGACGCCTTTATGGTCTCGCTGTCGCCGGTGTCGCAACGTGCATCGCGGCGATTGTCTTTTCGCTTCGCCTC
>JBBTCX010000063.1:0-2857 GCA_038043045.1 Planctomycetota bacterium | reverse complement strand
CGGATATGGACAAAGATACTGGTTCAGGTTGCATCGGGTGATCGGTTGCACCGTGTGGTTGGATGCCGCTGCTCTTGAGCGGTGGCTCTGCGTTTGGAGACCGATCCGTCAGGATTCATCGCCGAGCCTTGGACGCGGCCAGGTTCGCCATGTTCTCAATCCACGAGTCCATCGGTTCTTTCAACGACGGGAAGAAGGCTACATCACAACAACCGCCCATCGGTTTCCAAACTCGCCGGTCAGTGGGGCCGAAAAGCGCAATCGTCGGGACCCCTGCCAGAGCGGCCACATGGGTCATTCCCGCGTCATGTCCGATGTAAAGATCGGCGGCTGACAGAATATCCGCGGCGGGTTCGATGGACTCTTCATAAATCACGGGCGCCGTTCGTTCAAGCCTGTGCACAAAATCCGGCCCGTCACGCTCCCATTCGTCGGGTCCGATGATCCAAGCAACATGGGCTTCGCTCGAACAGAGCGATTTCAATAACCGTTCCATCACGATTAGCGGCAGGCATTTCCACCGACCGCCGCCACCCGGATGAATGAGATATACCCGCGAACGATCTTGCCGCGATTCCGCCTTTAGGAGAAACAGATCACGGCACCGCGCGAATTCAGCGGGCGACGTCGGTTTGATTGAATCGTCGGGCGGACTTCCGCGGGAAACGTGGCATCCTTGAACGGCCAAATCGGAAAGCCACTGTTCCGTGATATGGCCACCGGCGACTTGAGTCGCTTCTCGCACGCGCGGGTCAATCGCCCAAACCTGTTTGCCACTCGATGACACTAGACGCGTAGAGATCGGGTCGTTCATCCCGCCCAAAAAACTCAGGATATGATCGAAACTCCGCAGAAATTCGGCGAATACCGAATGCTCGTCATCCTGCTGTTCAAACAAGCCCCGTCCGTAACTGCTCTCCATCGAATGAGCGGCTTGCAGCAAACCCCGTCCGGCGGCCCACCGGGCGATACCCGAGCGCGCGACCATCTCTACACGGTCCGCGTGGATGGCCGACGCCACGATTCTCGCCGTTTGAATGGCCAAAACGCAGTCGCCCAACGCGCCGGCATGAAGCACAAGCAGGTTCATACACGGTGCGGATTTTCACTTGAAATCCACCCACCACCCATCACAACGTCGTCCGTGTAAAACACCGCGGCTTGACCGGGGGTGATGGCGCGCTGGGGTTCATCAAAATCCACGCGAGCGGTGGTTCGATCCAAGATCGTGATCGTCGCGGCAGCGGCGGCGTGCAAATAGCGAATTTTCACGTCGGCGCCAAACGGCGCGTCTGGCAAATCAACGAGAAAGTTGATCCGCTCGGCGATCAACGAGGTGCGCAGCAAGGCCTCGCCATCACCCAGTGTCACCACATTGGCCGTTGCGTCGATCGAAGTCACATATCGCGGTTCACCCGCCGCAATACGCAGCCCGCGACGCTGGCCAACCGTCAGATGACCGATTCCGGAGTGCCTACCGATGACACTTCCCGTCGCATCACGTACGTCGCCCTCCACGAACGCATCCGGTCGGCGCTCCCGGACAATGCGCGCGTAATCCCGATCCGGCGCAAAGCAAATCTCCACGGAATCCGGCTTGCCGTGATTGGGAAATCCCTGTTCTCTGGCGATGTGGCGGACCTCGGACTTATCCAACTCTCCCAGCGGAAATAGAACGCGATTCAATACCGCGCGATCGATCCCGAACAAGACGTAGGACTGGTCCTTTCGCTCGTCAACGGCCCGGCGAAGAACGCAATCGCCGCTTTTCTCTCCAATGCGAGCATAATGACCGGTCGCAAGGTACCGCGCCCCGACGGCCTCCGCGTATTCCACGAGGCGACCAAATTTCATTCGGCTGTTACAGACCACGCACGGATTGGGCGTTCGACCGGCCGCGTATTCATCGGCGAATTCACCGATAAGTCCATCGAACTCCTGCTCAAAATTCAACGCGTAAAACGGAACGCCCAACATGCCCGCGACGAATCTCGCATCCGCCGCGTCACTCGCGCTGCAGCAGCCTTGATGGGATCGCCCTACAACAGGAAGTGCGGTCGATCTAGGAGCGGTCGCTTTGGCCCCCACGCGCATGAAAAATCCCACCACGTCGAAGCCCTCTTTCTTCAGAAGATAGGCCGCGACGCTGGAATCCACCCCGCCGCTCATGGCCACGACCACTTTGTCACGAGAATTCGACATCATTTTGGATTATACTCGCTACCGCTCAAGAAATGAATTGCCGGAAAAACTAGCTCGTGTAGATTACGAAACATGACAGAAGCCACCTCAAGGACTATCTCCGCAACAGGCTCACTCGACGCCCTTTCCCCGGCCATGAGGCAATACGTCGAGCAAAAACAACGCGTCGGCGACGCAATCCTCTTGTTCCGCATGGGGGATTTCTACGAGACGTTTTACGATGACGCCGTTCTTTGTTCCAAGGTACTTGGCATCGCGCTGACCTCCCGATCCAAGGATCAACCGATCCCCTTGGCCGGAATTCCTTACCACGCCCTGAATAGTTATCTGCGAAAGCTTGTCGTCGCCGGATACAAAGTCGCCATCTCCGAACAGCTTGAGGACGCCCGACTCGCCAAAGGCGTGGTCAAGCGCGACATCGTCCGAATCGTCACCGCCGGAACGCTCACCGATGAAACGCTGCTCGATGAGCGCGAGCAAAACATCCTTGCCGCCGTGTGTGTTCACGGCGACGCAATCGGCGCCGCATGGGTAGAACTCGCTTCGGGAAGGTTTGAGGTTCTCGATGCACCCGGCGATCAACTGCTCGACGAGTTGACCCGCCTTCGGCCCGCCGAAGTGCTATCCGACGACGAGCGCGGTTCGAAGAGCGCGA
>JBBTCX010000062.1:0-1693 GCA_038043045.1 Planctomycetota bacterium | reverse complement strand
CCTCCCAAACCGCAGGACATCGCCAAAACATCTAGGTTATTTCTGCGCGAGTCCTTAGCGAGGACAACCGCGGCGAAGCGTTCCATCAATCACGCCCCAGAGGCCGGGCCCCGGGCCGAAACCGGAAAAAACTGGCCGCATAAACGGTCATGCACCCCCGCCGCTGGGGCGACTTGCTTCGATCGCATGGCATTTGGTACGCTTGGGCGGCAATAGGGCGATCGTGCTTGCGATCGAATTTTGGGGGAAAATAGATGATGAGCTGGGTATGGGTGGGAATCAGCGTGGTCATGCAGGTGATGGCCGCCGTCGGGGTGGAAAGCACGAGGCTTCGAATGACGTTTCCAGGTGTATTGCAGGGCGAAGAGATGCATGAGGCGACGCTTGGGTATTGGCGGGCGTGGTTGATTGAGCGGGAGTATGATGTGGCCGGGTTCTTGCGGCGTGAGGGGACGGTGGACATCATTCTTCGAGACGGGGATTCGCTAGCGGTTTTGGAGGAAGCGGGCTTTCGGGCGTTGGAGAGAGAGGCGTCGAGGCCGTTGGTTGAGGCGGAAGCGAATGAGGATCGATTCGTGCCGCCTGCGGGTTATGTCAACCCGACGACACTCTTGACGTTTTTACAGTCCGAGGCTGCGGCGCATCCGACGATCACGAATCTACTTGTGATTGGGCAGAGTTTGCAGGGTCGTAGCATTTACGCGATGGAGATTTCCAATCATCCAGGGGTGGTTGAGGATAAGCCGTCGATTTTGTTCAATGGGTTGCATCATTCGCGCGAGGTGGTGACACCGCACGTGGTGATGGACGCGATTACCTATTTGACGGATCAGTATGTCGCGGGGAATCCGGTCGTGGTCAATTGGGTGGACAACTATAAGATTTATTGCGTGCCGATGGTAAACCCCGATGGCAGCAACTATGTATTCACGGTGGATGATTTTCATCGGAAGAACATGCGGGCCGGTTGCGCAAGCAACCCCGGCGTCGATCTGAATCGCAATTATACTTATCACTGGGGCAGCGGAACGGCGAATTGCGAGAGGGGAACGGGATCGAGCGGTACGACTTGTGCGGATTCATATCGTGGGACGAGCGCCGGTTCGGAACCGGAGGCGCAAGTGATGATGAACTTCGCAGCGCAGAAGCGGTTTGTCATCGCCGTATCGTATCATTCGTATGGAGAATTCATCGATTATCCCTATGCTTGTAATGACGGAAACCCGAATCAGAGTATGCCGGAACATGCGGTGATTGATGAAATGATGGACGGCATGGCGGCGGGAATTGTGTCAACCGGTGGCCCTTTGTACGACGTATTCTCGCCGGTTGCGATCGGCCCGGTCAACGGAGATGACACGAGTTGGTATTACGCGAACAACGGCACGTATGCGATGATTGTGGAGGTGGGTACCTCGTTTTTGCCTTCGTTTGCGGCGGGAATGACGTTTGTGGCGCAGAATCGCGGCGGATGGTTGTATCTGTTGGATCGATTGGACGGGGCGCGGATTGATGTTCGGGTGGCCGATCATTTGACGGGGTTGCCGTTAAACGCCCAAGTGGAAATCCTGAACTTTACGTTTGATACGGGAGAATTGCCGCGATTAGCCGACACCACGTTTGGTCGATCACGGTGGCTGGTGCCTGCAAATGGAACCTACACGGTGCGTGTTTCCGAAACTGGTTATCAAAC
>JBBTCX010000061.1:0-21671 GCA_038043045.1 Planctomycetota bacterium | reverse complement strand
TGGACCATGAAGGGACTCAACCGGTAACTTCTGTACATCGGGCGCTACGTTTTTCGCCCGACCGCCGGAACCGCCCAGCGCTACGTTTTTCAAACGGCGTTTACATTTCGACACGACGTGCTGACCGCTGGAATCGTTTATCGTGACGACGCGGGTCGTGTCGTCGATTTCCACGCACTTCGTCACACGTTCATCAGCAACCTTGCTCGTGGCGGTGTGCATCCCAAGGTCGCACAAGCGCTTGCCCGCCACTCGACGATTACTCTGACGATGGATCGGTATTCACATGTCGCTCGCGGCGAGCTGGCGACAGCACTGCAAGCTTTGCCGGACCTTTCGGCACCGAGCCGGGAATCTCAAAGGGCCGTCGGCACCTATGACGCAGCTCCTTACCCGAACAAACCGGTTAACACCCGTTGTACAGAATCATGCCAGATGCATGGCTGGAAGGGGAGAAAACTGGCCGCAAGTGGCCAGAGCACTTCCAAAAGTGACACTGGTTGGCACGACTAGGAAACCCTCAGTTTTTCCGACGAAAACCGCGTGTTTCACGATGAAAGTGCCACACATTTGTCACTGCGCCGGGAGGGATTCGAACCCCCGACCGTCGGATTAGAAATCCGATGCTCTGTCCAGCTGAGCTACCGGCGCAAAACTCTCTGGGCAGTGGAAAGCCGTCATGATTCTCTATCCGGGTTTTCCGACGCCGACAGCTTCCACCAGCGAAAGGCAGCGTTCAAGACGGCGCATCGTTCGGTCCTTCCCAAGCAAGACCAACGTATCACCGATGGCCGGACTCACGGTCGAGCCGCTGACGGCCACGCGAATCGGCTGGGCCACGCGACCCATTTCCACTCCCTGCTCGTCACAGATGCTCTTCAAGGCGCCTTCCAAGTCTTGCAGGGACCAATCTACCACCGATTCTAATTTCGGGTGAACGACCCCCAACATTTTGAATCCCTCGCCGTCGTTTTTTGCGAGCACTTTTTGAATCGCTTTCGGATCATATTGAACCGCGTCATCCGCCACGAACAGAAATCCAATCTTCTCCTCCACTTGCCGAAACGTTCGAAAGCCCGCACAAACCGCCAGAAGTTTTCTGAGCTTGTCGTCGCTCTCGTTCTTTAATAACACAGACCCCGTTACCGTTATATAATCCCGAAACGCAGCCAACAATCGGTCGGGTGTTACTCGTGTGGCCCAAGCGGTATTGAATGCCAGGAGCTTGGCACGATCAAACTTAGCATTGGTCTTGCCGACTCTGTCCACGCTGAACAGGGCCGTCAACTCCTCGCGATTCAAATACTCCCGGTCATCTCCTGGCGACCAACCCAAAAGAGCGATGAAATTGATCAGCGCCTCCGGCAAATACCCCGCAAGGCGAAAATCGTGAACATCAATCTCCGGCGGACGCTCACCTTTGGCCAGCGCCTTTTCCTTATCCCGCTTGCTCATTTTGCTGCCGTCCATGTTAAAAATCACCGGCAAATGAGCATATATCGGGGTACGGAAACCCAGCGCCCGCTGCAACGCCACGTGCTTGGGCGTATTCATCAAGTGTTCCTGCCCGCGCAAAACATGCGTAATCTCCATCAACTCGTCATCGACCACGCACGCAAAATGATAGGTCGGAAACCCGTCTCCTTTTTGCAAGACGAAATCTTCCAAGTGATCCGCCGTCAATGTCACCTGGCCCAAGATATCGTCGAACACCGTGATATCTTGATCCGGCATCTTGAAGCGAATCACGACGGCTTTCCCAACCGCTCTAGCCGCTTCGCCTTCCGCAATCGTCGGAAGCGGATTCGGTCGTACATATCGGTGCGCGCCACCCTTTGCTTTCGCGTCATCCCGAAGTCGGGCCAAATGCTCCTGAGACTCCAATGCATAGTAGGCTTGGCCGGTTTCCAAAAGTCGCTTCGCGTATTGGTTATAAATATCGAGTCGCTGACTCTGAGAATAAGGTCCAAACGCGCCGCCGACCTCCGGCCCTTCATCCCAAGGCATCCCCAACCACCGAAGGTCCTCCAGAATCTTTCCGACGGAATCCTCGACGTTTCGTGCTTGATCCGTATCTTCGATGCGCAGGATGAACACCCCACCGGATTTCCTAGCCAACAGCCAATTGAACAACACCGTCCTTGCGCCGCCAATGTGCAAATAGCCCGTCGGGGACGGCGCGAAGCGAACACGAATAGGCGGAACGGCTACGGACACTTTCCGTTATCCTCCAAAAGCAATAAAAGACTCAACCTCCACGAAATCATATCCGTGGATTCGGCGATTCGATAGACCAATTCTGACGTGCAAAGAAAGGCTCTCCGAAGCTCCTACATCCACAAAGCTTTGAGAGCCGACAATCTAAACCGTTGCTCTATACTCGACAAAGTCCTGCATCAACCACTTGGTGATGGGACCGGGTTTCCCATCCCCGATCATACGATTGTCAATCCGAGTAATGGGCACGACTTCCGCCGCCGTACCCGTTGCAAAACATTCATTGGCCGTATAGAGGTCGAATCGAACCAACATCGTTTCCAACACCGTGATTCCCCGTTTTCCAGCCAACTCCATCACCACGCCGCGCGTAATTCCGTCCAATATGCCTTCGCTACGGTTGGGGGTCATCACTACGCCGTCTCGAACCACGAAAATATTGTCGCCGGAGCACTCGGCCACACGACCCTCCACATTGAGCATAATGGCTTCGTCGACCTCAGCATCATGAGCTTCCAGTTTTGCCATCACGTTGTTCAGATAGTTCAGAGACTTCACGCGCGGGCTCATGGTGTTTGGGTGGTTGCGGGCGTAGCTCGCGATGATGCAATGCAACCCCCGCTCGTACACTTCTTTCTTGTAAAGGGCAATCTGATCAGTAATGATGATCACCGTCGGACAAGCCGCACGGGTGGCTGAAACTCCAAGCAAACCCACGCCGCGGGTCACGACCAATCGAATGTAACCATCGCCGGTAATGTCGTTGGCCGCCATGGTTTCATACATGGCCGAACTGACTTCGTCAGGCGTCATCGGAATCTCAAGCCGGATCGCCTTGGCGGATTCGAACAATCGACGGATGTGCTCCGCTTCTTTGAAGATTCGCCCACCGTAAATCCGAATGCCCTCAAAAATTCCATCGCCGTACAAAAGTCCATGGTCGAAGACCCCGATCTTGGCTTCCGAAACCGGGACCACCTCAGTCCCCAACCAGACCTTCAGATTTGGATTTGGAGCAAACTTATTCTCTGGCATAACCGACGTAGACCTCGATTTACGAGTTGCTGTAATCATCGCGCCACCTTTTCTGAAGTATGAGAAGTTGTGGACCGCACGCCCAATGCCCCGGTCGCCTCCCGGATAACGCCGTCGCCGAGATGAACACGCCTGTGGGCATAAGACGCTACCCTTGTGTCGTGGGTGACCATCACTATCGTCTGACCGGCGGAATTAAGCTCCGCAAGGAGGCCCAAAATATCCGTCCCGATCGACTCGTCCAGATTACCTGTTGGCTCATCGGCAAGCAAGAGAGAAGGTTGCGTAATCAACGCCCTCGCAATCGCCGCCCTTTGGCGTTCTCCTCCGGAAAGCTGGTTCGGACGATGCCGAGTTCGATGGGCCAACCCCACCCTTTCTACGATTTTTTCCGCGTCTTTGACGCTCTTTCTCTTGTGAAATCGCCATCGCCACCACGGATGCTGAAGAAAATGCGGCAACATCACGTTTTCTAGGACGTTCAATTCCGGAAGCAGGTGATAAAACTGAAAAACGAACCCCACGTCGCGATTGCGATACAACCGTCTTTCCGAATCCCTCAAATCAAATAGACTTCGGCCCTTGAATTCGACCGATCCCCGGTCGGGCGTATCCAACGCACCCAAAATATGAAGCAGCGTACTCTTACCGCAGCCGCTCGATCCCGTGATCACCAGGAATTCGCCCTCTTTTACTTCTAGGGACGTTCCGCGCAGAACGCGAACCGGTTCGGCCCCCATGATGTACGACTTTTGTATGTTCTGAGCGTGAAGTATGGGTTTCTTACTCATAACGCAGCGCCTGTACCGGCCAAACCCGACCGGCAATGGTAGCCGGAATCAACGACCCCACCATTGACGAAACGATCGCGAAGATTCCGACCCACAACACATCCGCAGTTTTGACCGTTTCCGGGATTCGATCAAACGAGTAGACCTCTGGGCTCCATACCCGCAGCGCCGGATTCAGGGTCGCCAGCCAATCTTGAATGTCGTTTATGTACCAAACAAAGAGTGACCCACCGAATGTACCCAAAACCGCTCCGGTGACTCCAATCGCCGCCGCGTACAAAATAAACATTCCCATGACGCCGCCGGAAGACGCACCCAAAGACTTCAAAATGCCGATGTCCTTGGTCTTCTTTTCGACCAGCATGTAGAAAATGCACCCGATCAAAACAATGGCCACGATGCTGATCAAACCAAACAATAGCGTGACCAAAATTTTCTCTTTTTCGACGGCCAAAATAAACGACCGTTGAAGGTCTTCCCAGGAAAACACTTCCACTTGAGCGAGCGTGATTTCCTCGTCCCTGGTCAAGGGTTCCAGAATCGTCCCGCGAAAAGAACGCCAAGCCTCCGCGATCTGAACCCGCGATTCATCCAGACCGACACTCTCTCTCAGCCCGATCAAGAGTTGCGTCGTTCGGGCACGGGTCATGCTGCCATCTACTCTTTCCTGGGGATCCATCGCCAACTTGTTTTGGAGCATGTCAAAATCAACATACACGGCCATGCTGTCAATTTCGTAAATCCCCGAGCGTGCATCGTCGGCATAGCGAAGCGGAACGGTAATGGCCGGCTCACCCGACATGTTCCCGGATGCCGTAAGCGTGATCAGCGTGGTCGTGACCGTGGCTCCGCGCGCAAGAAACCGATCAAAGTTGCCATCCATGCGCCTGTAGAAAAGAAGGTCGGTTCCAATGATCGCCCCGGGAAGCCGAGGTTCTCCATAAAACGGTTCGCCAGGGGCCGAAGAGAACACCCGATCCCCGGGCATATCAGCAGTCACCCTTGGAAATGCGGTGGTGGCAAATGGGTTATTCTCGAATTCCGCAAGTTTGGAAGGGTCCGACTCCTTACCTCGCCAGGTCGCGTTCGCGGACTCCAACTCCGCCGGAAGTTGAAGCTGGCCGCGCTCATTAACTCCGGCCACCGGCATACCTTGAAGCCCAAGTTGCGTCGTTCCCGGAAAAAACCGCTCGTATTGCAATCCCTTCTTGAAGTCGTTGACCTGGGAATATCCGTCGAATCGAATTCCGAAAACCCTGGCGGGCTTAGTGAGGGTATTGGCCGGAACGCGGAAAATCCCGAAGGTCCAGATCGCGGGCGTCGTTGCCCGCACGACATCCGGGAGTTTCTCGGAAACGTATTTCGAGAACTCCTCATAAAAGGGAAACCCTTGCGGCGAACCCGTGTCGAGCACGATTTCACTATGCAAACCCTTGGCCCGCGCCCGAATGGTGTCCAAGAACCCGCCCATGACGCTTACCACCACGAGCACCATGGCCACGCACAACATGACCGCCGCAACACCCAATAACGCAATCAACTTGGTGTGAAGATACCGACCGACAAGAAACCACTTATACATCTGGAAGGCCAATCTCCGTACGATACCGGGTGCAAGGGAAGTCGCATCCGTGCCGACTTTCGATAGGCCATTCTAACCTCCCGCGCGATTATCTCAATGCAAGCCCTCAAGAACTGTCATGCACCCACTCCCTGATCGGTTTTTGATTTATCCGTACACATCGGTACTCAGGTATTTCAGACCGGAATCGACCATCAACGTAACGACTTGAGCATCTGGCCCCAATTGCTTTGCCACTCGAATCGCTGCAACGACATTGGCTCCTGAAGACGTTCCTGCGAATAGCGCCTCCTCCCTTGCCAAACGTCTGGCCATATCCTTCGCGTCGGCCGTTGTGACCGGGACGATCTCATCTACAAGCCTTGGTTCCCAAAGGGGAGGAATATAACCAATCCCCACTCCTTCAATTTTGTGAGGCCCGGCTTGACCCCCCAGCAATACTGCGGACTCGGCCGGCTCGACTACTACTATCTTGATATTCGGCTTGTGACGCTTTAACACAGTCGCCACCCCGCGCGAAGACGCCGCCGTACCTACACACTGAATAAATGCATCTACCTCTCCATTGGTTTGATTCCAGATTTCCTCGGCCATTGGATAGTAGCCCGCGACACTGTCGTAATTATTAAGTTGATCGGTCAAGTAAGTGTGAGGTTTCCCACCCAATTCTCTAGCAGCCTCAATCATATCCAAAATTAACTGTTTAGTAGTCAGGCCTCCCTCGCTCGGTACAAGGGTAAGTTCCGCACCAAGAGCCGACATATGATCAAGCTTTTCCTGACTAAATGCATTGGAAGTAACGATATGAAGTCGATAACCCCTTGCAACGCAGATGAACGCAAGGGATGTGCCCGTACTGCCACCCGTGTACTCAACAATCGTATCTCCGGGCTTCAATCGGCCGTCTTCCTCGGCGCGCGAAATCATAGCCTGGGCCGAACGATCTTTCATACTTCCGGTTGGATTCTCCCATTCGAGTTTGGCGAAAACCCTACCACAATCGGGTGGAACAACACGACAAAGCTGCACCAAAGATGTGTTACCAATAGCCCGTAGAATGTTACAGTTACTACTCATGCTCATGGCGGGTCATTCCCTGTGCGTGTAATGACCCAAACGGACTCGGTCTTGCACCGCCGGGCCGCGCCCCTGCTCGCCGACGATGGATCATTCTAACCTCGCGCGTTCATCTCAATCTCGGTGTTGGCGCGAAGTCTACGCGGTTTTCATCGGCTGCCCGAGGTACGCTTCGATCACCTTGGGGTTCTCGCGAATGTCCTCCGGTTTGCCTTCGGCGATGGTTTCGCCGTGATCCAGGACGATGATTCGTTCGCAGACCCCCATGACGACTTTCATATCATGTTCGATGAGAAGGATGGTCAAGTTGAATTGCTCGCGGATGCGGCGGATGAGGTCCATGAGCGAGCGTTTTTCTGCCGGGTTCATTCCCGCAGCGGGTTCGTCGAGGCAGAGAACGCGTGGTTTGGTGGCCATCGCCCGGGCAATTTCAAGTCGGCGTTGATCCCCATAAGGTAGGTTGCAGGCGCGTTCGTCGGCCACTTTTTGAAGATTGAAAACGGATAGAAGCTCTATCGCGGTGTCATTGGCTTGGCACTCTTCTTGATAAAAGCTCGGAGAGCGAAAAATGGCCGCCGGGACGCCGGTTTTCAGGTGGGCGTGCAAAGCCACCCGGACGTTATCGAGAACGGAAAGTTCGGAAAAGAGGCGGATATTCTGGAAAGTCCGGGCAATACCGCGTTTGTTGATTCCGGCGCTGCTTACCCCGACGAGCGAATGGTCGCCCATGCGGATGACGCCGGAGGTCGGACGGTAGACTCCGGTGATCATATTGAAGCAAGTGGTTTTTCCGGCGCCGTTGGGACCTATGAGGCCCGCGATTTCACGGGGTTTCAGGCAAAGGTTGAAGTTTTGCACAGCCGTTAGACCGCCGAAACGAATAGTGAGATTGGAACATTCCAGGGATTTCGAATCGCTGGAGAATCGATCGGTGATCAGGGAGAATCCTGAGGAAAGTGGCGAGGATTCGTCAGCTCGGGTAACGGGTTTTTGCGTTTGCTCGTTGCTCTTTCCGCGTTTTCTTCGCCACCAAGCGAAGAGATCGGCCAATTCATAGCGACCCATGATGCCTTGGGGGCGGAGAACCATCACAAGGACGAGAACACCTGCATACACGATGGTGCGATATTGTTGGGCGCCCGGCGGAAGATTGCGAAGCCACTCCAGCAGATAACTGAAAAACCCGGCAGCAAGTACACAACCGGTGAGACTGCCGGACCCGCCCAATACGACCGGGACGATCATTTCGATGGACCGATCGAAGCGGAAACTCGCGGGATTGACGGTCTGAATCTGCTGGGTCTGTAGAACGCCGGCTGCCCCGGCAAGAGCCGAACCGATGACAAAGGCGAGCAGTTTGTATCGCGTGGTCGGAATCCCCACGGCCGATGACGCAATTTCATCCTCGCGGATGGCAGGCAGAGCTCGTCCGGTTGTGGACGAGACGAGGTTTCTAACAATCAGAATCGCAAAGAGTGCAAGAATCCACGACGAGGCAACGTTCACGGGCTTGACCATGAAAGCGAGTTCCATGGGCATATAAAACGCCGTGTCAAAGTAGTTTTTTTGTAAGTAGACCAAGAGCAAGTTATAGGTGATCTCGCCAAAGCCCATCGTGGCGATGGCCAGGTAGTCCCCTCGTAGTCGAAGAGATGGCAGACCCACCAAGATCGACGCGATCACTGCGGCGATCATTCCAATGAAAACGATGCCCAGTAACAATCCGGCACGCAGCAGCCCCGCGGAAACCGTGTCACCATCCAAGAACGCGGGATCGGCGCCTTGAATCCAAACCGCGACGAATCGGGTGAGAAACAATCCTGAAGCAAATGCGCCGAGAGACATGAAAGCGCCGTGACCAATGGAAAACTGACCGGCGAATCCGATGATCAAACTCAAACCGACGGCCAGGGTGATGTCGAGACCCACTTTGAACAAAATGGCCCGGGCATAGTCAGGGTTCGTCATAAAACGGGTCAGGTACTGCCCAAGAAAGGGAATTCCGATGGCACCGGCAACGATTAGTAAATTGCGAAACTGTTTGGGCATCGCGGCGTTACACCTTTTCGGCGGCAACCGAGCCCAACAATCCGCCGGGTCGAATCAACAAGATCAGAATAAGTAATCCAAAGGCAAAGGCATCGCGGTAATCGGTAAATTTGCTGCCGGCGATGTAGGTTTCTGACAGACCCATCAGAAATCCGCCAAGGACGGCCCCCGCGAGGTTTCCGATTCCGCCGACGACGGCGGCGGTGAAGGCCTTTAGACCGGCGTTGATCCCCATCAAAGGATCAATTTGATGTTGGTAGAGGCCGACAAAAACCCCGGCGACCGCGGCCAGTGCGGAACCGAGAACAAAGGTGAAAGCCGTGATCGCGTTCACGTTGATGCCCATCAATCTTGCGTAGTCATGGTTGAAACTGGTGGCACGGATACCGAGCCCCATGCGGGTATGAAGAATGATCCATCGACACGCGATGAGAAAAAAGGCTGTTCCGCAGAGGATCATCAAAGATTCGTAACCGACATCGTGACCGCCGATGCTGACGGTTTTGTTCAGGTTGGTGTAAGGAAACCCTCTTGGCGCGGCGCCGAAGAAGGCCTGGAGTTGAAAAATATTTTCCAAAAGAAAGGATACGCCTATCGCGGTGATGAGCGAGTTCAGTCGCGGCGCTCGGCGAAGCGGGCGATAGGCAAATCGCTCAATGATGTATCCCAGGGAAACGCACGAAGCAATGGAAATCGCCAACATCCCGGCGATCGCCCAGATGGGAATCAGATGGTCGGCGGTTTCCGTCCATCCGAAAAAACCCTTGGCAACCCAATAGGCCACCACCGCGCCGACCATGTAGACGTCGCCATGTGCGAAGTTAATGAGTCGCAAGACCCCATAGACCAACGAGTAGCCCAACGCGATCAGCGCGTACACCCCGCCGAGCGTCAGCCCGATGATCGTTTGGCTAATCCACCAGTCCCAGTCCATGCCCAATGGTGATGAATCTCCGTATGCAAGTCCATGCGGGATAGAGGCGCGGATCATCCGAACCCGAGAGCTGTCGACTTGGGTCTAGGCGCAGCTCACACGGATTCCAAGGAAAAGCCTTAGTCCTTCCACGCTTCTTTCAGGTATTGCTTCCCGTCCTTGATGCCGACGATGACGATGCCTTTTTGAGCGTTGCGGTCTTTGTCAATGGTAATCACCCCGCTGAGAGCTTGAAGATCTTTCGTGGCCGCAAGAGCATCGCGGATCTTCGGTCCCTCGGCCACGCCGGCGCGTTGGATGGCATCAAAGACGACGATGGCGGCGTCGTAACCCAAAACGGCCATGGCGTCTGGAACCGATCCGTGTTTGCTCTGGTACGTCTTAATGAACTGCTGAATGCGCGGGCTGGGATCGTCTGGTGAATAGTGGTTGGTGAAGTACGTATTGTCGAGGGCCTTCCCCCCGATTTGATAAAGCGTATCGGAATCCCAACCATCGCCGCCGACCATCGGCCCCGTGAATCCGGTTTTTCGTGCTATCTGCACGATGTTTCCGACGTTGGTGTAGTAACCGGTGAGTACGAGTACGTCGGGATTGGCCCGAAGGGCTTGATTGACCTGAGCGCTGTATTCGCTATCCGACTTCTTATAACTCACTTCGGACACAACTTTTCCGCCGAGTTTTTCGAACTCTTCCTTGAAGATTTCAGAAAGCTTGATGCTATAAGCGCTGGCTTGGTCGGTGATGATCGCCGCGCTCTTGACGTTGAGCCGCTTCGCCGAGAACCGTGCGATCACTCGGCCTTGATAGTCGTCGGTGTAGCAGACGCGAAAAACATAGTCCCCTTTCTTGGTGACCTCCGGATTCGTGGAACCGGGTGTAACCAGCGGAACCTTAGCACGTTGTGCCGCCGGCGCCGCGGCGATCGTATTGCTGCTGGCGATTTCCCCGATGACCGCACAGACCTTATCCTGTTGCAGCAATTTCACCATGCAGTTGTTGACTTCTTGATTTTTCGATTGAGTGTCAACCGGTACGATTTCGATCGGGCGACCGAGAATACCGCCAGCCTTATTGCGCTCCTCCACGGCAATGTTTACGCCGCGATCCGTACTTATTCCAAAGGTCGCTTCCGAACCGGTCAAGCTTGCCAAATGGCCAATCTTGATCGGATCGGCCGCTTCCGCGGAACCACGAAAGGCGATCACTGCAAAAAGAACGGAAACGACTCGGAACAAATGTCGAAACATGACCGCAAACTCCCACAAGGCTGAAGACTTCCCATGCACCTGCGCGAAGGCACTACCAGACCTTTCGCGACCCATCGACAGAGTTTTGAATGTATCGCATGAAGTGCGGGTTGAACAGCGAACCAGCGGGCCCAAGCCCATCGTATGTGGCAATTATGCAGTTGCCCTACCGGAAGCAACCTCGGACGGTGTACCCTGTTCATCCGCTTCTGGTTCATAACCACAGGAAATACAAAGAGTTAGGATCATGTCGGCGTTTACGTCATTGGAGTAACCCGCGCAACATGGTTCTAGAATCTTGGAAACATTTAATATTGCAGCGTAATGATCCGCAAGCGGCTGACGGTGCACCATGATCCGATGGATCGGCATAGTCGGAAGAGGTTTCAAAGTTGAATTCAGATTGGGAGAATATAGATGCGCAAAGTTTCTTTTCTGGTGTTTGGCAGATAGCGTATCTGCGCGCTGGGCAGCGGCCTGTATTTCAGGTAATGACTTATACTCACTTGCATTGCGGACTCGCAACAGCTATAGTCGCCGTTGATTCTGGACGGTTCAGCTCTTTTTCGGGGGCCAATCTGTCGAATTCTACTGCATGCTCGCGGCAGTGTTGAACTGTCACGAAAGCGTTGTGCATTTGGGGAGGAAAAGAATGCGTCAATACAAGTCCTTCGTCGGTTTTTTCTGTTCGGCGTTGCTGGCCCTCGTGAGTTCGCGCGCCAAGGCAGCGGACTACGTTCTGGCTGCCAGCGGGCCAATCTCATCCATCTCTAGCGATTCCTCAACCTTTGACGGAACGAACTTTGGAGTGCTCCCGCCGCTCTTTGATGTCGACCGCTTGGCGGGTGGGACGTTCATGGCGACGTACCGGTTTTCGACGGTTACGCCTGCTCTGGGCAGTTTCGCCTTCTATCCCCTGAGCGCGTCTTCCATGCTGAATTATGATCTTCTGGATGCGAGCGGTCAGCTCGTCCATCATGGGGGCGATTCGTCTGATCCAATCGCCATACTGCAGAATAATAGCGGCACCGCGCCGTTCACCGTGGATCAGGTGCTCCTGGGCGCATTTGTCAACAGCATCACGGGATTGCTCGTTCCCACGCCGCTTTATGGCCCGACAGGAGACGTTTTCTCATCCGGAGACATCATCGTGTTCGGCAACGTTGACGGCAGCGTTGATTACCTGACCGATCTGGCAATCCCGACGGATGCAGCCACGTACCTCGCTTTTCCCGAAATGGCCTCCAGGATGGTTCTTGAATTCGGCGACGGCGACTATTCCAAAATGGTTGACCCTTTTCAGTACGCCGTGACCTACCTGGAGTACGACATCGCCGCGCTAACCGTGACCCCCGTCCCCGAGCCGGCGACAGTCATTTTGCTCATGTCGGCGATGTTGATTATCGGTTTCCATCGACACTGCGGCAAAACGAGGCATGTCCACCGACTTCCTGTCGTCCTCTTGTCATCCTCTTGGAACGCACATCAGCGTGACCCGATGTTGCCTCGCTCATGGATCAGGTGAAACAGCATCTCCGCCACTCTGCGTGAAGCACCCGCACCGCCGAGTCCGTCCGCCAGGCGATCGAATTCGGCCCGCATTTTTTCTCGCGGCTTGGAGAAACTAAGAAACTCGATGGCGGTTTCCACAATTTCGCCAATATCGCGGTAGTACGGCATGAACTCTGGGACGATTTCGCGCCCGGCGAGAATGTTGGGAAGGGACAGATACTTCGTTTTAATCAACCAACGCCCGACGAGTTGGTAAAAAAGGCGAGAGGCTTGGTACATAACGATCATCGGTCGACGGTGAATGGCCACTTCGAGGGCGGTCGTGCCCGATGCCACCAACACCAAATCCGCCGCTCGAATCAGCGCGGTGGGTCGACCTTCCATCCGCACCACTGGCATTGCACTTTTATCAAGAACTTCATCGATGATCGGAGCGACTTGCGAACTCGCCACCGAAACTCCGATCGCCGCCGACGGAAATCGCTCCAGAATCTTCTTAGCGACGAGTATCTGATCCGCGAATAGACTTTTCACGACGTGCTTTCGTGAACCGGGTAATAACGCGATGAACGGTTTACCGATTGTTTGAAGTTCAGCGACCCTTTTCACATCAGACGGTTCTTGTTGAAGTAAATCCATCAGCGGGTGGCCAACATAGGTCGCGCTGATTCCGTGTCTCCGAAAGTACTCCTCTTCGAACGGCAGAATACAAGCAAGTTGGTCAACGCGCTTCCGAATCTTTCCGACGCGAGATTCCGCCCAAGCCCAAGTTTGCGGCGCAACATAATAAAGAACCGGGATACCCCGGTTTTTGGCATAACCAGCAAGCCGCAAATGCAAGGTCGGAGAATCGATGAAGACGGCGGCCGTAGGTCGATGTTCGGCAAAATAGCGACGGCAGGTTTTCATCATTCGGTGTGCTCGCCCCGCCAAACGTACGGCCCCCAACAGCATTGCAGCGTGGGAACTCATTTCGAAGATCGATTCGCACCCTTCGGCAGCCATTTTTGGACCCGGAACACCGACGAAATGTAAACCGGGAGCTAGTTTCTTGGCAGTTTGGATAAGCAAGGCCCCAATCACATCTGCGCTCGGTTCTGCGGCGCTAATGAAGACGGGCTTTTTTGTGGGCGCTCGGCTTGAATCCGCTGGACTAGGCACGCCTGGACTCTAATCCGCCGGTTTAGGGGAGTCCATAACAAATGCAACAGATTTGATGTTGGTGGGCAAAATCCAAGAAATGCGCCTTGATCGAAGAAAAAAAGCTGGTAGAGTACGCCCTCTGTAGAGTGGAATTTTTATTTTTGCTGAACGTGGAGGTGCTCGTTTGGGATCGGAATTGGTGCGTCAGCTTGTCGATGCCGGTGTGCATTTCGGGCATCGGGTGAGCCGATGGAACCCCAAAATGTTGCCGTACATTTATGGCAAGCGTAATTCGATTCATATCATCGACATTCGTGAAACTGTGAAGGGACTCCTTCGGGCCAAGAGATTTATTTCGCAAGTCGTCGCCCGCGGCGGAGACATTCTCTTTGTCGGCACGAAGCGTCAGGCGCGGCCATTGGTCCGCGAACTTTCCACGCGCGTCGGCATGCCCTATGTCGCCGAACGGTGGCTGGGTGGAACGTTGACCAACTTCAGAACCATTCGATCACGCCTCGCTCGCTTGGACGAGTTGGAAGCGGCGGAAGCGGATGGAACGGCCCTGGAATACAGCAAGAAGATGATCGCCACGCGGTCCCGCGAGGTAAAAAAAATTCGGCGTAACCTGGAAGGCGTTCGAGAAATGAACCGCTTGCCGGTGGCTCTCGTGATCGTTGACGTTCATCGCGAGAAGAACGCGGTCAGAGAAGCGAAAAAGCTGAACATCCCCACGGTCTGTTTGATTGACACGGATTCCGATCCCGATTTTGCCGACGTTCCCATTCCCGGAAATGACGACGCCATGCGGGCCATTGAGACGATTCTGACTCATCTTTCCGATGCAGTCGCGGAGGGATTAAAGGCTCGATCGGCTCCTCCCCCTGAAGAAATCGTCCCAACCGGCGCTGCGCCGGCGGCTCGACGACCTCGTCGCATGACCCAAGGTCGACCCGTGGAAGGTCGTGCGGAATCCAGCGTGGCGCCTGCGGACGTTGTCCTTGCCGGGGCCGGCGTTCCGCCCGTCGCGGATGCGGATCGCGCTTGATCGGAACCCGTTCGTTTTGCCGCCCGCGCGGTCCATCACCGGCGGATGAACTATTTTGACGAGACGGATTTGTTGTACACGGCACTAGACCCCGAGTCGCTGGGGTCGTAGGAAAAACTGTCCCCCAAAAAGAGAAGCAAAGGAATCATGGCGAACATCACGGCTCAAATGGTGAAGGACCTTCGGGAGAAAACCGACCTCCCGATGATGGAATGCAAGCAGGCCCTTAGCGAATGCAGCGGCGACATGGCCAACGCCATCGAATGGCTTCGCAAGAAGTACAAGGGCAAACTTGCCGACCGCGCGGATCGTGCCACGGGGGAAGGTCGCATGGGAATTTTCATCGATGCCGCTCGCCAAAACGGAGCCATTGTGGAATTGCAATGCGAGACCGCTCCGGTGGCACATAACGAATTGTTCATCAACCTGGCCAATGCGTTTGCGAAAAAAGTGGTCGAGGGAAAAGAAACCTCGCCCGACCCTGCCAAGATTCGCCAAGACCCGACTATGGATGCGATGTTCACCGAAGTGTTTGGAAAACTCCGCGAATCGATGAATCTGGCCCGGTGTCGCCGGGTGACAGGCGGGTACTTGTCGTCGTACGTTCACCACGACGGCAAGAGCGGGGTTTTGCTGGCGTTGGACACAGAACCGAAATCGGATAAGAGGATCGGCGCGGACTTGTGCATGCACTCGCTCTTCACCAACCCGCTCGCCATTGATCGAAGCGCGGTTCCCTCGGAACAGGTCGAAAAAATTCGAACCGAGTCCCGAGCGGCCGCCATCGCCGAAGGCAAGAACGACCAGATTGCCGACAAGGTTGCCGAAGGAAAAGTCAATGCGTTTTACGGCGAACGCGTTTTGCTCGAACAACTGCACGTAAAAACGGATGACTATGGGAAAACCAAAGTGGTCGACGTGTTGAAACAAGCGGGCGTTTCGGCGGTGACCGACTTGGTCATTATGCGCGTGGGGGGTTAACCTCGAGCACGGCATCGGCCATTGCGAATGGCTATTCTCAAAGTAGAGGCTCCATGGCATGGCGGAACCGAAATATCGTCGCGTGCTATTGAAAATCAGCGGCGAAGGCCTTTGCGCCAAGGGCAACTTTGGAATTGACGGCGAAGAGCTCAACAAACTCGCTCAAGAAATAAAACTCGTCGTCGATTTAGGCGCCCAGGTCTGTATCGTCGTCGGCGGCGGCAACATCGTCCGCGGAAGCGTGATCGCCAAGCACGCCCACATCGAAGAGACCACCGGCCACTACATGGGCATGTTAGCGACGGTCATCAACGCCATCGCGGTTCAGGATATTCTTGAAGGCATCGGCGTTCCCACAAGAGTTCAGAGCGCGTTGTCGGTCGATCGGGTCTGCGAACCTTTTATTCGCCGCCGGGCCATACGTCATTTGGAAAAAGGTCGCGTGGTCATCTTCGCCGCCGGAACGGGCAATCCCTTCGTCACCACGGATACCGGCGGTGCTCTTCGGGCTTCCGAAATTCGCGCGAATGTTCTCCTCAAAGCCACCAAAGTAGACGGCATTTACACGGCCGATCCGATGATCGACCCAAACGCCAAACGCATCGAAGAACTCACCTACGAACAATTCATTGACCAACGACTCAAGGTCATGGACCTCAGCGCCGTTGACCTCTGCCACCGCAGCAGCATTCCCATCATCGTGTTCGACCTGAAAAAACCGGGAAACATGCGGGCCGTGGTGGAAGGAAAACGTGTCGGCACCCGCGTCGGTTTTCCAGAGTAGCCGGCGTCTCCGATTGCCATGTCGCTTGTGTCCGACACCCCTCAAGAATAGAATTCGCTCAAAAGACGGCGGATTGCTTCGTTTTTTTTGGAGACAGTCGATGTCACTAGCAAACATGGAAAAAGATTGTGCCGCGAAGATGGTCAAGGCCGTGGAGTTTCTTAAGCAGGAGCTTAAAGGAATTCGCACCGGTCGAGCCCATCCGGGGTTGGTCGAGCACATCAAGATTGATGTGTCCTCCTACGGAAGTTCGATGCAGCTTAAAGAGCTCGCCACCATCAGCGTACCCGAACCGAGCACGTTACTGGTCAAACCATTCGACCCCGGTACGTTGAAAGATATTGAAAAAGGCATTCAATCGTCTCAACTCGGGGTCACCCCACAGAGCGACGGAAAGGCCATTCGCCTGCCCATTCCACCGCTTTCCGGTGAACGCCGACAACAACTCGTTGGGCAGGTAAAGAAACTGGCCGAGGCCCAGAAAATCGTCATCCGCAATACCCGCCGGGATGTGAACAAACTCATCGACGCCGAGGAAAAAGCCAAAACCGCCAGCGAAGACCAGGCCAAAGACATCAAAGACCGAATCCAAAAAATCACCAAGAAACACGAAGACGAGGTGGATTCGGTCATGAACGCAAAAACGAAAGAAATCGAAGAAGTGTAGGCCGAGTTTCCGAACGCGCTTACGCAAGCAAGTTCAACCCCTGCCCACTGGACCCGTCACTGCCCGATTCATACACCGCGATGGATGTGCTCGACATTCCTTCGTAAACGAAATCCGGTGTTGCGATCATTTCGTACGTGGTCGTCGAGGCGAACATCATCCTCTCACCACCGTTTCCACCGGGACTTCCCGTGGTCGCCTGTTGCCCACCCCCCATCGATTCCATCAACTGCTGCATGGCGGCCAATAGGACCAAAAGAGCCATGAGAATCTTGAGCGTCTGATCTTGCTCGCCCCCTCCACCGATCCCCGACAGCAACTCGGAAACTCGATCTAGAAGCGGGGAGTCAACGCCACCGGCTTGGTTGATCGATCCGGTATTGGGCGTATTTGCGGCCAGCGGCGCGCGTGATGCCGATGCTCGCAACGGATCCGCAGCTGAGAATCCCGCGCCACACCCGATTCCGCTTTGAATCGGCGAATAAGGTCCGATCATATCCCTTCCCCCCCTGTTCGAAACTTTGCGCCTGAGTCATATCCGGCGCGCAGCCGACCTTTTTCCAACATGACGCGAACCGAAAAACCGCACCGATCTTGTCGATTGCGCATAACTTTCTTAATAACAATGAGTTATATCAAATGAATTTTCGCGGGCGCAAGTAACGAAAGTAGGGGTGCGTTGCGTGAATGCAACACCTTCGGAAACCAAGCGATCGAATTGACGCACCAACGACGAGCGTATAGCGTCGCAAGGGCATGAAAAAATGTCGAGTCGTTTTGAGGAACGTC
This sequence comes from Planctomycetota bacterium, assembly GCA_038043045.1. Classification (GTDB taxonomy): domain Bacteria; phylum Planctomycetota; class Phycisphaerae; order UBA1845; family UBA1845; genus JBBTCX01. Next base: position 3,815 of record JBBTCX010000061.1, on the reverse strand, counting down.
GCGTTTATGATTTGCTTCGCGGCGTTGGTTGTTCTTGGATGCGCCTCGGCGCCAGGGACGTTTCTCCTCGTCGATCATCGCGACGGAGCACGACCGCGCGAGTTTCACGAGAGTTTCACCGAAGCTTATTTTGATAGGACTCCGGCCGGCAACATACAGGTGGCACTTCGTCGGCAAGAACCGGGCGGAATGGATTCCCCGGCCATCACCCAAATCGCCTTTGTTCGCACGTTTTGGCGATCGGTACCCGGTCGAACAACCGCGGAAAGCACGCAAATCAATGCCAACGTCGGCTACTTCATTGTGAGCGGGGAGACCGGTGAATCCTTTGAAGGATCAGGGGCTGTGTTCTTCAACCTGGACAATTGGAGCGGCGTGCTTACGGGCACTCTCGATCACGCAACCCTAGCGCTTTCGCGGCAACTGAGCAAGAACACGCCCTTATTCTCACGCGTCACTCTGTCCGGAAAATTCCGTGCGGAGCGAAATCCGCAAATGGTCGCCCGATGGGTCAACGAAATGAATCGACGATTCGGACCCGACGATTCCCAAAATCTTAACTCACCCGCCACACCGCCAAAGGCTATTCGTGACGCAGGGCGTCAATCGGGTGCAAAATCGCCGCCTTAAACGCCGGAATAATCCCAAAAAAGATTCCCACTCCGGCACTAAACCCCAACGCCAGCGCCACAGACCAAATCGGCACTTTCACCGGAACCATGCTTGGGTGCATGGACGCCACAAAACCGATTGCGTAACCAAGCCCGATCCCAATCGCCCCACCGATCGTACTGAGCACGACGGCTTCCGTGAGAAACTGCGATAGAATATCCCGACGTCTCGCCCCAACGCTCTTACGCAAGCCAATCTCGCGCGTCCGCTCCGTCACCGAAACCAGCATCACATTCATGATGCCAATTCCCCCCACCAGGAGCGAAATACTGACAATCCCGCCGAGAATTCCCGTCGCAACTTTCTCGACCTTGTGAAACTCCTTGAGCATTTCGTCCTGTTTAAAAAAGCCGAAATCATTGCGTTGTTCCGGTTTAAGGCCATGACGCTGTCGAAGAATCGCCACCACTTGTGCTTCGGCCTCGGGAACCTTGTCTTCCTTCACCGCCTCGACGTAAAAAGCCATGTATTCACGGAAATGCGGGTACATCTTGAGTGCGGTCGTCCAGGGAATGACCACGAGATCATCCTGATTCTCGCCCATGAAACTACCCTTGGTCTCAAAAAGACCGACGACCTTGAACCGCTGCGAATCCAAGTGCACGAAATCGCCGACCACGGATTCGTCGCATTCCAGCTTGCGAAGCACTTCTCGTCCCAACACGCAAACTTGCGCGGCATTCTCCACGTCAATCGCCGTAAAAAAACGCCCGGCATCAACGTAATAATTTCGAATCGGCTGGAACAACTCACTGGAACCACGAAGAAGAACGTCCTGTGCTTGTTGCCGACCATACTCGACATTGCCGCGATGGAAAATCAACGGGGCCGTTCGACGAACCGCCGGAGCAAACGCGTCAACGGCGTACATGTCCTCGACGTGCAACTCCGCTCGGCTCAGCACCTCGTTGCGTGAACCGCGAACCGCCTCCGGATAAACGACCATCATGTTGGTCCCCAATCCCCGAAGAAACCCGGTGAAATAATCTCCGAAACCGCGAACGAAAGAGACCACCGTGATGATCGAGGTCACCGCGATGATGATGCCAAGCACGGTCAAAAACGAACGAATCTTATTGGCCCAAACTTGAACGAAGGCCGTCCCCACGTTGTTTCCAAGCGAGGAAAGCCGGTTCGGGATGAACCACAGCATGGTCCCAAGAATGGATACGATGCTTCTCATGCCAACACCTCCCGCAGAATGGTTGCTCGATCGCTCGGCGAGAGATCCAACTTGTTCGCCGACGGATTCCGCACGTCGCGAACAACCCTGCCGTCCATCAGTTTGATCACCCGGTGACAACGAGATGCGATATGATCTTCGTGCGTCACAATCACGATCGTTTGACCATCCTCATGCAGTCCGTCGAAAATGTCCATGATCTCATCACCCGTTGCACTATCCAGATTCCCCGTCGGCTCGTCCGCCAATATGATCGCCGGAGATTGGGCCAGCGCCCGGGCAATTGCAACACGTTGTTTCTGCCCACCGGACAATTGATTGGGGTGATGATGCGCCCGATCCCAAAGACCAACTCGCGTCAACGCTTCCGCCGCTCGCTGCCGACGATTTCGCACGCGAGAATATGTCAACGGTAACTCCACGTTCTTGAGCGCCGTCGTTCGAGGAAGCAATTCAAACGATTGAAAAACAAACCCGATCTGCCGACCGCGAATATGGGCCAATTTCGACTGCGACATGCGCCCAACGTCGTTACCGGCAATTCGATACGCCCCTTCCGTCGGAACGTCCAAGCAGCCGAGAATGTTCATCATGGTGCTCTTACCGGAACCGGAGGAACCCATGACGGCGACATATTCATTCTCATCGATCTTGACCGACACCCCGCGAAGGGCATGCACGAGCTCGGTGCCGACGCGATACACCTTGTGAACGTCAACAAGTTCAATGACCGGAGCACGATCACTGGGAATTGCTTCGGCGATCACTGCGACGAACCTGCTTTCTTCTCTTCGGACTTCTTCTCCGCAGAGGCGGAAACTTCTTCACCCTTTGCTTCTTTGGATTCGTCTTTCTTTTCCGGCTCGGATACTTTGACCTTGGATCCATCCTTAAGCTGATCCAAGCTTCGATACGGGCCGCTCACCACCGTCTCCGTTGCGTCAAGTCCGCGCACAATTTCCACGTACAAGTCGTCACTGATTCCGGTCTTGACCAGTCGAGGACGCGAAACTCCTTCCGTAACCGCCCAAATCACCGGAACATATTCCGCCGCCCGGGTCATGGCGATCGAGTGCGTCTCGGCTTGGAAGCGCTCATATTCCTCCACCAATTCCTTAGGAATGTCCTTGCGCTTGCGATTGACCACCGATTGGACGGGAACGGCAATCGCGTCATCCCGTCGGTCCACTTCGATCTCCACGTTGGCGCTCATTCCCGGTTGTACCCGACGATCATCCGAATCCACCAGCACCAAAGTTTCAAACGTGACCACATCTCGACCCGCCGGTTTGGTTCCCTTGGTAGCCACCCGATGCACGTGACCCGCCACGCTGCGTTGCGTATCCGATTGCAAAAAAATGCGGGCCTGTTGATCGGACTGAACCAACGGAGCATCGGTTTCATTGACCCGACATCGAACCTGCATCTTGGAAAGGTCACTGATGACCATGATCCGAGTTCCGGGGTTGTTCATCGTGCCGGTGACCACCACCTCCCCTTGTTTAGCAAACCGCTGGGAAACAATCCCGTCGATCGGCGACTCCAGGACCGTCTTTTGCAAATCTTTGTTCGCTGACTGCAAAGCCGCTTCCGCCTGAATAAGCTCTTGTTTGCGAATCTCGTGAAGCGCTTTCGCCCGAGTCAATGAAGTTTGATAATCCGCGAGCTCAAGGTTCGACGTCGCGTCGGCTTCGGAAAGCTGCGTCTGACGACGGAAATCTCGATCGGCTTTTTCGAGATCCGCATTCGACTGTTCGAGACTCGCCTTAAGCTTGGCCACGTTTGCTTCCGCCGATGTCACCCGTGCTCGATAGTCGGCATTATCCAGTTTGCACAACAACTCGCCCTTCTTCACGTGAGAACCTTCATCAACGGGCATTTCCAAAATCTTCCCAACCACTTCGGCGCTGATGTCGACTTCCAGATACGCCTCCACCGCTCCAGGCGCCTGAACCGTGCG
>JBBTCX010000060.1:0-29797 GCA_038043045.1 Planctomycetota bacterium | reverse complement strand
ACTAACACGAATCGCCGAAAAAAGCGCGCCAATAAGTCCGACAGCCTGCTAACCCAGGGCAACGCCCTGGGTAAACGTGCCTCCAAATGATTTTTCCCTCCCCCTTCCAGGGGGAGGGCAGGGTGGGGGTGCGACTACAAAGGTGCCACAGTATGGCACTTCCACATCGCTGCGGGTACCCCATCTTGCCCGAAGGCCAAGGCGGTGGACGTTTAGGTGTCATCTTTGAGTGTCATCATGTGCCACTGCTCTTGACCAACAGTCCCGAGCCACACCGTTCACGGTGTGGATTCCCATTCACCGCCAACGGCGTTGTGTCGCTCAGCCCAGGGTTGCCAAGCGATTCCCCTGGTCCCCCAAATTCCACCTACCCCCGAGGTTGTTCGACAGCACCTTAAGATTCCACTTCAACTTTTCCGAACAGAGCTCCGATTTCAATCACAAACCATTTTAGGGAAAGACGTTACGCTCTCCAAACGGACCCCAAAATGCGACCTTATCGGACCCGCCCGACGTCCACTAATATCCCACTTTTCGCCCAAACCCCGCCTTAGAGTGCCACACCATGACACCGTTAAAAACAAAAAACGAACCCCTGCCAAATGTCACGTTTACCCATCGCCCCCGAACCCAAGCGAAACCCGCCGTTCGCTTGGGTCCAGAGGCGTAATTCTACGGCACTTCGGCGCACGGACCGCTATCGGACAAAATGCTCACACTCGCACCCGACGCGAAGCACGCGTTGTCATACGTAATTTCATCGCATCCACAGACCGGGGCGAACTCTTCCGTGCAAACATCGGGAATCGTCGTGCACACACCCTGTTGATCGTCCGCGCCGCATCCGCCCTTGTCGAACTGGCAGAACTCACCGCCTGGACAACCCTCGCCCGTGATCCCGCCGCACGCTCGCGCCTGAGTATCGCACGCACCGTCGAAGTCCACGCTCACGCCGACGACCCATGCCTCGCATTCGTTGCCATACGTTTGGCCATCGCAACCACACACCGGCGCGAAGACCTGCTGGCATACTTCCGGGAATGCCTGACACACGCCGCTTTGATCTCCCCGGCCGCAAATCCCGGCTTCGAATCGACAGAACTCGCCTTCTTCACACGGCAACGCGGCAATTCCGCCGCAGATACGATCATCCGGGCGAATGTCGCCATCGTCGCAGGCACCTTCGCTCACGATGCTGACACTGGCCGCGCGAGCCAGACACTCGTTCCCATACGTCTGGTCATCGCATCCGCAAACCGGAGCTTCCACCGCTGCACAGGCTTCCGGCGCTACGGCACAAATCCCCGTTTGGTCGGCTGCTCCGCAACTCCTGTCGACAAACAAGCAGAACTCACCTTCCGCACACGCCAACCCTTGCAGCCCTCCGCAAGGTTGAATCTGCTCACAGCCGCTCGCCCAAACCAGACCACTTACCGCCAACAGTGCCATACCCTGTCGCTTTTTGTACTCTCGCCTTTTCATTTCTTGACTCCCTCGATATCTTCCCTTCAACACTCGCTGCGTTTATTCCTTATCCGCGCCCATTGCGAAAAAAGTATATTCACGCCCAATTGTCTGGTCAGCCTCCGACAAATATCGACAGAGGCCTGAAATGGAAGCGCCAGATTTGGTTTGTTTCAATCAAAGTGAGACAACACCCAAAAGAAAACCAAGCCATATGAAGAAAGCTCATCGCGCGCATCCACTGAAAAAGCAAATTGCCACGCAGCAGTTTGGGGGGCGGAGGCGGTTAATGATTTCGCTATAGAATGTGTCAAGATAGCCACGAGCAGCTAAAGTGAAAAAGCAATCCTTTCCGCTGACCTTTAATCGATTGACTTCTTGGGTTTTTCAATTGCACGAATTCGTTGCCGCGACGAATCCTCTCGGTGGGGGGTTGTAAAGACTAGGTTTTGGTAGTATTGTAGCATCGGCGGTTATCGGGGCACACCAAACCGCAGTCTCGCACGATATGAAGAATGACGTGCGATTGGGGAAGTTTTGTTGTTGATTCCTGGAAGGGAGGGCTCGAGTGTCGAACCTTGGGGCACGGTGGACCAAAATCGGTACCGCACTTTTTGTAGTTGTAGGATTCGCCTCGGTGAGTTTCGCCGAGCAAGTTTGGTCGGCCAGTGGGGGGAGCGTTGCTTTCTATCCAGAGTGGGAAGCGGCGGAGGAACTCGGCGTCCTAATCCGTGAAGGGCAGGGCGCAAACGCCCTCATGTCTTCAGCCGCGATTTTTCTTTCTCTGGAAAATCAAGCGATGATGACCGTGGACACGGCCAAGGGCAAAGTCTCCAGCACTCCTCGAGGGCAGTTTCCAAGTTCGACCGCACTCTTACTCGAATCACCATCCGGTCGGACCATGATTCGGAAACCGACTATCCGGTCCATTCAGGACGGTGCGAGCATTCGTTATGTCATCGTGGACGCGCAAGGCGATACCAATGCCATATTGATGGAGCTTCATGGGGCAAAAGTTGGGTTCGACCCGAACGATCAAGTGGTTCGAATCGAATCGGCGGAAGTCACGCTCGCCCCGGCTACGGCCAACGCTCTCGGCGATTGGAAATTGGCTGGAGCGAATGTGGGAAGTTTGCGGGGTCAAGTTTATGTCGATTGGATCAGCGGAGAGGCTCCGGTTGAGGCCAATCCACTTGCGGATTCCGAGGGTGCGAATGAAGGCGGCGTCGCAGGCGGAAATCAAGGCACGGTCTGTGGAATAGAAGACACGCAGCCGCCTCTTTGCTGTCCGGACGTGATCGTCGGCGATCTGGTCGACACATCCAACTACAACTCATTGGGTGGCATCGAAGCGTTTGCCATCGGTACCACCTCCTGTAACATCGGAGAGTCAAACCTTCTGTGGATCGCCGGGAATAATCAGCACCCCGTCATTGGACAGAACCTCTTCCGTCTCAAGAACGATCGTATGGAGCAGGTGGGTCAGAGCTGGCTTAAACACGGATTCACCGCCCTTACGGAAAACATTTGTGGTTGCGGGTGCAACGGCGACGGCGGCGCCGTGCTTGGAGTCGGCTGTTCCGATCCGTATTGTTGCGGCCTGAACGGCTCACAGGGAAACTTGGGACCCAAGTGGCAGGTCAATGCGTTCTCCGGTTTTTATGTTATGCCTCACGAAGCAGACAACCTCACCGGCAATTCCATTTACAAACGACTTCAGGTGAGAATTTCCGATCTTGACCCGGCCTTGGACGGTGGCGGGATTTATTTCGCGGAAGGTCAATACGTGACCGCCGATGACGCTGCCGCAGCCAACCAGAACAACAATGCGTCCTATCGTCGGCTTAATATTACCGGAAGTGGTACGGTGTGGAACTGTTCTTTTTCGGGGTCGTTTCTGACTCAAAGAGAGCAGCCGGGGATTCGGGCGTGGAAGGACACCGACGCCACCGTGACGGAAACCGACGTGATCATTCCCAACGAAGGATTGGTGATCGTTTCCTCGAAAGCGACCGATTTGCTCAATGGTTTTTTCAGCTATGAATACGGGGTGCAGAACGTGACTTCGGATCGATCGGTGGGTTCGTTTTCGGTTCCGATTTCCGCTGGAGCGATGGTTCAAAACATAGGGTTCCACGACGTCGACTATCACAGCGATACAACCCCCGATCCGCCGGGTCATTATGACCTGACCGATTGGCCGGCGACTGTAACCAGCAACGCGGTGACTTGGTCGACGACCGCTTTCGCCTCGAATCCGGACGCCAACGCGTTGCGCTGGGGGACACTGTACAACTTCCGTTTTGAAGCGAACGTAGCCCCGGGGCAGACGTTGGTGACTCTTGGTTTGTTCAAACCCGGTTCGCCAACGAGCGTCACGGCGCTTTCCGAAGGACCAACGTCCTGCATTCCCGAAGAGTGCAACGACGGCAATCTTTGCACCAACGACAATTGCGGCATCGAGGGTTGCTCCTATGTGAACAACACCAACGTATGCGACGATGGAATCGCCTGTACCTTTGATGATCTCTGCACGTTGGGCGTTTGTCTCGGTCGAGATCAGATTGTCAAGTACGCCGATCTCGAGCCGCGCCCCGTTGGCAATGGCATGAGCGACCTGGACGATTTGATTTGCATGTTACTCGCATTTGCGAACTTAGCCGATTGCCCGGACGCGGACATTTATCCCTGTGCACCGAACGGAGATGGGGTAATTGATTTGGACGATCTGACGGCCATGCTCGAAGCCATCGCGGGCAACTTGCTCTGCGCCGACCCCTGCCCGCCGTGATGACTGCTCATAGCGTAATTCCGTAACAACATAGTCCGCAGCGCCGCTTACGAGCGGTTGACTGCGGACTCTTCTTTTACCCGATCTCTCGGTGAATCGACCTTACGCCACTTTCGCGCAAACCTTGTTGGCTGCGTCGGTAAGATCGGTCGCAGGAATCAATTGTGGAATCGCCGCGTCCTTCAACAGTTGCCTCGCGCGGTCGACGTTCGTGCCTTCCAATCGAACCACGACGGGTACTTTGAATCCGACTTCCTTCGCGGCTGCGATCAGCGCCTCGGCGATGGTGTCGCATTTCGCAATTCCGCCGAAGATGTTCACCAAAACGCCCTTGACGCTCTTTTCGGAAAGGATAATGCGAAACGCTTCGACAGCGCCTTCTTTCGTCACCGAGCCGCCGACATCCAGAAAGTTCGCCGGCTCACCGCCGTGAAGCTTGATGATGTCCATCGTCGACATCGCCAAACCCGCTCCGTTGACCAGGCATCCGATATTTCCGTTCAACGGGATGTACGAAAGATTGTGCTGCTTGGCCCGCAACTCCATCGGGTTCTCTTCCGTCGGGTCGAACATCTCTTGCAACCGCGAGTGACGGAACGTGGCATTGTCGTCGAAGTTCATCTTGGCGTCGATTGCCAGAATCTCTCCCGTAGGCGTTCGCACCAGCGGATTGATCTCCGCCAGGGAACAATCATATTTACAAAAAACCTCCACCAACCCACGGATCAGGGTCGCAGTCGCCGCTCGCTGGGCCTTCTCCACGAATCCCAACGCCGTCACCAATTGATCGACGTGAAAGCCCATCAGCCCCAAATGTGGGTGCAACCATCGCTTCACGATCGCCGTCGGGTCCTTGGCGGCCACCTGCTCAATCTCCACCCCGCCCTGACGTGACACCATCACCACCGGACGACGCTTGGCCCGATCCACGACGACGGCCACGTAATACTCCGATTCAATGTCGACCGCCGAAGCGATCAGCAACCGCTTCACGGAGATGCCCTGCGAGCCCGTCTGCACCGACACCATGGGGTTGTTCAACATGAACGTCGCAGCCTCGTGAACGGACTGTTCGGTATCGCAGAGTTTCACGAATCCGGCCTTGCCGCGACCTCCGGCAAAGACCTGCGCCTTGATCACGACCCTGCCGCCGATCTTGCGATAAGCGCTGACGGCGCTTTCAGCGGAATCGACCGTTTCTGACGGCGGGACGGGCACGCCCACCTCCGCCAACAACTGTCTTGCTTGATATTCATGCACCTTCACGACGCCAAGCCTCACTTTCCAAATCAGGGAACAGAAACAATTCAGAGCCGGGACCTTAGGGATTCGGGAATCATGAACAGAAACAAAAACGGATGGATTCGCACTCCATAGGACTGCTCATGTATACGCCGAGTTTGGATTCGTTACGACGCCGCCGCTCGTTGTGCCCGTCGCCGCCCGACCTCGGTCAAAACCCGTTTTCTCATCCGCAGTGCATCCGGCGTAACCTCCACAAGTTCATCGTCCTCGATAAACTCCAACGAGAGTTCAAGGGTAAGTCGTCGCGGCGGCTTCAGCACCACGGTTTTATCCGCCCCGGCCGCCCGCATGTTCGTCATCTTCTTCGCCCGGCAAACATTGACCTCCAGATCGTTGTCCCGACAGTGCTCTCCGACGATCTGCCCCTCATACACTTCATCCTGGGGCCCGACGAACATCGATCCTCGGTCCGCAAGCCCTTCCAAGGCATACGCCGTCACCTGACCGGCTTCGTTGGAGATCAGCACCCCGTTGTTTCGACCGGGAATCGCCCCACGAAAATGCTCATACTCATAAAAGTTGTGGTGCATGATGGCCGTCCCGTTGGTCGCCGTGAGCAGACGATTACGCAACCCGATCAACCCTCTCGCCGGGATTGTAAACTCCGCATGAGTATTGTCCCCACGCGTCTCCATCTTGGTGCAAATCCCTCTTCGCCCACCCATCATCTCCATCACCGACCCAACGTGCGTCGTCGCCACGTCGACGATGCACAGTTCGATCGGTTCCGTCTTTTTGCCTCCCAATTCTCGAAAGATAACTTTGGGCTTGCCCACGGCGATCTCATACCCTTCTCGCCGCATGTTCTCCAACAGCACCGAAAGATGCAGCATCCCTCGCCCCGAAACGTGAAACTCCTCCGGCGTATGACCCGGTTCCACCCGAAGGGCCACATTCTGCTGGAGCTCCTTTTCCAACCGATCCCGAAGATGTCGACTCGTCAGATACTTTCCAGATCGTCCCGCGAACTTAGAGTCGTTCACCCGAAACGTCATGTGCAACGTCGGCTCATCAATGCGAATCAACGGAAGCGGCTGCGGATTGTCCGGATCGGCCAGCGTATTTCCAATGTCCACGCCACGTACCCCGACCACCGCGCAAATATCCCCGGCCACTACTTCCGGTGTACGCTGTCGACCCAACCCGTCGAACAAGAACAATTCCTGGATCTGTTCCTGATTGTGCGTTCCGTCCCGTTGAGTCACGGTGACCATCTGCCCTTCGCGCAACGTGCCCGCGAAGACCCGCCCGATCCCGATCCTTCCCACGTAATCGTTATAATCCAACGTCGTCACCAGCATTTGCACCGGCGCTGTCGGGTCCGTTACCGGAGCCGGAACGTGTTTCATAATCGTGTCAAACAATGCGAAAATATCCTGCGTCCGATGATTCGCGTCCAACGACGCATATCCCTGCGTTGCCGACGTATAGACCGTCGGGAAATCCAGCGCTTTGTCATCAGCGTTCAACTCCACGAACAGGTCAAACACCTCATTGAGCACTTCCACCGGTCGGGCATCAGGCCGATCGATTTTGTTAATCACCACCACAGGACGCAGCCCATACTCAAACGCCTTCCGCAAAACAAACCGCGTCTGCGGCATGGGTCCTTCGAACGCATCCACCAACAACAATGCTCCATCCGCCATCTTCAGTACGCGCTCCACCTCACCCCCAAAGTCTGCGTGCCCGGGCGTATCGATCAAATTAAATTTCGTCCCCTTGTAGCGAATGGCGATGTTCTTTGCGAGAATCGTAATTCCCCGTTCCTTCTCCAGATCATTCGAGTCGAGAATTCGCTCCCCCTTCAGTTGGGCCTCTCGAAACTGCCCACACTGTCGCAACATCTGGTCCACCAACGTCGTCTTCCCATGATCGACGTGAGCAATAATCGCCACATTTCGTATTTCGTTTCGCTTCACGTTCCGCTGCTCAATCCTTCCCTAAGAACACCTTGCCGAACCCTTCGCTTTCGGCTACACTCCTTAGACTGTACATCCATTGGAGAGAAAACGGAAACTGCGACCATGGCCCAAGAACCAACAATCCCCGATAAGGACGCGACGACGAACCAAGGCGGCTCCACCACAACCCAAGCCGCCCCCGTTAAAAAGCCCATCGATCCACCACGCAAACCCAAGCAACTCCCTCCCTTCCGCGTCATCCTTCACAACGACGACGTCAACACGATGGAGCACGTGATCCAGTCGATCCTCCGACTGACGACGCTTTCACCCGAAGAGGCCGTCCGCCGAACTCTGGAAGCCAACGACTCCGGCGTAGCCCTCCTTCTCATCACCCACAAAGAACGCGCCGAACTTTACCAAGACCAATTCACCTCTCTCCACCTCACCGTCACCATCGAGCCGGCTTAATGACCCCGCCCGAAGTCTCTGGGCCGATACCCGAATCGGAACCACGAGCGTTGACAAGCGGTCCCGTCAATAGCTCTGCACCCGTGTCAACGGACCTTGTGTCAAAAGAAGAAGAATCCGCCGACGCCCGCGCCGTTTCGAACCTTCCAGTTACAGTCGATTTATTTTTGACAGCCTGTGTTCCGGGATGGATACCCCGTCGCCCACTCCTGCGCCATGGGACAACGGCCTTCCTATTTCACTTGGTAGGCATTCTGACTGGAGCTTTTACGGTTTTCGCGATCGACGCCTTGGACAGTACGGGAACCCCAATCACATATTGCTGGTGGTCATATCATTTTCTAACCAATGTGGAAAATACCTTTGCAACACACGTGCGCCCGTTATCAGCCACCATTCTGTTGGCCCTTGTCTGTTTATTGGGAATAGAACTTGTCTTTGCAATTCTCGCTGGTGTATTCATGTCCTGGGGAGCATCACCCAGCGAGTCGCTTCGCAAGAGCTTCCTTCATTCCCTCCACCGAATCTGGCTTCAAACCTGCAACATCACTATAGCGGCCATCGTCGTCGGAGTTTTCTTCGCGATTGAGTTGAGTTTCGACAAAACCGGTTGGAGCAATTCAGATTCACGGTTATCGCAGGCGACTTTCAGAATTCACGCCGTCTTGCTCAGCTCTCTCTGGCTCCTCTGGGGACTTCTCCGAGGAATGGGATCGCAACCTCAATCTCTATTCCACGAATCAGACCCAATCTGCGACACTTGCGGCTACAATTTGTCCGCAACGCCGACAGAAAGCAGATGCCCCGAATGCAGCTTGCCTGTCCAAAACTCGCTCGGACCCGACGTGCGCCCAGGCTCCGATTGGCAAAATAGAAAACAGCTCGGCTTATTTCGCGCATGGCTGGCCACCGCTGCCCAGGCATTGCGATATCCGTCAAACTTCGGGCGACGCTTGAGATTGACCCCGGAGAACCCTGACCATCGCCGTTTCTTGGCCCTTCACTTGCTATTCGTCTTTTTCTTCGCGACCTTCGGAATGGTGGTTGCTTTCGTTTCTATCGAAGGCTGGGGCGCCCTTTACCGAGAACCCTTTTTCATTTACGTTGTCGCGCCGGCTATGGGATGGATTTCGATTGCGGGGATTACGGTTCTCACCTGTCTCGCCGCGACCTTGGCTGGCGTATATTACAGTTTGAAAGCCAAACGCAACCTATTTCCTGGTGCGATCCAGATTGCCTGCTACCAAGCCCCATTTGTCGTCGCGTGGATACCAGTAGCCTTCATCAATTTCGGGCTGATCGCTTATTTGAGCAAGATCCGTTACCTCGAAGAACTTGCAATAACCTTACGACTCCCAGCCCCCGCCTTGGCTTTTCTTGCTTGGATCATCCCCAGCGTAACTTTCTGGCTCATCTTCATCGCCCTGGTCTTTCGCGGAACCTCAACCATGAAGTACGCTAACCGCTGATGCCTACAAAATCCCTCTACATCATCGACGGTCACGCCCAAATCTACCGCGCCTTCTACGCACCATTCCGCGATCTCACCAGCCCATCGGGTGAACCCACTCGCGCCACCTTCATCTTCTGCCAAATGCTTTTCAACCTCATCCGCAACCGCAAACCCGACTACCTTGCGATGGTCATGGACGTGTCCGATGAAACCGTCTTCCGTCGCGACATCGACCCCAACTACAAATCCCATCGCGATCCGACCCCGGAAACACTACACACTCAAGCCGATCGCATCGTCCAAATCATGACCGCGATGGGCATTCCGATCTATCGTATCCCCGGATTCGAAGCCGACGACTCCATGGCCACCATCGTTGAACAACTTCGCTCAAACAATAGCGACATAAATACTTACCTCGTCAGTCGCGACAAAGACCTCGACCAACTGATCACCGATCGCGTTTCCCTCTACGACCCCGGAAAAGACGAAATCCTCGATGAAAAACGCCTGCTCGAAGAAAAAGGCTACACACCCAAACAGGCCGTCGAAATCCAAACGCTCTCCGGCGACAGCACCGACAACGTTCCCGGAGTGCCAGGCGTCGGCACCAAAACTGCTGTGAAACTAATCACCCAATACGGCACGGCCGAGAAAGTCCTCGCCCACGCCGACGAACTCTCGCCCAAGCTCCGCGAGAACCTCCGCGCCTTCGCCAACCAACTCCCCATCACTCGCCAACTCGTCACCCTCCGACCCGATGTGCCCCTAACCTTCGACCTACCCGCCTGCTCTCTTGATGCCTTCACTCCTCTCGCCGCCTCACCGATTTTCACCGAACTCGGCTTCACCCGCTTACAAGAATCTTTGCGAGAACTTGCTTCCCTCAGCAAGCCGTTGGCTTCAGCCGGCGCGGCGTCATCGAGTGAATTCGAGCCGCGACCGTCAGGGAGCGGTCCCCTTGATGTAGATCAATCAGTTCGTAGGTCGGGTCATCGACCCGACAATACAAGACCCGGCTTGCCGGGTCTCCTCCCCTTTTCAGGGGGAGGGCAGGGTGGGGGTAGCGCAGATGATTTCAATAATGTGCGAACCCAAGAATCAGAACCGCGACAGCTATGGAGCGGTCCACCCACTCGCGGCCAATACTCCCTCGTCGACAACCCCGACGCGCTCCTCAAATTCGTAAATGAGTTGAAAAATCAGCCCGAATTCGCCTTCGACACTGAAACCACCGGCCTGCGACCCACATCCTCCGACCTCGTTGGCATCTCTTTCGCCTGGAAATCCGGCGAAGCCTATTACCTCCCCGTCCGCGCGATGTTCGGTGATACGATTGCAGTGGAGACTATTGCTCGCGAACTCAAACCAATTTTTGAGAACCAAGCGATCCGCAAAATCGGCCAGAACCTCAAATTCGATATGCTTGTGTTGCGCCAAATCGAGATTGAAGTCCGCGGCGCCTTTTTCGATACGATGATCGCCAGCTTTCTCCTTGATCCAATGGGTCGATCGCACGGCCTCGACGCCCAAGCGAAAGCCTTGCTGAATCACGACATGATCCCAATCACCGATCTGATCGGTACTGGCAAAAATCAAATCAGCATGGACCAAGTCCCGACCGATCGCGTCTGCGAATACGCCGCCGAAGACGCAGACTTCACTTGGCGAATCTACGAAATCCTCTCGAAACAAATGTCCGGCAGCCACGTCGAGCGATTATTCTTCGATACGGAAATGCCCCTGCTCGACGTTCTCGTCGATATGGAAAACAACGGCATCGCCCTTGACCGCGAACTCCTCCGCAAACTCGGCGCGACCATGATCGAACGCATGGAAATCCTGACCCGCGACATCCATCAAGCCGCCGGCCATTCGTTCAACGTCGACTCCACCAAACAACTCGCCGTCGTCCTTTTCGACGAGCAAAACCTAAACGTGGTTAAGAAAACCAAAACAGGCCGAAGCACTGATGCTGAAACGCTGGAGCAACTTTCCGAAACAACGGATAATCCAATCCCTCTGCTGATCCTTGAATATCGTGAGCTAGCAAAACTCCACGGCACCTATGTGGATACGTTGCCGAAAATGGTCTCCCCGCGAACCGGTCGAATCCACGCGACATTCAATCCCATTGGGGCCATCACCGGACGCTTATCATCCAACGACCCCAATCTACAGAACATTCCGATCCGCAGCGATTTGGGCAAACAAATTCGCGCCGCCTTCGTCGCCAAAGACGACGATCATGTGCTACTTGCGGCGGACTATTCGCAAATCGAACTCCGAATTATGGCGCACTTCTGCCAAGATCCAAACCTCATAGAAGCTTTCAATCTGGGCCACGACATTCATCGTTCCGTGGCGGCGCAAGTGAACGGAGTTTCCCTGGAGCACGTAACGCCAGCCCAACGTAGCGCCGCCAAAGCCGTGAACTTCGGGATCATTTATGGCCAAACTCCTTTCGGTTTGGCACGAACTCTCGGCATCTCGTCCGGCGAGGCGAAGTCATTTATAGACTCTTACTTCAAAAAATATCCTGGTATTCGTCGATTCATCGACGAGTGTGTCGAGTCCGCGCGCCGTACGGGTTACGCCGAGACGATTCTAGGGCGAAGGCGCCCGATTCCGGAACTCCAATCGAGAAACCGGGGCTTGGTCTCTTTCGGCGAGCGAATCGCCGTCAACACGGTCGTTCAAGGTTCCGCCGCCGATATGATCAAGCGAGCGATGGTCGACGTTCATCACATGGTTCGAGAGACGAAGCTCACCGCTAGAATGCTGATTCAAGTGCATGATGAACTTGTATTCGAATCTAAAAGAGATTCGGTTCAAAGTGTCGCCAAATCGATACAGATAGTCATGGAATCGGCTTTATCCCTTAGGGTTCCAGTTGTTGTGGACACAGCTTTCGGTCGGAATTGGGCATCGGGAAAGAATTCATGAAACCGCGAAGGCGAATATATTGTAACCTATTTATAATAAGAGATTTACGTATTTCCATAGTTCATGCTATCGCACAGGCCTGAGTTGTGTCGTATATAGAAGGTGGGAAGTTGTGCATTAAGGAGTTCATGAACATGAAAACGAATCGAATAAAGCTTTTTCTTTTGGGGTTGGCGACGGCTTCGATCCCTTTGGTGACAGAAGCGTCCTGCTTACCGAGTGGCGGGTTTTCTTTTTTTCGAGACGACGATAGCAATTCGCTGGTCGATGTGATCGTTGACGACGGATATTACTACGACGATTGCTATTACTACGATGATTGTTACACCGAAGAAGTGATCATCATCGAAGAGTAGTCGGTGACGATGGTCTCAATTACGCCGCTCTCAATGCTGGCGGCGATGTGCGGCGCGAGATTGCGCCGCTTTTTTTTCGAACCTTTCAACCCGCGCGCGTAAATAGTTGTCACATATCCTTGTTGCAACGGCAAACTGGGTAGTCCTGTAAAAAGGTGGTGGCTATTATCACACTCGAACCCCTAATGACCGAGAATAACGGTCAGGGGAGGGCTACCCAAAGTTGTCTATGACGTGCGGAAAGTCACACCTTGGATTTGGCACCTCGCGGGCTCCCGGCGAGCCGGGATGAAACGTTACCCGCGGCTCGCGGAGAGTTTTCACAGGAGTTAAAAGCATGACACGGGCGGAGCAGGTACGACGGTGGTTTTTGTTTGTCGCGTTGGTGGTTGCGGCGGTGTGGATGTGGGACGGCGGTTCCATTGTGCGAGCGGAGGAAGTCCGTTCGAATCAAGACGCACCAAAGGCGGAGGGCGGCGACAAAGACAAAGGGGAAAAGAAAGACGAAAAGAAAAAGGAAGACGACTTTCCCAAATTTGAAGAGGTGACAAAGGACCATAAAGAAGTCGTCGGACCGCAGGGAGTCCCCGGGTTCTTCCCGCTCTACTACAACAAAAAAACCGACCAACTTCTTTGCGTGATTCCGAAAGCGATGTTGGATAAGAATTTCCTCTTGGCGACCAGCATCGCGGGCGGACCGACCTTTGCCGGGTGGATGTGGGATGATCACGTCGTCAACTGGCGGGAGACGGAAAAGAAGCTCGTCCTCATCGAACCCGATTTGCGATACAAGGACGGCGGCAAGACTCCGGTCGCGGACGCCATTCAACGGACTTATACGGAACGAATTCTTTTAGCGACACCGATTGTCACCAAGCGAAACAACACCGATCCGGTCATTGATTTGGGCGACGTTTTCAAGAAGGACTTTGCGGGGCTTACCCAGATTTTCAAGGGTATAATGGACGCAAGTCTCAGCAAGTGGGCCGAGTACAAAGCGTTCCCTCTGAACATCGAAGCCTCCGTAGACGCGGCCATCATGCAGGGCGACCAAGGCGGGATGCGAGCACGGGTTCACTACAGCCTCATTCAACTTCCGACCGAAAACGGTTATTCCCCGCGAGAGGCGGACAATCGCATCGGTTACTTCCTAACCGCGGTGAAGGACTGGACGACGCCGCACAACGCGGACACGATTTTCAAGAGGTACATTAACCGCTGGGACCTTCGCAAGGCTGAGCCGGACAAGGCCGTCTCCGACGCCGACCCCGAACATCAGATCGTTTATTACATCGAAAAAACGGTGCCGGTGAAGTATCGCCGGTACGTTCGGGAAGGGATTTTGGAATGGAACCGAGCCTACGAAAAAGCCGGGATTCGCAATGCCGTTCGCGTGGAGCAACAAACGGATACGGTTCACGCGGAGAAGGATCCGGAGGACGTGCGGTATGCGTTTTTCCGTTGGATCGTGAGCGGAAGGCCTTTTGCGATGGGACCGTCACGGGCGAATCCATTGACGGGTCAGATTCTCGACGCCGACATCATCTTCGACGACTCCATGGCGCGGGCGTGGGAGATGCAATACGCCCGGTATAGCAACGTGGGATGGGCGGCGCTGGAGGATCCACAACTTCGTGCGTTCCTCACCGCGCACCCGGAATGGGATTTTGTTCCGATGCAGGATCGGCTGCTTCCCAGCCTGACGAGTTATTCCGGGGTGAACATCGAGCTTGATCCGGCGGTTCATGCTCGGCTTTCCACCAAGCACGGATATTGCACGTATGCTCTCGGATTAGCGCACGAAATGTCCTTCAACGTCGCGGCGCTAAAGGCATCCGGGCAAGGCGAAAAGAGTGAGGAATACGTCGGGCAGTTGATTAAGGAAGTGGCCGCCCACGAGGTCGGTCATACGTTGGGTCTGCGACACAACTTCAAAGCCAGCTCGTGGAAGGGATTGGATGAGATTCTGGCGTCAAATGATCCGAACACCCCGAATTGCGGGTCGGTGATGGACTATAACCCGGGCATGTTCAACCCGATGAAGGACAAGCAGGGATTGTTCGTCATGCAGGCGGTCGGACCGTATGACGAATGGGCGATATCCTATGGGTATTCGACGCATCAGGGAACGGAGAACAAGGACGAAGCGTCGTTGCTGAAGGCGATCGCGTCGCGCGTGGCTGAGGCGGGGTTGGCTTATGGCACGGACGAGGATACGTCCTTTTTCTCCCCCGATCCGCATTGCAATCGGTATGACAACGGAAGCGATGTGTTGGCCTATGCGAAGCATCGGATGGACATGGTCCGCGATCTGCAGAAAGACATGGCCGATTGGGCGGTCGAGGATGGCCAGGGGTATGACAAGCTTCGTCGGACGTTCAACATGTTGCTCTTTGAGTATGGTCGGTCGGCGGGTTTTGCGGCTCGATTCATCGGCGGGCAATATGTAAACCGCGATCAGAAAGGTGATCCGAACGGGCGTCCGCCGATCGAAGTGGTTCCGGCGGCGAAGCAGCGGGACGCCTTGAAGTTTCTCGTGGAGTCGGTGTTCAGCGATCGGGATTTCCAGTTCGATCCGGGGTTGATCAATAAGTTGGCGGCCGGTCGATGGTGGCACTGGGACACGGACGCGATGGACAGCCAATTGGATTATCCGTTGCATGATCGTATTGCAATGACACAGTGGGGCACTTTGTTCCAGATCATGAACCCGTTCACGCTGAATCGTATTTATGATGGGCAGTTGAAAGTCGCGGCGGATCAGGACGCGGTGACAGTTCCCGAAGTGGTGGGGAGTGTGACCAGCGCGGTGTGGTCGGAGCTGGAAAAGGGGGCGGGTTCGACGAAGTACACGGATCGAAAACCCTATATTTCCAGTATTCGGCGCAACCTGCAACGCATGCACGCCGAAGCGATGATCAACGTGGTTTTGTCGCAGCCGGGGAGCATGATGGCGGCGGATGTTCACGCGGTGATGGCTTTGAGACTGAAGGATTTGTCCGATCGGGTGGGAACGGTTCTGAACGGGCAGCAAGTTCAGCAGATCGATGAGTTCACGCGGGCGCACTTGGACGAGACGAAGTCTCGAATCGATCGCGCGTTGGCTGCGAAGTACGAACTGTAACCGAGGAACGCACGAGAAGGAGCACAGGACATGATTACGTTTAGTCTCAGCACGATCGTGGCGTTGGCCTCGTTTGCGACCCCGATCGATGATTCCGCGATGAACGTTCCACCGAGCATGCCGCCGGGAATGCCGCGTGGGGAATCGAAGAGTGACAAGGAAGATTTCCCGAAGTTTGAAGAAGTCGTCAAGGACATGAAAGTCCGGGAAGGATTTTTCACGCTGTACCAGGATGAAAAGAAGGACAAGCTCTTCATGCGCGTCCCCGATGAAATGTTGGAGAAGAAATTCTTGGTGGCCACTTCGATCGCCAAGGGTCCGATGTTCGCGGGGTGGATGTGGGTCGATACGCCGGCGTATTGGGAGCGCCATGGGAAGAAATTGGTGCTCATGCAGAGCGACGCGCGGCATCTGCCGGGTGCGGGTTCCACGATCGAGGATGTGATCCATCGAACCTACACGGACCCGATTCTGCGGGCGGTTCCAATCCTTACGGAGGATGCTGGGGACGTCGTGATTGATCTGGCGGACCTGATCAAATCGGATATGGCCCAACTCGGTGAGCTATTCAAAGGCAAGGTGGATCGCGGGTTGAGCCGGTTCGGGAATATCAAGAATTTTGAGAAGAACTCGGAGATTTCGGTCGCGCTGGCGTTCATGGATGAACGACGTGGGGCAATGGGTGGTCAAGTAGTGGAAGTGCACTTTAGTTTCTCCTATTTGCCGGAGAAGGATGAGTATGAACCGCGAGTCGCGGATGATCGCGTGGGGTATTTCATCGTTGCGTTGAAAGATTGGACGGTGGCGCACGACGATACGACGATCTTCAAACGATACATCAATCGATGGCGATTGCGAAAGTCCGAACCGGACAAGGACGTTTCAGACGTCCGTCCGGAAGATCAGATCGTTTTCTATGTCGAAAAAACCGTGCCGGTGAAGTATCGGCAATACGTTCGTGAAGGCATCTTGGAATGGAACAAGGCGTTTGAGGCCGTGGGGCTGCGCAATGCCGTCGTGGTTCGACAGCAAACGGACAAGAACGAGTACAAGGACCTTGATCCTGAGGACGTTCGGTACAACTTCTTCCGCTGGATCGTGAGTGGAATTCCGTATGCGATGGGGCCGTCGAGAGCGAATCCGTTTACGGGTCAGATTCTCGATGCGGACATCGTCTTTGACGATTCGATGGTGCGGTATATTCAGCAAGAATACGACGTTCGCGGACCGCGGGCGTTCTTGGGCTATTCGGATCGACCGTTGGAGCAGTTCTTGACGCAGAATCCGAGTTGGATGCCTGCACAAGAGAGGTTTGAACCAAGCGTCCATGAAACGCTACAGGCCGACGAAGCTCTTCAGCGTTGGGACAATAGCCGGGCATGGAGTCGGCAGCATCACGATGAGTCATGCGAAATCGGTGAGGGATTGCGAAAGCAATTGGCGTTTGCGGCCGCCGCCGCGGCTGAATCGGGTAAGCGGGAATTGCCGGAAGAGTTCATCGGGCAGGCGATCAAAGAAACGGTGATGCACGAAGTGGGTCACACCCTGGGCTTGCGACACAACTTCAAAGCCAGCAGTTGGTTAAAACTGGACGACATCAAAGCGCGACGGCCCGAAGGCGGTCAGCCGACGACGGCCAGCGTGATGGATTACAATCCCTATACGTTCTCCGCCACGATCGAGGGGCAGGGGTCTTTCGCTACACCGACTCTCGGTCCCTACGACCTGTGGGCGATCGAGTATGGGTACAAACCGTTTAAGACCGGCGATGGACCGAAGCCGACCCCCACAGAGGAAACTCCGGCCACTCAAACCACGGCCGTGAGTACCAATGGTCAAATGGCGGACAAGTCCCCGAAGGATTTAAAGAAGGGATCCAATACCGAGAAACCGACGGAACCCGCGACGGCGATTGCCAAGACGAGAGGCGTAGACGGCAAGGATGCGGATAAACCCAAAGAGCCGAGCAAAGGGAAAGAAAAACCCGACGGCGAATTGGCCATGTTGCAAGCCATCGCGTCTCGCTGCGCCGAGCCCGGTCTGGATTACGCGACGGACGAAGATACGTCCATGGTGTATCCCGATCCTTACGTGAATCGTTGGGACAATGGTGCCGACCCGATCGCATTCGCCAAAGATCGAATGACCGCAGTTGAAAAGCTTTGGAAAGACGGTTTGGATTGGTCGGTCAAGGATGGGGAAAGCTTCACCCATGCTCGCAAGGCCTTGGACATGCTGATCGGAGAATATGGTTGGGGCGCGGTGACAGCCGCTCGATTGGTCGGCGGGCAACATATTTGCCGCGATCATAAAGGCGATCCCAACGCACGTCCGCCGATCAAAGTCGTCGATCCGGCCAAGCAGCGCGAGGCGCTGAAATTCTTGGCGGAGACAGGGCTTTCGGATACCAGCTTCCAGTTTTCGCCGGCGCTGTTAAATAGCTTGGCGCCGGGACGCTGGGGTCACTGGGATACGGAGGACTTTGATTGGGATGTGAGTTATGAAATCCATGATCGGATCCTGGGGATTCAATCGTGGATGTTGATGCAACTGATCAACCCCTTCACCTTGAACCGGGTATATGATTCCGACCGGTTGGTTCCCGTGGATCAAGATACGGTCACCGTGCCGGAAGTTTTGCGGACGGTAACGAAAACGGTTTGGGCGGAATTGGAAAAGGCTTCGCCCGACAAGACGTACACCGACCGTCAACCGGCGATTTCAAGCTATCGCCGATCGTTGCAGCGGTATCACTTGCAGACGACGATCAACATGGTTCTCGCTCGTCCTGGAATGAGATTGTACGCGGATGTTCACGCCGTCACCCGACTGTCGCTGAAAGACCTTGGTGCGACGATGGACAAAGTTCTCGCCGATAAACGGCTTAAGTTGGATGAATTCACGCGGTCGCATCTGATGGATTCTTCGAAGCGAATTGGCAAGGCGTTGGAGGCCGAATTCAGCGCCAACGCGCCGAGTCGATCGGAAAGCGGCGCGAGAATCACTATCGGAAAAGAGAACGAAGGGAAATAAAAGCACCAAGGGGTCGCGGCGAGGCTGACCTCTCGCCAGCACTCGCGTGCTTACCACAGTAAAAGAAACCATACCGGCGGGTTGTGAAAGCAATCCGCCGGTTTCGTTTGTGCCGACTCAATCGTTTCTTCGGGTGTGTTGGTGCACTAGGAACGGGACAGGACATATTGCAGTTCGGGCGGATCGTCTGGATTCGAGGACAGGTTCAAGGATGGATTACAGAACGGCGAGGCGAGTTCCAGCAGGAGGGCAACCCAGTCGCGTTTGATGGCCGATCTTGTCTCAGCGGAGAGGGCGTTGGCCATTCGGACCAGCAGTGGGGCGATCGGGCGTAGGCCGACGTCCCAAAGGTAGGCGTGGGTCTGAGTGACAACCGGTGTCACGTTCTGGATGAGGAGGCCCGCTTCTTGAAAACGCCGCTCCCATTCGGTTCGACTCGCCAGCGTCGGCCACGATGTCACTCGATCCCCGGCGATGATTTTCAGAAACCGTTCCCCCAACAAGTTCGCATGTCGATCGAAGTTGTATCTCCGAATGCAATCCAGTTTCACCTGAAGAATCGCCAGGCCGCTCGGTTGGAGAATGCGGCGTAACTCACCAAGAAAACGATCGATGTCATTGACCCAATAGGCCGCGTTGCAATAGAGCGTCTTAAAAGTCGAATCCGCAAGCGGAAGTGAGTCATTCCCATTGTGCCGGATCAGTCGGCCATAGAGCGAAAGTCGGGCGGCTTTTGCAAGAAGATTCGGCTTCAAGTCCGTGCCGACGTCGATGGTGTCGCGTGGAGGCCCAGTAATCTGGGGTCGGTAAGAGTTCGTGAACTGGTCGAACATGTCAATTCGTGCAGGCGCAATGGGATCAATATCGGCCACATCGAGAAATACATCAAAATCGGGATCCAAAACGCCGCCGAGGTGAAGGAAGCTAAAGAGGCCGTCGCCACAGCATAGGTCGATGAAAGGACGATCCAGGCGACAACGTGACAAAGCCAAGCTCCGAAGGGTCATCCATAGTGCGTTTTCGGGTCGAAGCCAGTACGTCTCCAAAAACCGTTTGAGGATGTTGGGAGAAGGATTGACCGTCGTCGCGGATTCAGGCTCAACTAGGCATCGTGACACAAGAATTCTCCGCATCAAGGAAAACTTCCACCGTGGCGGTATCCACGCGCGGACGCAAAAAAGGTTTGCTTTGACGATCCATCCATTGGCAAACCGTCGTGAAACCTTCGACGAATCCGGCGTCTCGACAGGTTTCGCGAACCTCTTCATCGTGACGACCGAAGGGATACGAGAACGGTCGGGCGCTCTTTCCGAGTATATCGTCCAGCGTCGATTGACATGCTCGAAAATCGCGGACGTGTTCCGAAGGGGACAGTCTTGTAAGCGGTTCGTGCGAGAATCCATGCCCGCCGATGGTGTGACCCATTCGATGGAGTTCCGTGAGATCATCCGGGGATAGGTACCATCGCCGTGACCAATCCTGAAGCGAGCCTACGTGTTCTTCGAAGATGGCCGAGAGCGCGGTATCGCGGATCGGAGGATGGAGCACGACATTGAGAAAGTATTTCAAGTGAGCGCGTACCGGCGGTTCGTAATGATACATCGTCTCGGCCGCTCGGAGGTCCAATTGCGCGAAGACGTTTGTGTTGAGTCCTTGATCATGCAAGTGTTTCAAAAAGTTTTCGATGAGGGTTTCATCCGTCAGAGTGGAAAGCAACACGTGTACGGCGTGCGCGGGAAGTAGTCTCTGTTGTTCAAGCACAATTCCCGGCACAAAGAAGATTCCTTGCAGATTCCGGGCCTCCAAAATCGGCGCAACGAGGGTGCGATGTTCGCGTAGGCCGTCGTCAAATGTAAAAAGAACGGTACGACGTGGCAGCGAATTCCGTCCCTCCAGCCAGCCCGAAACGGCAGCCCAACAAACAGGTTCCAGTCGATCGCAAAGCCAGTCGACTTGCGCCGAAAACTCGGCGGAAGTTAAACCAACGATTCCGCTGGTGAGTTGGGCCTCTTTGTGACCATTCGAGTTTTCCTGGTCGTGCGACTCAGCGGTCTTCGTGCCGTATTTGAGAGTGGACCGTCGTTGAGAAAGGTTTTTGGGAATTCGTTCGAGATCATCGCGGACGTAGTGATACATCACGACCAGACATCGTTCATCGAGATGGGCAACTTCGTCCATGATTCTATTGATCGGTTACCCGTAGGGAGTCGGATGAACGGAGGGTCTATTGTCCAGGTTTAGCACTTTCTATGGCCGCTCGGATCGAAGCCTCCCATTTGGCCATGGTGGCGACACCGCCGGACGCACGTAAAAAATGCGGACCGGCGGGATGATCGATGATGGCGTTGATGGCCCGTTGGTTACCGCCGCCGGCTTGACCCGTGCCCATACCGCCGGACATCGCTCCGCTGATATCCACAAGGGTGATCCGTATGGAACCCTTTTCGTTGACCGTAATCTTGGCATCGTCCTTGGTGGCGGGTTGACCGTCCGCCCGCTTGACCTGACTGATCCATCGACCGATGTTGGCTTCGTCCATACCTTTCATGTTGGCGTAATGGGAAATACGCACGATGCCGTCTTCCGTTTCACCGTCAGCTTTGGGCAGTCGATAGGCGAATTTGGCGGCCATCGGACCGGGTGCAATAGGTTCAACGGCCCAACCGGCGGGAATCGTGATCGAGACGCCGCCGAGATCAAGGGCCGATGAGCCGGCGGAAGGAGGAGTGGACTGCGTGGCTGGCGGTGCTGGAAGCGCCTTGGGCGCGGTGGCGGACGACTCCGCACCAGAAGGAAGAGGCGGCGTAACCGGCGGTTTTTTCTCTTCAACCGGCGGCGTTGGCTTCTGAGGTTGCGCGGGCGCGGACGGAGCTGACGAACTCGCCGGTGATGGTTTTGGCGGTTCCTGTTGTTCGCAACCTAATTCAAGAGCGAGGAAACCCCCGGCGAACATGCAGGCAATGAGTTTTGAGTACTGTCGTATCACGAAATCGACTCCTTACTTAATGTCCCAATTTCAATTCTTCGATGGGAACATTCTACCCTGCAAACCTGCCGCGCCTATGTTCGAGCGGTTCCGATGCTTTCCAGGGACGACGGGGACTCCTATACTGCTAATCGGGAAGTTGAGACAGGTCTTTAGCGGTGCGGATGACCTATGCCGGGAAAGCATGATTATTATGAGGTGCTGGGCGTCGGAAAATCCGCATCGGTGGATGAAATCAAACGGGCCTATCGCAAGCTCGCCAAGAAGTATCACCCGGATCGCAATCCCGGCGACGCTACCGCCGAACAGAAGTTTAAGGAAGTGCAACAGGCCCACGGCGTGCTCGGCGATCCTGAAAAACGCGCTCAGTATGACCGCTACGGTCACGGGGGCGTCGGGGAATGGCAAACCGGAACCGGTGGAGAGCGCGTCTATCGTTGGGGAGGGGGATCCTCCATCCCCGCCGACGATCTGGAGGACTTAATCTCCGCATTTGGCGGCGGACAACGAGCCAGCATTTTCGATCAGTTCTTTGGTCGGAAAAGGCCATCGCCCGGGGAAGATCGAGCGCCGGAGCGAGGCACGAATGAGGAACTGCGGGTCCCGTTGACTTTTGATCAAGCCATTCATGGGTCCACGCTCAACGTCCGAGTTCAGTCCGGACAGAACGGAAAAACAGAGACGTTGGAGGTCAAGATTCCACCCGGCGTGGAGGACGGCCAGAGAATTCGTATTTCGGGACGGGGACATGGTGCAGGCCGAGGAGGATCTCGCGGCGACTTATACTTGATCTGTTCCGTTTCGCCGCATCCGATCTTTCGTCGTGAAGGCGCGGACATCCATGTCGACGTATCGGTTAGCGTCGTCGATGCCGTTCTGGGAGGAAAAATCGAAGTGCCGTCATTGGATGGAAATACGGTTTTGAACCTACCGTCGGGGACACCCAGCGGCGCGACCCTTCGACTTCGAGGATTGGGAATTCGCAAAGCCAACGGAGAAAAAGGGGATCAATACGTTACCATCCAGATCGCGCCGAAGAAGATCATCTCGCACGCGGAACATCAATTGTATGAAAAACTTCGTGCTCTTGATTCGGAGAATAGTTCAGGCTCTTCCAAACACCCCAAGAGCACGCGATGATCAAGGCTCGTCTTTTCAGGCTGGGAATGGTCCTTTTCTTGCTCGTCCCATCACTGGGTAGCCTCCCCTCGCAAGCGGCACTCCTCCGCGTGGTCGACACGACGGACTCGCCAGCAAAGGCACCCATCGAAAAAACCACGAAAAAAGAAGTAATTCTCCGAACTCTCCCTTGGCTATTGATTGTGACTTTCTCGCTCCTCTTGTTATTCTTGTTTGGGATCTGGGCCGTGCATCGATATGTGCGGCGGTATCGCGCCGGAATGGGTGGCAAGCGGTCGACGCCGACCGCCTCGGAGAGTGTGTGGGCCATGCACCGTTTACCGGATTCGGACGACAACCGTGATTCGGAATCCGACGATTCGGAAAATCGGTAGGTTGTTTGCGGATCAACGTGGTAGCGGGGGTCCTTTTGCGGAATTTTTGTGGTGATGGAGAGTCGTTTCATTCTGGCTCAGTTTGTCTCGCCGGCATTATTCTATGTCGGGGCGGGCGCGGTCGCCGCGCCAATCTTGATCCATCTTCTCGCCCGACGCCGTTTCAAAAGAATTCGCTGGGCCGCGATCGAGTTTCTCATTCAAGCCGAGCGACGCAATCGCCGCCGACTTCGCATGGAAGAGTGGATTCTCCTGGCGTTGCGATGTTTGGCCGTTTTGCTTGTAGCGCTATTGATTGCCCGTCCGTTTCTCACGCCGACTCAACTGGCCGCCGGTTTTGGTCGCCAGCATCGCGTCGATCGAGTCTTTGTCCTCGATGATTCGTTGAGCATGGGGTATCAATCGGCGGGTATCGGGCGCACGTCGATCGCGTCGGCCAAGTTGGCCGTTCGCCGTTTGCTCGACTCCATTCGACAAGAATCGCCCGACGACACGGTCTCGCTCATGCGTATGTCGCACATTCGTGAACCGGTCCTTGCCGGGGGTTATCTGGACGATCGGCAGACGGAAGAATTGTTGATGCTTGTCGAAGCCATCGAGCCGACGCAGCGGACCATCGATGTCGGAGAAGTCGTCGAAGGATTGGCCGAGGTTTTCCGTCGCGCCCCCGATCTCACCGGTGCGGTGGTGTATTTCATTTCGGATTTTCAACGGCACAACTGGGTTTTGCCATCCTCCCAAGGCTCATCGGATTCGGAATCATCGGGGGTTTTCGCTCCGTTGGTCTCTTGGGCCGGGGAGGATCGCGGTTTACGCGTGGTCATGGTCAATGTGGGGGATCCGTCCGCGAGCAATCTGGCGGTCAGCGAAGTGGGCGTGTCCACCGGGGCATTCGTGGCCGGAACGACCGCGAGATTGCGGGCCAACGTGTCCAACTATTCAGAGCAATCGATCGGAGAATTGGCCCTGCGCGTCGCCGTGGAAAATGTGCCGAAACCTGTTCCCCCTATTCGGGACTTGCCCGCTCGACAGTCGACCAACACGGAACTGGAAGTGGAGTTTGCCCGACCAGGACCTCAGACCATTCGCGTGGAGTTGCCGCAAGATTCCTTACCCGCCGACAATGTGCGTTACTTGGCGGCGGACGTGGCCAGTGCCATTCGAATTGTTCTGGTCAACGGCGAACCTTCACCCGATTCCTACAACGACGAGGTGACGTTTCTCAAGACGGCGCTGCGTCCGGCGGGAACGATGTTTAGTGGAAACGAACCGATCGTCGTGGACGAAGCCGAATTGGAGCGCACGGACCTTACTACGTTTTCCGTAGTGGTCTTGGCCAATGTGTATCGTTTGAGCGATCCCGTCGTCGAAGCGTTGGAGCGGTTTGTTCGAAATGGGGGCGGGTTGGTCGTTTTCCTCGGGGATCAAGTCGACCCCGATCTATACAGTGGGCTTCTTAGTCGAGGAGGCAAGGGGCTTCTTCCTCTCAAACTGGGCGGCGTGGTTCGCCCGGCGAACCCGGCCAAACTCGTGGTGACTGATGCCACGCATCCGGCTTTGAGAGGGCTGAGCCGTGAAGGCGATCCTTTGGGTCTTTCGCAAGTTCCGTTCTTTCAGTTTGCGGCTTGCGAACCCGTTTCTGAACCGAAACCGGAAATGAACGACGTGCAGCCCACGGAGGTCGGTCAACCCGCGGGGAAAACGAATGAGGCAGCCGCCTCATCCTTGCGTATCATCGCTCAGTTTCAAGCGGATCGGGAATACCCCGCGATCGTCGAACGATCTTTCGGCCTAGGCCGAGTCGTCGTAATCACCACGACGGCTGACAAGGAGTGGCATCTCTGGCCCGACCATCCGACGTTCGTCCCGGTTATGATCGAGCTGATGCACCATGTCGCCAAGCGAAGCGAAAACGAGAGAGAACTCTGGATCGGACGTCGTTTGGAAATCCCGTTTGATCCGAACATGTACGATTCCACCGCGCTGTTGCGGACTCCGGGGTATCCGGCGGAGGCGGAAGTGAGCATCAATGCGACCCCGGGCGAAGGTGGCGATTTGGCCCACTTTGTTTGGGAAAACGTGGAAACAGCCGGCGTGTATCAATTTGTGCTTCGATCAAGGGAAAGCGCCCCCGTTGTCCGATTGGTCGCCGTGAACACGGACCCACGGGAAAGCGACTTGGCCTTGGCCAGGGAAAAGGACTTGCGACGCGCGTTTCCAAAGCTCTCGTTTGAGTATTTCGAGGGGATCGATCAACTCGGTGGTGGCGCCGGCGAAACCCGAGTGGAAATGTGGCGGACGTGTTTGTTGATGTTGGCGGGAATCCTCTTCGTCGAGCAAGGCCTGGCGTGGTTCTGGGGCCGTCGGCGGTAGCATTCATCGAACTCATGCGCCATAAGAACCACGGCTCATTGCCCTTCAACGAGGGCGGTATTAAGGTAACCCCAGGGCCTTCGCCGTCAACTGAACAATTTGCTTAGGAACCCCTTTTTTTCGCCTAGATTCTTCTTGGATTCGGATGTCGTGTCGGAGGTAATCCGTCGCGCGAATTTGCGAATCGCCACGCGGACCGCGCTGCTGCGATCCACGGCGGCAACGGGGCGACCAAGGTCCAGACATCGGGCCACGAATTGGTAATCGTTCGGAACCGTAGCGTAGATCGGTTTTTGAAACGTCTCAGCCAGGTCGTTTAATTGAACACCCTTCGTGGATTGATCGAAGCGATTGACGATGAATTCGATTCTATCGGCGGGGATGCCGAATCGGACCATCGTGTCTCGATACCGCTGAGCGTGACGAATGCTCGGGACGAGGAGTTGGCAGACGATGAAGACAAGATCCGCCTGCTTCATGGCCGCGAAAGTGGTGGAATCAAATCGACGCGGGACATCCACGATCACGTTTTCGTGGCTGGCGGTCAGCAATTGAATCACCCGGTGAATCAGGTCCGGTGTGATCGCCTCACATTGATCGATCGACTGTGGCCGGGTCAGAAGGGATACTTTGGCGGGAAGTTTGGTTAAGGTTCTGGTGAGAAGCGAGCGGTCCAAACTGGTGCCAGCTTCAGCCAATTCAAACAAAGAGTATTCCGGTTCCGTGTCAAAATTCAGTGCTACGTCGCCGAATTGAAGGTCGAGGTCAAACAGCGCACACTCCGTATCGGTGAGTTGGCCGATTTCCAACGCCAGATTACACGCGATGGATGTCGCGCCGGCGCCGCCGCTTGCACTCGTCACGCAGATGCAGCGACCTTGGGTTCGACCCAACAGCCGTTTGCTCGCCACTCGACCGACGGCCGAGGCAAGGTCACCCTGGTCGATGGGCTTGCAGACGAACTGATCGCAACCGGCCCGCATCGGGGCGAGAATTTCATTGGGCCCCGTACGACTGCTGATGGCGATGGTGGCGATCGTGGGATAACGAGTGGCCACTTGGTCAATCACGTCGATGATCGGGGCAGGGACGGGATCCAAATGAAACACGATGAGGTTGACTTCATATTCCTGAAGGGCTTGTGCCAGCTCGTCGGCCGTGCTGACCTCCGGTACCATGCGAACGAAGTTCAGAGACTGTAAGGGCCCCAAAAGCTCCGAGGAAGCCTCCGGGTCAGTATTGAATACGCAAACATGAAGTAGTTGACTCATAGGATCCCTGCCACCTCCGATTTTTGGACGGATGTTCACGAACTTCAGGTCGTCGAAGGGTTTATCGGAAGGGATTCAATGGGAGTTTTCCTCTTTGAAATTATCAGACCTGATTTGAATGCCGGAAGGTCCAATATTCAGCCCTTCTCCTGAAATTCAAGAACATCATCGGCAGCTTTACGAAGGGCGCCAAGTATATCTTGCAATCCAAAAGGTTTGTTTCGGGCGGTCCAGCAAACTGCGTAGTCGTTGCATAGAACCAATAATTCATCGCCCCAATTCTTTCTCTCGGAAAAAGTCGGCCAAGAAGGCGAAGACGCGGTCGACTTCGAAACCCAGTTCAATTTGCGGCACAAAAGTTCCGTGAACTTACAAGCCATCGAGAGTTCATCGGAATCAAGTCGATTATCGCCCCCAATTTCACCGCAATGTTTCAGTTTGATTCCTGCCTCTTGGGCCTGGCGAAGAGTTTCGAGAAGAAGCTGCGTATTTGGCAAGGTCGGTTCTCGTCCAGTCTCTCTCGCGTTCATCCAAAGAAGTCGCCAAGTTTCACAAGCGTCCGATATTTTCGCCACTTGTCGCAAAAGCGATAAGAGTGCTGGATCATTCGTTTTGAAAAACGACCGCGCGAACTTCTCGTCAAGCTCCGCTCCGATTGGAGAATCGTTGTTCCAGGATAGGGCGGCTCCAAGTGCGAAACCGTGCCACGAACCAGCCAATGAATTGAAGTGGCCGTGGTCACCCCAATCGGTAATGATCAATCCCACAGCGCCTGCCGAACGAGCGGCGGCCACAAAGTCGCAGATATTCCTCTCCGCTAGATTCATTCCATTGAGGATTCGCTTCCACCCCGAGGTTCCGGGGCATACGACTGTAGAGAAGCCTTGTTGGACAAGTTCCGCTGTCCCCTTGTAATCCGCGCGATCGTCGTAACCCCAATGGAGAACGGTTGAATCTCGCAAGGATGAGTTTTTGAGGTTAGGTGCGCTGCGAATGACGTCGGACCAAAACTGGGTTTGGCGGCCACGAGAAGCGCAGATTCTTTGGGTTCGCTCCAAATGCTCCACGTAGGCGTGATATTTTGCAGTGCCTTCGAGTCGATCGCGGTTCTTTCCTTTTCCCAAATCCCACGGCTCATCGCCGCAAATGTTGACGATCGGACCGGGAAATGCATCGAGCACATCCGACCACATTCGTTCAACGAGTCGGTGTGATTCAGGGTTCAAGCAATCGAGCGTGAATCCGCGTGCTCGTGCCGGCCAACTCAGTTCTTTCCACGGAAGCGTCGGTTCGATCTCCGCCAAATGGCGGTATTTCTGCATGGACAGAATTCGCCCCATGTGTCCAAACGTGGCCAGCGCCGGGACCAAGTCGATGAACCGCTCGCGGCAGTATTGATTCAACTCACAAATCTCTTCGGGCGTGAGACCTTCATCCGCTCCGCAAATCTCCGGATCGAATGAAAAGGTAAACGCATGTTCAATGTAGAGTTGCAGTTGGTTTATTTTCAGCGTGGAAAGCCGGTCAACGAGCGTCCTTAGTGTCAATAAGGTCGGCACTTTTCCGCGCGTGACATCGTGAAGCACGCCGCGTATGGCCATGTCCGGCCAATCGAGAATCGAGCAACAAGGAATCTCCACCCGCGAGACCTCTTTGGCTGAATCAGGAAAACCCGTTGCCAAATCCGTCAATTGCGAAAGCGTTTGCAAACCCCAGAAGCAACCTGTCGGCGTTGTTCCCGTCAGTTCGATTTCCGTCGGTTGAACCTGCAAAAGGTAGGCTTCGGGATTAGGGTGAATGCTCTTGTCAATTCGAATTCTTAAAGCCGATTCGAAGCCGGCCAGCCGGCGCCATCGATCTGCGGCCCGGTGAATTCGTTGATCCTCAACCTCAATGACAAAGAGACCACCGTGAGAAACCGCATAATTCCCGGGTAGATTATTCGTTTGTTTCGGCGGAGGGAGGAGCCATTGGGTGATTCTTGAAGCGTTCATTTGGTAGGCAAATCTCGCATGGACCATTCGCTCAGCGTTTCTACTGGTTCTGACGACCGCGATCAAGCGTCGATCTTGCGCTTCCGATGAACCTTCCATGGGTCGAGGTCCTATAGTTTGGCGCGTGAAGTGATGTTGACGACGAAGCAAATCGGTCCGGTGGGGTCCACTCTCGGCGATCGAGGGTGGATCGTTGGCACGTTGGCGTGCTCAACGGTGTTGTTGTTTGCAACGTGGGCTCTTGGCGTCGGCTTGATCGACGACGCGTACATCTTTCTTCGATACGCTCGCAACTTGGCCGAGGGCAACGGCCCGGTTTTCAACGTGGGAGAGCGAGTCGAAGGATATTCATCTCCGCTGTGGACGTTTGCCTTGGGCGGTCTAGGAGTCGTATTTCCCGATTTCGAAAGACTCGCTTTCGGGTGCGGGTTGTTATGTGGGGTCGGAATTCTTGTGGTTACGATTCGCGGTTTGCGGATCACAGCGCCATCCCTGGACGTTGTTTCCCTTCTCATTCTCGGAATTGGCCTGGCCACTGCGCCGATTCTGTTTTTTGCTTCGGGATCAGGGATGGACAGCGCCTTGTTCGGTTTCCTTGTTACGGCGTCTTTGGTTTCCATTCTTCAAGATCAGCAAACGGACCGCATCTCGACGAAAACCGCGATCTTGCTGGCAGTTGCCACACTGGCCCGAACGGAAGGTGTTATCCTCGCGGCATTTGCTCTTTTCGTTTGTCGTCGAAAACACCGCGTTATCGCAACCATCATGGGTCTTGGAGCATGGGTGATGTTGTTGCTGGTGATCCGCTGGTT
>JBBTCX010000059.1:0-25634 GCA_038043045.1 Planctomycetota bacterium | reverse complement strand
CCGCTTTTTTGTTGCCCTATCCGCGCTCATGACAAAAATCGGTCAGTTTGAGTATATTACTGACAATTTCAGCGGAACTGTCGATTACGATCCCGGCCCGGAAGTGCATACCCTGACTAGCAAAACGGGCACGAGTTGCCTGGTTAAACTTACTCCCGATGGTGAGTACATTTGGGCACGCGCTCCGGCAGATTACTATATCCCCACAAGGAATCTTACCGTCGACAGCAACGGTGATGTGATCGCCGTGGGTGAAGGCATCGATATCGTCGTAGCCAAGTATTATGCCAATGGCGAGCCTGCTTGGCGGTACAAAATGGGTTCCGTGGCCAGCCAAAACGACGAAGCCCAACACGTCGCCGTCGACGCCGACAACAACGTCTACATCGGCGGCTATTTTCACGGCTTCATCAATCTCAACCCTATATTCCTCGGCTGGCCCGACTGGCACGATGCCGTCCCTTGCGGATTTCCACAGTTTAAGACGTTCGTCACCAAATTCTCCCCCGACGGCGACTACCTCTGGTCCAGAAGTTTCGAATGTGACGTAACGTTGGTCGCGATGGATGTCTACCCGGACGGTTCCGTGATCGTGGCTGGGGGAACCAACGGTCCAGCCGACCTGGACCCGACGGAAGGTGTCAACCTCTGTCAGCAACCCGGCATGTTCATCACCAAACTCGGTGCAGATGGGTCATACTTGTGGAGTTACTTTGTAGCCGGTCGTGTCGACCCCAATCATCTTAACCTCCTTCCAAATGGGGACATTCTTCTTTCTGGAGACACTTTCGCATACACCCAAGTCGACTTCGACCCCACCGACGGTGTACTGCCCTACCACTGCGATTGTGAATGCTCCTGCACTTTCCTTCTATGTCTCGACAGTGAAGCTCAGCCGCGCTGGCTGAGGCAATTTCAGAATATTCAGATGCCCCACCCCGCAATGGCCGTTTCGCATTCGGGGGAGATTTACACAGTCAACTATTACAACTCGACCCCGGACGCCGATCCGACGTGTGGGGAGGATATTCTGCAAATCGGTCCTACTCATAACGAAAGTTTCCTCACCAAACTTTCCTGCATCACAAATCCCGGCGACATCGACAACGACGGCGACGTGGACTTGCTCGACCTCGCCCAGTTTCAGAATTGTTTCCGCGGCGCGGGAAGCCGATCCTGCTCCCCCGGCTGCGACGCCTTCGACCTCTCCCCAGACAACAGTTTAGACCTCGCCGACTACACAGTCATGTCAACCTCTGTCACCGGCCCCAAGTAGTTCCCGCCGCCACTTTGTGAGTTCGTGCTCAAGAAAACCTACCGAAAAACGGAAAAATCGAGTTTAGCGGGTGGCCTTGGTCTCCAAGTCCTCCCAACGCGCATACAACGCCTTGACCTGGTTTTTTGCGGCATCCAGTTCCTTCCAGCGTTTTTGGGCTTCGACGTGGTCCCCTGAGACTTTTGGATCTTCCATCGCCCGAGCACACATTTTCACGCGTTCATCCGCGTCGTGAATCGTGGCTTCCATTTCCTTGAGTTCCTTCTGCTCGCTGGCGGTCAGGCCCGATAGAGCGGCCTGCGTTTTTGATTTTTTCGATTTAGGTTTCGCGGCGCTTCCTTCTTTCCCCCGAGAGCGTCGAGCTTGAGCTGTTTGCCACTGAGCACAATCACCATACCGTCCGACTCGCCCATCGCCGTCGAGCCCCAGGATTTCCGTGCAAACTCGATCGAGCATGAATCGATCGTGCGTCACCAACACGATCGCACCGGGGAATTCGCAGAGACTTTCTTCGAGCACGTCCAGCGTGGCGATGTCTAGATCGTTGGTCGGTTCATCAAGAATGAGCAGGTCGGCCGGTCGGAGCATCAGCCGGGCGATCAGAATTCGAGCCTGCTCGCCGCCTGACAGTTCGCCCACCGGCATGTCCAGTTGATCGACGCGGAAGAGAAATTGCTTGGCCCAGGAGGTGATATGAATATTTCGCCCACGGAAACTCACGTGATCGTCTCGACCCGCCAAGGCCCGCCGCAAGGACACATCCTGCGGAAGCTCCTCGCGCATTTGGTCGAACACGACAACGCGAAGATTCTCGGCCGGAACAACCGTGCCCTCGTCGGGCGGCAGATCCCCCGTGAGAACGCGAATCAACGTCGTTTTGCCGCTGCCGTTGGAACCCAGTAGCCCCAGCCGAGTGCCAGGCGATAGCACCAGCGATACATCCTTGAATAGCAGTTTGTTGCCAAGTGACTTGGTGAGACCCTTGGCATCCAACAATTTCTTCGACCCTCGGCCGGTGCTTTCGAAGTCGATGCCGGCGGTTGTGGTCTGAGCGTTGCGGTGCTTCAGTTCACGAAGTTCGTCCTGCAGCCGGTAAGCCTCCTCGACTCGCACTTTCGATTTGGTCCGTTGGGCCTTGGAGTTCGACTTCAGGAAAGCGGCCTCACGCCTGACGATGTTGGCGAGTGTCACCTGTTGAGACTGTTGGGCATCGAGAAATTCAGCCCGCTTCTCCAGAAACACGCTGTAGCTACCGCTCACGCTGAAGTAGCCTTCGGGATAAATAGGATTCAATTCCACGACGCGGTCGGTCACCCGCTCCAGAAAATACCGATCGTGACTGACCACCAAGAAAGCAAATGGAACACCCAAAAGCATTTCCTCAAGCCATTGAATGCCTTCAAGGTCCAGGTGATTCGTCGGTTCGTCGAGGAGTAGCAGGTCAGGCCGCTGAATGACTTCGCGGGCGAGTGCCAGCCGCTTGCGCCAGCCGCCGGATAATTCTTCCACGGGACGATGCAGGTTATCGAAGCCGAACTTGCTGAGAATAATGTTGACTTGTGTTTCTTGCTCATGTGGCTCTGAGTGTTGATCGGCGATCGCGGCAGCCACAGCCGACTCGACCGTGGACCCGTCGGGAAACCGATCTTCTTGCGGTAGAAAACCTATTCGCGCGGAGCGTCGCCTGTTGACTTCGCCGCCGTCGACTTGCGACAGGCCGGTCAGGATTTTCAGGAACGTGGTCTTGCCTGCTCCGTTGGGCCCCAAGAACCCCACGTGCTCGCCGTCCTCAAAGCTGATCGAGAGACGGTCAAAAATCGTTCGCGTCCCAAAGTGCTTCGAGATCGCCTTCGTAGTCAGCAGCGTCGCCATTCTGTTCTCCTGCTCTGGATTGTGGCCGATGTGCTGACCAACCTCAAACCCCGGCAAGAATGCAGTCAGGCCGTTTTGCCGGGTACGAAGCGGACTTATGCAACGGGCGGTTAAGGATCCAAAGGCGGTAGCACCGCTCCGAGCCAAGGTTCAAATGCCCCAGCCCCGATGAGCAGGTCTACTTCGCGGGCGAGATCAAGAACGGAAAGCGCGCCGGAACGGTCGATGTCAGACGCGAGAACCGGGCAATTGGTGCCGGTTAAGTATTGAATCAGAAACTCAACGTCGTCTGTGTCCACGTAGCCGTCGTTAAGAACATCTCCTGGGAGGTAACCAATACTAACACTGTTTGGTGTGGGATCAGCCAGCGTGATTCGGGTCGATTTCCCCGCCGGAATGGGGCCGCTCAAGGTGAGCTGAACGGTTTGCGGACCCGTAATCTGAACCTCGCTAACGCTCGGATGGGGACCATCAGGGAAAACGGAAACCAGAAAATCATTCGAAGTCAGGCAGGATAAATCGCCGTCTTGGATCCCTAAAACAACGGATTGCAACCCGGCGGGAATCGCATTGTCGAGGCCATGCGGCTGACCTGCAACAATGGAACCGCTGGGCGGGCTTGAGGAAGAGATCGTGCGATCGCATTCCTCTTGGGGAACGATACGAATCGTCGCGCATTCAAAACGAACCGGAATGATGGCGTGATTCTGTGTCGTCGCCGCCGCCGGGCGGAAGGAACTGTTGTCGGGACCAATCGGATGGTCCGGTGAAATGTCTCGATCGTCGAGGCACAATCGAAAAGTGCCGATCGCGTCGTCGGAAACCTTGAGGATAAGGGTTCCGGCGTATTTCTGTTCCGTCGGCGGGCAAACGGCTTCGACCCCCGGGCAACCGAAAAGACAGATAGCTCCCGCGACTCTGTAATCGCACATCCCACTTCCAGCTGAAGCCACAAAAACTTGGTTGCCAAGGGCGTAGTCAGCGCGAGTCGTGGCCACAAAGAAGTTGTTCGTGTTTTGAATGAACGGGTCTGTGCTTGTGTTGTTGCAATTCCCGTCGGGGAACTCGGTGGTATCGGCAAAGTCTTTTGGAAGGATATTCCCTTTGCTCCCGGTAAAGTAAGTGGCGTAGGGTATGGTCGCTTGATAGCTCTTAAGAAGCGGTTGAACGCCGGGGAACTGCGAGTGCATCCCATTCGACCAGCAACGAAGGAAGATCTCCGTCGTTAGAATGTCGCCCGGGGAGGCCTCGACGAAGAGACTCGGGGCTGGAAGGGCGACCCCGTTTTTGGCCACGATCCGAATGGACATCGTTGGCGGATCCTCGATGTCGCCCGCTCGAGTCCCCGACCCGGCGCATAACGCCAACACCAATAACCGGGTTGCAATTCTCCACCCCATGACCCTTCCCCCCTTTTTACCCTCCGTG
The DNA here is from genome assembly GCA_038043045.1 of Planctomycetota bacterium. Taxonomy (GTDB): domain Bacteria; phylum Planctomycetota; class Phycisphaerae; order UBA1845; family UBA1845; genus JBBTCX01. Next base: position 21,058 of record JBBTCX010000059.1, on the reverse strand, counting down.
CAAGTCCGTCAAAATCAAAGGGCCGACACCCATCGGCCCCTTGACTGTTCAACCCAAAACCAGCGAGCGACATCGAATTACGGGCACGGGCTCGCGGGCAATACAGCGCCATTCCAAACCGCAAACGCATCCGCGCCGTTGGCCAAGTTGATCGCTTGCACGATGTCACCCACATTCAACGCCCCGGATCGATTCGTGTCCCCTTGGACAAGCGAGCAGGATTGCGTTCCGGCAAGACAATCGACCAAGCGCATCACGTCGTCGGCATTGGCTGTGCGATTGCTGTTGACATCCAGGGGTAGATTGCCCAGGCAGAACTTCGTAAGGCCGCTATCGTCGTCGTGAGTGATCGTCGTCCACGCCCCAGCGGGGATCGGTCTGTTAAGATTCAATCGCACGGAGTTAGGTGTCAGCGCCGTGACACTCGTCACGCTTGGGGCCGTGCCCGAAGTAGAGGCAAGTGCAAAAGCCCCCGTGGACAGGCAAGGCGGTGGATTGGTTCCCCCAGGATTATTCACAATCGAGTAAGTCAAATCGACGGAAGTAATTCCCTGAGCGGTCGCGGCATCATTGAGCGCGTGTGGCTGTCGCCCGTCAATCGTATTGTTCGTTGGATTGACGGAGTTGATCGTGACATCGCATTCCGGTGTCGGCACTGCGATCGTTAAACACGAAAATTCGACGGGGGCGATACGAGCGGTAGTCTCTACTGGGTTTTCCGTGTAAGGGACCAGAAAGCTGTTTTCCGGTCCGTCGTCAAGAAAGTCCGGTGGCATCGTGCCATCGGGCGGGCGATTCGTGTCGTCGAGACAAACCGTAAAAACTCCCGTGGCATCAGGCGACACCTGAAGAACGAGGGTTCCGGCGTACTTATAAGGATCATGCGTACCAGGAGGCGGACAGAAGCCGGCCGGAGTGCTACCGGAAAACCGTGTGCACGAAAACCTATGAAGGCAGTCATTGCTTTGCACAATACAGATCGAGGAACCAGATTGACCAAACATATAGTCCGGATGGGACTGAGAAATAAAAACGTTCGCGAAGTTGTCGTCTCCTGGAAGACCGCTGAATGTTGGGAAACAAACGCGGCCGTTTATGCCGGTAGTCGTAGCATAATCCTTCGGTAAGACGTTTCCGGAACTCCCACTATGAAAGCTACCCATTCTAAAATTGAAGATTGCCTGGTACGCATTCATCGTCGGCCGTTGGGTCGGATCAATATCCGTACCGTCAGAATGAACCAGTCTGCCGTTGGACCAGCAATTGATATAAACCTCGACTTCAACGGTATCCCCCGGCACCGCCAGTAACGAATCGGTGGGAGTGATGGCCATATTGTTCTTTTTTACGGCATGGAGAGTAAAGCTTGGGTCTTGTGCCATTGCTCCTGTACTAAGAAAAGCCAATGCAGCGCCTACTGTTAGAATCTGCGTTGACGACTTCCGCCTCCGATAGTTGCTCATCCGTTGTCCCCTTTTTTCCTTGTGGACCTAGTCCAAATTCACTCTGAATCGTCGCTTATCTATAGAATAGACACTTTACCGCTTTTTCCGGTCCAATCCAAGAGGCTTTGGCCAAAAACATCTTTTGAATTTTTGGATCGAAAAAATCGTGCGCCCCAAAACACACTCTCAACAAGGCCAAAGGGCCTCTATCCCTCGACATTATAGGGATGGGGCGTAGGCATTTGTCGAGAAAAATCAGAAATTGTAAAGGTCCGAGAATTCTTTCATGCGTTCAAGCTGTATTTATTGCAGAGTGGGTGGCGGATGGAAATAAGGCCGTACAGTTTTTCGAATCCCCCTACGGTTCGGTAGCAGTATGAAGTGAAGTATTGGCTTGGATGGTCGGGTTGAAGCGAGATGGTTGTGCCGAAAAGGTGGCGCAAGTATGGAAAAAAATCTCACGCGTGACGGGGATTCGTATGGAATTGTCAAAACCATTCTTTTGAGTCGGTTTTTTCTTGACGCCCTCCGACACGTGTAGTAGGCTTTCAACGACGGTCGTAGTAGGTTCGGGGAGACGATAGAGGAATCGGAATGTCGGAACGACAATACGAGGTTGGCAACGCGGAGTTGGAGGTCATCAAGGTCCTTTGGGACTTGGGACCGTCGACGGTGCGCGATGTCCTCAATCATCTTCACGAGCAGGGTCGGCGGGTCGCGTATACCACGGTTTTGACCTTTTTGACTCGACTAGAACAGAAAGGACATGTTTCCAGCGACAAATCAAATGTCGCCTACGTGTACCGAGCCACGGTCAGTCGGCGAAGTCTCACGCGTTCACGGCTGCACACCCTGGTGGAAGACCTCTTTGACGGCGCACCGGGACAGTTGGCTTTGCAGTTGATGCGAACCACGAAATTTACCCAGACAGAACTTGAAGAACTGCAACGGTTGATCGAGCAGTTGGATACAAAACAGCAGCAGATGTAGCCCATAGGAGGCATACAGTGGAATCTTGGGTATCCACGATGGTGGATGGATTGTGGCAAAACGCCTTGGCCGTCGTTCCCATCGGATTGTTGGTCGCTCTCGCCTGTCGGTTTATCCCCAGCAGGCCGGCCACTCGACACACGTTGTGGGTGACGGTTCTCCTGCTCTTGGTTCTACCGGTGCTCTTACCGAAGGCTCCGCGGGTTGAAGGGATGGCTCAGCCGGTCGTTACTGTTGACACGGACTTGAATCGACCCCTTCCCCCGTCGACGAAGAAGTTTGGCGATAAGTCGTTGGGCGAGGAGGCAAGTCCAAGTGTTGAAGATCGACTTGCGGTGTGGCCTCGGAAAGTGATTCCGGCGCCTTCGATTGAAACGCCGCTGCCCATAGAGTTGGAACATCGCAAGGCGAATCGCGAGCCTTCATCCGGCAAAAAGAAGTCACTCAAGCCAAATCGTGAATTCGACGCCAAGGCTAAGGAAGATACCGCAAAGGTTGATGCCAAAGTTAGGAAGAGAGCGAAGACAGCACCTCCGCGAGAGAATAATCCCTCTCCGCCTGATGAGTCTTCAGCGCTTTGTTCGTTGCCGACCCTTTCGGCGAACCAAACGCTCGAGACACCTGCGCCGCAGTCCGCTCGACCGGATGATCTTCAACGTGATCTTGATCAAAAGGTTGAACCGTTGGTCGCGGCCACTTCCTGGTTGCAATCGTTGAGTGAGGTTCGGGAATCCGTGTTGAAGGTCCCGGCGATTCCGCGCGAAATTTGGTTGGCGGGGACGACGTTGTTGGCTTTGTTTGCCGGCGCGAAGTGTTTCAGGTTCCGCCGACTATTGGCCCGGGCGACGCCGGCTTCGGAACCCGTCGTAGCGATGGTACGGGAAACGGCGAAACAGATGGGGTTGCGCAAGGTGCCGGAGAGTTTGTGCGTTGACGCTCGCGTGTCGCCCATGATCTGGTGCGGGCGACGCCCTCGACTGGTTCTTCCGATCGCACTTTGGCGAGAACTTGATGATCAAGGTCGTCGTGCCATTCTTTGTCACGAATTGGCGCACTTGCGACGGCGGGATCATTGGGTGTGTTGGCTGGAGGCGATCGCGGGATGTCTGTACTGGTGGCATCCATTGGTGTGGTGGGTGCGCGGTCGGGTACAGGAGGAGGCGGACATGGCCTGTGATGCCTGGGTGACGTGGATCATGCCGCGCGAGCGTCGTGCGTACGCCGCGGCTTTGTTAACGACCAAGAAATATGTGAGCGAACCGGATGCGGCCGTGCCGGCAGTCGGCATTGGAGCAATTACGGGCAAGACCCGGCGGTTTGCAAGGAGATTGACCATGGTGATGACGAACGGAATTCGACCAAGACTTTCGATGGCCGGTACGGGAATGGCGGTCTTGTTGGCCTGCGCGGGATGGTGGACGGCGCCGGTTCAATCGTGTGAACCGGAAGCGAAGGTCAAGGCGGCGAATTGTCCACCTTGTCCGCCCTGCGCCCCGGGATGTGACGCGAAGCATGAACACAGTGACCATGCTCAAGCGCACGCTCTCAAAGCGCTCAAGGCGCCACGTCCGCCGAAGGCTCCTCGGGCCCACGGGGGCCCGGGTTCTACGCCACCAGCGGCGCCGTTTCCCCCTATGGCTCCGATGCCTCCTATGTCAGCCATGTCGCCAATGCCAGCCATGCCACCCGTACCACCGGCTCCGCCTGCACCACCCGCTCGTGGGGCGTGGTCTGGTTCCGCCGTAACTATACCCGGCGGTGATTCTGGAAGTACGTTTCACGAGTATCTTCGAACGCGGGACGCGTTTGCTACGGCGAAGGATTCGTCGGGTCAAGGGCAAGGTCACGCTCACGCCTCTACAAATCTCTTCGGACAGACCTCGCCTGAGGGTGTCGGCGGATTGTCCGTTGCCCAGGAGCGACTGGCGAAACTAGAGGCGGAACTTGCTCGCTTGCAGGCCAGTTTGGACGGCATGAGAGAATCCCTTCAAGCGTTGGACGGCCACGGAAAAGTCAAAGACGGCGCGCGGGTTGGTGCTCGAAACAATGCTAAGCAGGAACGTGAAAAAACAAAGCGAGCTCGCAAGAACGATGAAAAACGCCGCACCGAAGCCAACGGAAAAATAGAACGTGAATATCAACTGAAGGAAGGAAAACTCCAGGCGTTGATCGAATTGATGTCCCGGCCTGACGTGCCCATTTTGATTCGACCCATCGATGGTGGGATTTCGGTTCAAGCGACTCGCGGACAACATCGTGTTTTCGGGGCGTTTGTGCGAATGTTGGATGGGGCGGCCCCGCGAGCGGAGGCGGACGGCGATGCGTCGGAAGAAGTGTATGCCTTGGCCGTGGGTGAGCATGGCGTCGATCTTGGAGACATCGAGGTGGAGCTGGCAGAGGAATTGGCCAACGCCGAAGTCGATGAGAATGGCGACGACGATGATGACGATGACGAAGAAGAGGATGAAGACGATTCGTCGTCTTCGGTCCGAGACTTGTATGAGTCGCTGGTGGAACGAATGCCGGAATCGTTGCGCGACGGAGTCCGCAGCGCCGTGGAACACAGTTATGAAGCTCTGACCGGTGTTCTCGCGCGAAATGGCGGCGATCACGCTCCCGTGAGTCATGAAGAGCGAATAGCGATCGGAGAGCTGTTGCGTTCGCTGGAAATCCAAGCAGCGCAATTCGACAGTCGTCGATCTATGACCGAGGATCAGGTCCGAACGCACGACGAGCGCGCTCGTCATCTGGAAAAGCAAGCGGATACGCTTTCGGAAAGCATGGATCGGATTTCGTCGAGCGCGGATCGGTTAAGCGATGAAGCCCGCGTTCAGATTGAAATGCAACTCTCTCAGATGCAAATGCAGTCCCAGATTTCACGAGACCAGGCCGTCGTCATGCAACAACGCGCGGAGGAGCTTTCCGGACAAGCGGAAGCGCTGGCGGAATCCGTTGAAGCTTTGCGCGAGGCCGCCCAAAATCTGCGCGAACGGGCCATGAACTTCCAAGGCGCGCAATAGGCTCCATGTAAGAGTAGGACTTGAATCCGGAATTCCGGGAGTCCGCGCGGGCTCCCGGCAAACCGGAACTGTATTCCGCGTGTGGCTCGCTGGAGGGTTTGCGCATGATCCGTCGACGTTTGCGCGGGAAGATCGATACGCGCTTGGGATGTCTGGTGTTTTGTTGGGCGTGGACGTCGCTCTACACGCAAGCCTTCGCCCAGCCTGCGACGGCGGATACCGTGCTCCAAACGTTTCACGCGGGAAACGGGCTGCTCAATCGCGGGCTGAATGACCTAGCGGTGGCCGAGTATCGCAAATTTCTTTCGGAACAATCGAATCATGAGAAGGCGCCCGTTGCGCGGTATGGGTTGGCCGTCTGTTTGTTTCGACTGAATCGATGGGAGGAAGCCTCGGCGGAATTGAATGCCTTGGTTTCGTTGACCGGATTTTCCTATTCGGTGGAAGTCGGGCTGTTGCTGGGGCAATGTCACCTATCACAAAAGCGATACGCGGAGGCCGCTGATCGATTTGAAAAACTCGTTCGAGAGAATTCAGATTATGCGTTGTGGAGTGATGCCGTAGTAGGACTGGCGGAATCGCTGTATTCGCAGGGGAAGTATGCCGAAGCGATGGCCCATTGCAAGACTTCCGTCGATCGCATTCAAGGATCAGCTTTGCAGATGCGCGGTCGGTATTTCTTGGGAACGTCGGCCGTGGCGGTGGGGGATCACGACACGGCCATCGCCCAATTCGATCAAGTTGCATCCGCCGATCCGCCTTCGCAACTCTCCGACCATGCGACGTTCTTGTTGGCACAGGGTTTTCAGCAAACCGGAAAGTGGGTCGATGCGGAGCGCGTCTATCGCAGAGTGCTTCAACAGCCGCAAGCAAAATTCAACGCCGAAGCAACCCTCGGTCTTGCCCAGGTGCTTCGATCCGATGGAAAGGCCGAAGAGGCAGGTAAGCGGTTGGATGAGTTGTTGCAATCTTTCCCGCAAAGCCCGTTGATTCCCTATGGCCGGTTCGAGCGCGGATTGGTTTGGTTTGATTCAGGGAAGTATGATCGTGCACTCGAACAGTTGCGCAAAGTGGGCGATGAACCGGTCGAGTTGCAGGATGCGAAGGCATACTGGATCGGCAAGTGCCAACTTCGACAGAATCAGTTTCAAGAAGCCGCAACGTCTTTTACCGAGGCAAGAAAAAGATATCCCAAGAGCAAACTGCTTCCGGAGATGGGCTATGACCGAGCCTTTTCCCTATATCGAGTGGGCGATTTCGCCGGTTCGGCGGACGAACTGCAAGGGCTCTTGGCCTCTTTCCCAGATCACGCCCAGACGCCGGATGTTCTTCATCTCCTCGCGGTGTCCGAACACCAGCGTGGAAACTATGAGCCGAGTCAGCTTCGTTGCACGGAATTTTTGAAGCGATTTCCCAAACATGAATGGAGCGCGGCCGTCGAGTTTTTGGCGGCGGAGAATGACTTTCTGGCCGGTCGATATACGGAAGCGGCGCAAAAGTATGAGCGACTGTTGGGTTCGATGACCGATCCGTCACAAATCAAGAAGGCTCGATTCCGACTTGGGCTGGCGCAGTATCATTTGGATCGGCCCGACGAAGCCCTGGCGTCGCTTCGAATCGTGGCGCCGAACCCCACGGTCGAAGAGCCGTATCAAGCTAGTTTGCTGGCGATTGGAGACATTTACTTTCAACGCGGCGAGTGGAAGCAAGCGGATGCGTATCTTCGGGCATACGTTGAGCCGGAAAAGAAGGCGCCGGCCGCGGATGATGCCTGGTTGAAGATCGGCTTATGCGCTCTTCGACAGGATCGATTCTCGCAGTCGGTCCTAGCGTTCGATCGATTGCTCAAGGAACATCCGAGTTCACCTCATTGCGTGCAGGCGATGTTTGAACGGGGTCAGGCGTTATTGGCCGACAACAAATTCGATGACGCCGCCATCGCATTCCGGTCGGTCGTGGACCAAGATAAAAAGGGTCAATTCAACTCCGCCGCCGAACATCGACTCGGGTTCATCGCGCTGAGCAAGGGCGACTCGGGCGCGGCCAGCGAGCGGTTCGCCAAAGCAATGGATGGTCAATCAAGCGGCGCGGCCGAGGCTGATCTTTTGTTGGATCAAGCCCAGGCGCTGCTTTCCAGCAAGCGATTCGTTGAAGCCGAGCAAGCGTGTCGGCGGTTTGTGGAAAAATATCCGAATCACCCAAGGATCGGTGAAGCCCAGGCACGTCTTACGATTTCCCTGTCTCGGCAAGATCGATGCGAGGACGCGATTTCCTTGATGGATCGTATGGCCTTCGGTGGTGCGCCAACCGACGCATCATGGCGCGAACCCCTGCAATATGAGCGAGCATGGTGTCTTCGGAAACTAGGTCAAACGGATGCCGCGCTGACCGCCTATCGAGCGATGGTTGATGGCGCCGATGACCAACGGGTGAACGAGCACGCGCTGGTCGAAGTCGCCGAACTGTCGGCGGATGCGAAGCAACTGGACCAAGCGATTGTCTACTTGAAGCGGTTTCGCAAGATCGCCTCGGAGCGAGGTCAAAAGATCGACGCCGGATTGCCCGAGCGGGCCCTGTATCGACTGGCAGCGTGCGAATACCAACTGGAACACTGGTCCGAGTGTGCATCGACCAGTGAAGAATTCATTCAAGCAAACCCTGATAGCAACTACGTCGCTTCCACGAGTTTGATCGCGGCGGAATCGTTGATTCACCTTGCGAAACCGACCCAGGCGTTGAAGCACCTCGATCGCTTGGTGGAACGGTTTCCCGCCGATCCAGGCTATCGTGTAGGGCTTCTTCGTCGCGGAGAAACATTGGCGACTCTCCAGCGTTGGAGCGACAGCGAGTCGGCCTTTGCCGCGTTCTTGCATCAGTTCAGCAGGGATGAACAATGGTTTACCGCACAATTCGGCGTCGGGTGGGCGCGGGAAAATCAAGGTCGATTCGATGAGGCCGCCCTCGCCTATCGAGATGTCGTCGCCCGGCACCAGGGTCCGACGGCCGCCCGGGCGCAGTTTCAAATCGGCGAGTGCCTTTTCGCTTCCAAACAATATGAACAAGCGGCGGCGGAACTCATCAAAGTGGATATTTTGTACGCCTATCCGGAATGGAGCGCGGCCGCACTGTATGAAGCTGGGCGGTGTTTTCAAAAACTGACCAAGCCGGAGGAGGCGAGAGGTCAGTTTGCAACGGTCGTCGATAAGTTCGGGCAAACCAAGTGGGCCCCGATGGCTGCGAAATTGCTGGCGGAAATGTCCGCGTCAGCCCGTGGGTCACAGTAGTTGATTTCCAACCCCAACCCTTCCCCTCTCCTCGTAACTGGGGAGAGGGGATTCAGGGTGCTTCGTAGCGAAATGGGGATCGTATAAACGGAGGGGCAAGAGGCTTTTTTAAAATCTCTTGCCGACAATGACAGGAGAATGACAGGTGATCATCGAGCAGATTGCATCCGGAATAGGGAGTGCCTCGCTTTGGGCACAGACCGCCGCCTCACCGGCAAACATTCCTTCACCGCCTACATCGGCAGACATCGGATCGGTTTGGGATTTCGTCGTCAAAGGCGGTCCGGTGATGATTCCCATCGGAATCTGCTCCCTCGTGGCGTTGTCGGTCATCATCGAACGCATGGTGAGCTTGCGCCGCCGGCAGATCATTCCACCGAATTTTGTCGTGGGTTTGAAAGCGGTCATGGGAGACCCCAAACGCGACAGCGCCAAAGCGCTGGAGTATTGCGCGGCTCGCCCCGGACCCCTCGCCGGAATTTTCACCGCTGCGATTAAGAAACTCGGCGAGCCCCTTGAGCTATTGGAGCGAGCCATTCAGGAAGCAGGGCGGCGAGAGATTTTCAAGTTACGAAAATTTCTTCGATCTCTCGGCGTCGTGGGATCGGTGGCGCCGTTGCTGGGTTTGCTTGGGACGATTTTCGGAATGATCTCGGCCTTTCAGACCGTGGCCGTTTCAGGCGAGTCGTTGGGTCGAACGGAGCTGTTGGCGAAGGGGATTTACGAGGCCCTTATCACCACGGCCGCCGGATTGATCGTGGCCATCCCCACCGTCATCGCCCACCACATGCTGTCGGCCAAAGTGGAGCGATTGGTTTTTGACATGGATGCCATCACGATTGACTTTGTCGAAGAATATGCAAGCTCGCCGAAGGTCAACGGAGGCGACAATGGCCGAGCCGCATCCAAACCTGAGCGAACGTTGAGCCCGAATGCGGGAGACGGTCGATTGCCGATCAACGTCGGTCCCGTAACGGAAGGGGTTGCTCATGCTGTTGCAAACGGCTGAAGAAAACACCGGTGTTTCGATCGATTTCACCCCGATCATCGACATGGTGTTTAACCTGTTGATTTTCTTTCTGGTGGCGACGACGTTTCATCAAACCGAACGGGAAATGAGAATCGCATTACCGGTGGCCAAGTCGGACTTGCCGATGAGTACGCTGCTGCGGGAGCTGGTGATCAATGTCGACGCCGAAGGGCATGCGATTGTTTCAGGGCAAGTGATGGAGTTGGACGCTTTGCAGGAGCATGTGACCGGAGCGGTTCAAAAAAATCCTGAGCAGAAGGCTACGATTCGAGGAGATCGCAACACGGCGTATTCAAACGTCGTTCGCGTTTTGGATATTTGCAAGAGCGCCGGAATCCAAGAACCCTATCTGGATACCGTCCTCGGACCGTGAAGAATAGCGAGGATCGAGTCGCCTCATGTCACGTCGTGTCATCATTAGTTTCAGCGTCGTCGCAGCCCTGCTTGTCGGATGGATGGGTTGGATGTTCTGGCCGACCGGCCGCGCGTATTACACCGACGCGGACACAATCCGACAACCGAGTTCGACTTCCGCACTTCGTGACATTCTCTGGCAGCCGCCGAAGCAGATTGCTTTCCCGCCGGCTTCCTCGCCCCATGATTATGAACCGCGCCTCAGCGCCGACGGCTTGACCCTCTACTTTGTTCGCGGAAAGGCCGGTGGAAACGCGGATATTTGGCGCGCGAAGCAAACCGTCAACGGCTGGTCCGATCCGCAGCCTCTGGTATTTCTCAACAGCAACCTTGATGAACTCGGGCCGGAACCGTCGACCGACGGCGACAAGCTGTATTTCTACAGCGATCGTCCAGGTGGTTTCGGCGGTTACGACCTTTGGGTCGCTCGACTTGACGATGCGGAATGCGAACCGGAAAACCTCGGAAGTGCGGTCAACTCCGAGTTCAACGAATACGGTCCGGCGCTTTGGCCGGATGGTCAACAGTTATTTTTTTCATCGAATCGTCCCCGACCCGGCGAGGACCATCGCCCGCCGTCCGGAGCTTGGCCCGCCACGCTTCGAGAGTTGCATACCCACTTTGATTACGACATCTACATGACCTCGTCCTTGCCGCAAGGTTGGACATCGGCGGAAGCACTCACGGCGCTGAATACTCGCTTTCACGACGGTGCCCCGGCCGTTAGTCCCGTCGGCGACTTCTTATACTTCGCCTCCGATCGAACTGGTGGACTCGGCGGTTTTGATCTTTACCGTTCGCGCCGACTTCGCGGCGGCTTTGAACTACCCGAACCCTTGGGCGAACCGGTCAACTCGCTCGCAAACGAGCTTGACCCCGGTCTCACCTTGGGAGGATTTGGTCTTTGTTTTAGCTCTGATCGCGTCGCCGATTCGAGTTCGCCCACCCAACCCGCTGAATATCATCTGTACCAAACGGCTTCTCGTGAGGTATTTCGAGAAGTGGAATATCCTCCGCGCGAGCCAATCCAATGGGCCGCGATCTTTCAACAGATCGCGCCTTTTCTTCTCTGGCTGCTCCTCGCGCTTCTGTTCCTGGCCATGCTTTGGGTATTGGCCGGCGCATTTCGTTCGCGCCGACTAGGACTTCTGGCGAAGTGTCTGCTCGCGTCCCTTTTCGCCCACATGGCCATCTTGCTTTGGTTGACCACCGTTCAAGTCGCGGCCTCTATGGGTGGAACCCTGACAGGTCGAAGTTTGATTACCGTAAGCCTCCTTCCCGATGCCGTCGCCGGGGACCTTAGCATTCAAGTCAGAGGTCTGTCATCCGATCAGCCGCCGACGTTGCCGAACATGAATTCATCACCGATGAATGAATCCCTTCCCACGATGAAAGCGTCGATCCCGAAGTTCTTGGAGACAACCACCATCGCCTCCGCAGTACAACCGACCCCCCTTCAGATGGAATCTACAAGCCGCGACGCAATGCCCAACTCCCAATCTCCATCAATGAACTCCGCCAAGACCCCAGCAAGAGATTCGAGTCTCGAATTCCATTCCAAGGTCACAGTGCCGCGAGAAACCGCGGAAATAGCCGGTCAAGAGACCCAACTGCAAGTCGCCATTTCCCAAAATTTTCCCGATTCCACCCGTGCGGATTCTCAATTCGCTCCACGAGTCCTCCAAGTGCCAGCCGTCGTCACTCCAGCCATAAGCTCGAAGCCGGGCGAAGCGTTGACTCCGCGATCGAATCCCGCCTGGACCGAACCCGCCCACCGCGACGCGACCACTGCAACGCTTGTTTCATCGCACCCTACCCCACCGATCGATTCGCAACCTACAAACTTCGCCGCCACAATCGCGGTGCCAAGTGATAGCACTGAATCCGGTGCTACTTCCCAAGAACCTAGTATCGCCGTCCAAGTAACCCAAACCCTGCCCTCTCCCGATCGACAGGAATTCCAACCGGCGTCCTCCACGGGAACACCTAGACCCGCCGTCCTCGTGCAATCAGCCACTCATCCATCCCCAATCCAAAGCCATCAAATGCCGCTCGGAGACGTGGCCACGAGTGCACGTGGTTCACAGTCCGTCGCAACTCCATGGGGTTCAATGCGTTCGACACCAGTTCCCAGCGACGCAAAATCAATCGATCTAACGCTCCCCACAGCCGATTCAAACCCAGGTAAGTCAACGCAGGAAATGACCTCTTCCCATTCTCCCGTCGTTGCTTCTCCGCTTCCAGGCAACACGCGCTCGCCGATGGCAGATCCCCCGACCAATCTGCAGACCGTGCAACCCATAGTTTCCAAGACAAAGCACGATGCCAACGCACTTCCTACTTCAAGCTCTCTTGTTCTCGCCACGACGCGCGACGCCCGCCCATCCCCATTCTCCGAGGTAACCTCGCTCGCAACCTCGACCAACTCAATTGATCCCTGGTCGCCTTCCCTATCACTGCCCACGGAAACAACCGCGCCGCCAAATCCTTACCCACAGCGCGACGAAGAACAACGCCCTACCCTTCTAAAACAAATGGGCGGAAGCGATGAAACCGAGCGTGCCGTCGCTTTGGCACTGCAATGGCTCGCCAAGCATCAGGAACCGGACGGCTCCTGGAGCGGCTACGCTTTCGATTCACGATGTGGCGGCTGCGACGGCCAGACCAACATCCACGTCGACCATGCCATCACCGGTCTCTCTCTACTCTGCTTCCTCGGCGCCGGCCATACCCACGTAAAAGACGGCAATTACCGCGAAACGGTAAAAAAGGGTCTTCATTGGCTCCGTTCTCATCAAGACCCCAAAGGCGACCTCCGCGGTGATGAATCCATGTACAGCCACGCCATCGCCACCATCGCCCTCTCTGAAGCCCTCGGCATGACCGCAGACCCGCAGCTTTCCTTACCCGTTCGAAAAGCCATCGATTTCATCCATCGCGCCCGTGATACTTCCGTCGGTGGCTGGCGATATGATCCGGGTCAACCCGGTGACACCTCCGTTCTCGGTTGGCAAGTGATGGCCATGAAGAGCGCGGGACTCGCCGGGGTCTCTGTTCCACGCGAAAATTGGGAGGAAGCGAGTCGCTGGTTGGAACTCGTCAGCACTCCATCTCGACCAGGCCAATACGCTTATCAACCCGGCAGCGAACCCACGGTGACCATGACCGCTGAAGGAATGTTCATCCAAGAATTGTTAGGCCTCGCCTCCAGCGACGCCCGAAACCAAGCTTCAGCCAAGTTCATCGCCGCCCACCCGCCGAAATGGGAATCCGGAGTCAACACCTACTACTGGTACTACGCCACGCTGGCCCTCTTCCATAAACAAGACGACCAATGGAAAGAATGGAACCGCAGACTGACCAAGACCCTTCTGAAACATCAACAGAAGGACGGCGCAAAATCGGGAAGCTGGGACCCCGAAGGAGAGTGGGCCTCCGTCGGCGGTCGAGTGTATCAAACGGCTATTTGTACGTTGATGCTCGAAGTCTACTACCGCTACTTACCGCTCTACTCTAACACCAAACCGATCGATGCCATCGGTACAGTGACGGGCCATGTCACCGACTCCGCCACCGGCCAACCGCTTTCCGGCGCCACCGTTCGTGTCGATGTTTCCGCAGGCGGACCATCCGCCGCCACCACCAACGATTCAGGTCGGTTTGAACTGGAAGTCCCCGAAGTGCCCGAGTTTTTCGCCATGTCGGCTTCACGGCCCGGTTACGTTCCCTTGTCCAGCAATGTGTCCCGCGACTCCGTGATTTCCAAAAACACTATCGTCGATTTTCGACTCGAACGATTGAGCACCGACTCCCTGGCGATTGAAACCGTTCCCGAAGTCCACCATCTGGGCGACGATCATTTTGAAGGAACCATCAACAGTCAATTTCAGAAACGCGCTGAAGGGGCCATATACATCACGCAGTTTGAACTCTCCGCCGAACACCTTGCGACGAAACCGGAAAGGTTGGAATTGCAACTTCTGGCCAAAGGCGTGCAGCGATCACACGACATCCGCATCAACGGTATTTCGATTCCAAATCGCCTGGATCGAGCCCCCGAAGACGGTAGCTTCGGCGAATTCACCGCCGAAGTCGACGCCGCGATGTTGCGGCCAGGGTCCAACACCTTCGAAATCCGCGCCGGCAGCTTGGGCAACGACATCGACGACTTCGAATTCGTCAACGTCCGCCTCCAATGGCAGCGCCCAACCCATTGACCGAACCGCCGAGTATTTTGAAAAACGTGCACGTCGTGGGCTTTTCCTTACAATCGTAGGAATGAGTCGTTCGCGTCGAAGTTCCGCGCAAAAGTACCACGATCGCGTGGCCCCGATCTACGATCATTCCTATGACGATGCGTATTGGAAATGGCACGACGATCTGACTTGGGATTATCTGAAGCCCTACCTGCCTACGAACCTCAGCGCGGAAGTGGTGGATTTGGGCTGCGGCACCGGAAAGTGGGCGGCCCGGTTGGCCAAGAGCGGGTTTCGCGTGACATGCGTGGATATTTCCGCACGCATGTTGGATCAAGCTCGGGCGAAAGTGGAACCGGCGGCGGGAGTTCGCGGAGCGGACTTTCTTCAGGCGGACTTGGGCGATTTGACCGCGATTCCCGACGGGCGATTTCATCTCGCGGTTGCTTTTGGTGAACCGATTGCGTGCACGGAATCGCCATCGCGGGCTCTGAAAGAAATATGCCGAATCATGACACTCGGTGGTGTTTTGGTCGCCACATTTGATAACCGTTTCGCGGCGATCGATCATTACCTTGAAAAGGGTGATCCAAAAGAACTTTCTCGTTTCCTGCGAAACGGTCGCACGAATTGGCTTACCAAAGACGCCGAGGAGCGGTTTGAAATCCACACGTTTTCGCCGGCGGATTTGAAGAAAACCATCGAAGCCACTGGTTTTGAAATGTTGACGATGGTCGGTAAGACCGTTTTGCCGATGCGTCACCATCGACAGCTACTGGAAACGCCGCAAGGTCGTCGTGAATGGTCGCGGATCGAGAAATCATTATCGCGCGATAACGATGCCCTGGCCTGCGCCCCCCATCTGCAAGTCGCCTGTCGTCGAAAGTGACGGGGGATGCATCAAGGATTTGCGACGGTCGACAATTTCAGCCAAGCACCAGCATCATGGCAACGCGGTTTCGTCGATTGGAACTCCCAAGCGGGTCAACAACTCGGCCAGCAGCTCACGTTCGGCCAAACGATCTCGCCGGACGGTTTGCCAATAGGTGTTCTGCTCATCGGTCGTCGCCGCATCACGATCGATCGGCGTATCGGAGTAGGGTTCATGACCGCTCTGTTCACGAGACATCAACCGCATCGATTGCGTATCTTGTTCTTGAACTACGACTTTGCAGTGGATGCGAACTCCGTTTCCATCTTCGTTGAGAATAACGTCAACGATCCGACGAGTCCTTCCGCGCCGATGAAGCGGCGCGCTTTGTCGATCCCCCGCAGCACCAGCACCCTCGATGGGTTTGGTCCGAAGCATTCCCGCTCGATCGTCTCTTTCGTTGATGAGATATTCGCGGTCGAGAAGAACAACTTCCGCGGTATCTAAAATGATTTGTCGATCAATCCCACTCACGCGACGAACGCTGGCGTTCACGTTCGCGGGTCGGGTTGATACGCAACTGCAAAGCGCCAACGCCATCCCACAAGCTGCTAGCAAAACCGCTCTGTGCCAACCAACGAATTCGCTCACCACTCTGCTCCCTACAAGTAAAACGCGCACGTGTTTGAAAACCAAACCCGTGCGCGTTGTTCTACGTTCAAAAACCGTCTGCGTGAAGGACCTGCCTACCGGCGATCGGTGCTGGTACGCCTCGAATTGAAGCAGTCTCGACAGTACACCGGACGATCGCCCTTCGGCTGAAAGGTCAGTTGGGCTTCTTGTCCGCATTCCGCGCACACTGCGGTAAACATCGCACGTGCCATTCCCGAACGCGCACCTCCACCACCGCCGCCCCCGCCTGCATACCCGCCCCGACTTCCCCCACCACCGCCGCCGCCACCGGCACCGCGTCTCTTCTCACGACAATTCGGGCATCGACGGGGTTCATTGGTGTATCCGCGTTGAGCATACCTCTGTTGGTCCGCCGCACTGTGCGTAAACTCTCCGCCACATTCCACACATGCCAAGCTCTTGTCTACAAAATTCATCGATCACTCTCGATAATGGGGATGTCCGGCGAAGCATCTAGGGGGGTCCGTCGGCCGCGCGGCACGACAACTAAGATAGGACGCTCCTGAGTCAGAATCGGCGGTTACTCCCACAAAGTTCTTAAATTAGACATTAGAATGTCTCAAGTGTCAAGAATATCGGCCAACGTGTTCTGTTTTGACACATAAATTTGACGACGGTTTGGACACGACCTGCCCATACCGTGCTCCCGGTTTGGTCCAGATAAAGTGGCGACTCGATCTTTGCATTAGGGTCCAATCAGTTTCTCTAGTTTTTCCAGGGCTTCGATTTGTGTCGGGTCAAGTTCGATCGCCCTGCGATAGTGCTGGATGGCCCCCGATCGATCACCGGTTTTCTCCAAGCATTGAGCCAGCAAATAGTCCGCATGAATGAGATCGGGCTGGTAACGCAGAGCCGTTTCGAAGTGCTTTCCCGCTTCGTCAAAACGCTCCTGCAATAGCAGAAGATACCCAAAGTTAAAATGGGCTTCGACGGACTGCGGGAAATCGTGCAACGCCCTAAGAAAATAATGCTCCGCACGTTTTAGGTCGCCATTTTCCCCAACTGCTACTCCGAAGTTAGTATAGGACGTTGCGTTGAGCCGACGTTCATTCTGCACGGGGACATTGGTTGCAATTGCAGCCAGGGCCGCAACCACGAAGCCCGTTTTCAAGGATTCAATTCGACCTGCTTTGTACCAGCGGTATAGGCGAGCCAAGGCGACCGAAGCAAACGGTATCAACAATGGCACTAAGGCGATTCTGTATCGTGCCAAGACAAAAAATAAAGCGACGGAACACGCCAGCATGAGAATCATGGCCCAGTAGATCCAAAGTCTGGATCGAGCGGCCCAAGTTAGCCCGATTCCCATCGCCGCTAATGGACAAATCACCCCGAAATGAAGCAAAGGTCGAAGCCAGCGAAATAGTAGGGAATACTCCTCATAAACGGCCATGCTTTCTACGTCCGACACTTCGTAACGGTTCCACGTCATTATGAACTTGTGCGCCATGAGTCGAATCCAATCGACAGGGTAGGCTTGTATAAAAGCGATGGCCCGACCAGACCAATACTGCGAAACTTGTTTCGCGGTGAGTGAATAACCCATGGCCTGCTCCGCCAACCGGGTGGCATCGGCTCGCTCGAATTCGGGGGTTTCGTGGCCTCGGACGAGCGGCTCGTAACGGCCACTCGCGCCGACGTGATTACCTATGTAAAAGTTCGGTCCGGCTTGAAAGGTGGAAAGCGACCACTCGCCGCCGACGCAATGGTTGCGCAAGGCTACCGGACACAACACCAGAGAGATTCCGAGCAAGTACGAAGAAAGTGCGGCAAGGCGGTACGAATACCGAAAGCGTGGCTTTCTGAAGAATATCCAACCGGCCAAAAGCGGAACCCAGACCAACGCGTTTTCGCGTGTAAGGCAAAGCAAGCCGCAGACGACGCCAACGGTCAAAAACCGCCAAGGTTTCACGGATGGGACTTTAAAGCGACGAACTTCAGCGGCGAGGAGAAAGAATAGCAAGGAGACCAAGAACCCGTCGAGGGATGCTTTTTGAATCAAGCCGTCGAAGAAGATGATGGGGGGGTAGAAACACAGAATCGCGCCGGCGACGATGCCCGTCTTTCGTCCGAACAATCGTGACGTTCCAACGGCCAGCAAGCAAACTGAGAGCGATCCAATAATGACTTGAAGAAGCCGTACGCCCCAAACGCTGGGACCAGTTACGACAAAGAGCGCGCCCAATAGATACGGATAGAGAGGAGCTTGATAGAACGGTTCTTTGCCCAGCCAATCGCCGGCGGCAATTCCTTGCGCCCATTCCAGATAGCGTGCCGCGTCACCCACCGGTTGCTTCAAGAATGGGATGTCGGCTGTTTCGAATAGGTACGTAAGGCGAATGAGAAGCGCCAACAGTCCAAGGAGGAATACCACGCGGTGGAATCGACGTTGACGAGGAGAAGTGCTAACCCGTGTCACCGAAAGACCTTACGTTGCCCGCGCGTACTGGGTGCACCATCCTTGCCGTAGACAAGGGTGGTGCACGATACCGGGCCGGTGCCACCGCGTGCCACTGCTTCTTGAGCAGCGCTTCCCGAGCCACACCGTTCACGGTGTGGAGTGGCTTCAAAGCCGCGACCGCGAGGGAGCGGTTTTTTTTGTCCCGCAAGTTTAGGTGTGTCGCACCACCAGCCAGTCTTATCAAGCCAGTGCCGGCTGTGGAAACAAAACCGTCGAAAGATACCGTTCGCCTGCGCTGGCCAGTACAGTTATGATGATTTTTCCCTTGTTTTCGGGCATGTGGGCCACGCGATCAGCCGCGCACAAAGCAGCGCCGGATGAAATTCCGCAAAGAATACCCTCTTCCTTGGCCGCTCGACGCGCCCAGGCCACCGCGTCGTCATTCGAAACTCGAATCACGTCGTCAATGATCTGCATATTCAGCACATCGGGAATGAACCCGGCGCCGATTCCTTGAATGATGTGCGCGCCCGGCTGAAGCGGTTGCCCCGCACGCTTCTGCGTAATGACCGGCGACGCTTCAGGCTCAATCGCAATGCACTTGAAAGACGGCTTCCGCGATTTAATCACTTCGCCCACGCCGGTAATCGTGCCTCCCGTACCAATTCCGGAAACCAAAATGTCGGCTTTGCCATCGGTATCGCGCCAAATCTCCTCGGCCGTGGTCCGGCGGTGAACCTCCGGGTTCGCCGGGTTTTTGAACTGTTGCGGCATGAACGAATTGGGCGTTTCTTTAAGCAGTTGCTCGGCTTTGGCGATCGCCCCCTTCATGCCCTCGGTCTTCGGCGTCAGTACGATGGAAGATCCCAATTGACTCAACACCGCACGACGTTCCAACGACATGCTTTCGGGCATGGTGAGGGTCAATTTGTAACCCTTCGCGGCGCAGACAAACGCCAAAGCAATGCCCGTGTTGCCAGAAGTTGGTTCGATAATGGTCGTCTTCGGCGTGATCTTCCCCTCACGCTCCGCAGCCGCAATCATCGCATTTCCAATGCGGTCCTTGACGCTAAAAAGAGGGTTTTGAAATTCGAGTTTGGCATACACCGTGGCCGGCGCCTGAATGATCCGATTGATCTTGACCAGTCTCGTTCCGCCGATCGTCTCGGTAATATTGTTCGCTAGCTGACCCATCGTCTGCCACTCCAAAATCTATCCATCGCTTGCTCGATTCCCGAATGCCACAGAATAATGTTTGGGACCGGGGAGTGTCAATGTGGGCGCAGGCAGAGATCGATTTTTTAACACGGCGACTGTCCAACAGCACGCCGGACCACATTGCCGGAATCAACAGCGTGCCCCAATCGCCACAGCGGCGTTCGCGCCCGGTTTTCACGGCGATAGCATGGGGCAAGCCGCCTCGCAAGCGAAATCTCCGTTGAAGGAGGCCAATAACGCCACCAAATCGTCAAGGTCGACTTGGGTATCGCCGCCGCATGGAAAGACGTCCGCTTGCGGACAATCCGAGAGGTTCACCCATGCCAGCAAGACGCACCACAAGTCGTCCACGTCGATAATGCCCCGCCCGCTTCCATAGACCAAATCCCCGTAAGGCGTGAAGGCATAATTCCCCTCGCATGTGAACTCAGCCGTACAGGTGTCGTTGTCCGTACACGGATCCCCGTCGTCGCAAGGCATGTCAGGAATACACTGGCACGCCCCCGGTTCCGAGCACGATACATAGTCCGAGCGGAAGGTGCCCGGTGATCCGCCATAAAGCCCGTTTTCGCAGCAATACTGATTTACTCCTCCCGCGACACAGGCCCCATCCACGCAACACGTTCCCAATCCAGGAACGAGCATCACAAACGTTTCCGACACGATGGGAATTAATGATGTTTGGACTGCGGCACCGGAGTAGAAACGCGTCTTATCGATAGGCGCGGGCACGCCATCCGCAACGCCCAAGGGATCCGCATGTATATCGATCGGATCTGAGGCACAATCCGACACATCATAGGTGATGGTAGTCATGTAATACAGAGTGTTTGCAACTGCGTTACATGCGCCTAGGGGAAGCGGTGATCGAGCGCCAAAACAGGTAGCTATGCTGATGGGCGCAAGTCCAGGGATACACAAAGCCACCGTTCCATTCGCACTGGTATTGGGTGTCGATATGCCTGTTGCAGTCAACGTTGTTGCTCCGCTCGTAATACTGCATGGGAACCCGAATTGACCACGCAGGTTCCCCCCTTGGTTAAAGATCACAAATCCCTCGATGGCAATTTCCTCATTGCCGGTGATCGACGTGTCCGCTGGCGGCGCAACGGACAAAATAATCTGCGCCGTGTGCTGTGCGCCGGCCTGTGGCAACTCGCCGCAGCAAACAACCACCCACGCCCCCATCCAAACAAAATGTCGCTTCGTTCCTGACATGTTTCTTCCTCCCATGTGCTAACCAAATAAGGTTTCCCTCGCCATGGTGAACCATTCTTGTAAGCGATTTCTTCTTCTAGCCTACCACGGATCTCCGAATTCAGCAAGAAATGCCCACGTGATGGTACTGGTTAAGTCTACCGCTGATCCGAACTGCGACCGTAATTGGGTGGCATGTCCTCCCTGAGGCGGACATGCCTTGCCCCGGAGGGGGCACGCGGGTTGTAGCCTTATGTTTACCCACAACTTTCTCTCGCTTGCAGGTGAGCGTAAGCGGC
>JBBTCX010000058.1:0-11026 GCA_038043045.1 Planctomycetota bacterium | reverse complement strand
AGCGACCACGGGGAGGAGTTTCTGGATCACGGCTCCATCGGACATGGTCACTCCTTGTACGAAGAACTCACCCACGTCCCGCTTGTGGCCGTCGTACCCGTGGAACCAGGTGACAGACAATGTCACGAACCCGTGAGCATGGTGGACCTTCCGACGACGATGTTGCGCGTGGCCGGGGTGTCGGAGTCATTCACCGATCGCAATCTATTTGATCGGAACGGTGGAATGTCGCCCGTCGTATCGGAATTGAGTATCAGGT
Organism: Planctomycetota bacterium; assembly: GCA_038043045.1. Classification (GTDB taxonomy): domain Bacteria; phylum Planctomycetota; class Phycisphaerae; order UBA1845; family UBA1845; genus JBBTCX01. The sequence continues at coordinate 10,767 of JBBTCX010000058.1, read as the reverse complement.
CGAGATATCTCCAGACCATCCAAAAAGGTCATTGGAAGTTACTTCGAAAGTTTAAGTTCCTGGCGCCCGATTCATCACCTGGGCTTCGATTCGACTTCCGTTGCGATTCAATTGTGGAGAAAACGAATGAATTGTTTGATCTGGACTCCGACCCTCACGAACAGGTGAATCTGTTCGAGGATCCCGCCTCGATCCCTGTAGTGGCGAATTTGGAATCCGCCCTCGACGATTGGGGTGACACCCATCGTCTCCATTCAGATCAGGATTCAGAGACGGCCGTGGATGACATCGTGGTGGCACGCCTGCGAGACCTCGGCTATTTGGAATAAGCTGTCGACGCTCGCGTTCATTCCGGCGCGGAAACCAAGGGTAAGGTCACTTGCAAATGCAGACCCGGTTCGGGTGAATCCACCACGTTGATCTTTCCACTGTGAAATTCAATCGTTCGTTTGACCGACGCAAGACCAATTCCCGTTCCACCTCGCTTCGTGGTGAAGAAGAGCTCAAACACATGAGGTCGAATAGGCGGCGGAATACCGGGACCATTGTCGATGAAATCCAACCGGACCAAGTTCTGTTCGGACCCGGACAGCCCGCACCCCACGGTTATTTTTCCACCTTGAGGCAGTTGATCCAAAGAGTTGGAGAGGATCTCGATAACCGCCAATGCCATCCTTTCCGGATCCCCCCGGACCAAGAGGCGTTGCGGAATCCATTCCGACTGCAATGTGATGTTGCTCTCCTCCAGCCGAGGACGGATTTCCTCCATCGCCTGCGACACAACTTCTCGCAAGGAGTAGACGGCGGGATTCTGTGCCGGAGCGGCTGCGAATTGGAGAAGGTGACTGACCCGGTCACCCAACCGCCGACACTCCGTCAAGATATCCTCCATGCGACGTTTGGACGCGCCATCCGTCTTCCCATGTTCGACCACCAATTGCGCTGAGGTGGAAATCGACGCCAAGGGATTTCGAATTCCATGGGCCACCGCGGAACACACTTCGCCCACGGCGGCCAACCGTTCTCGCCGTTCCGCAATGGCCGCGTTTTGACTCAATATCATGCCCTCGTGCAATCGAAGTAACTTGCGCCCGTACCAAAACACGCTCACCAGAATCAACACCACCAACAGACCGTAGGATCGACCCAACCAGAGATGCTTTTGAAGGCGTTCGCCGTGCTCGCGAAGAAGACTGGCCGTCCGCGTCGTCGCGCCTTGTTCCAATTCCGTTAGTGCCGTCATGGCCGATTCTTGGTGGCGGTCCATGGTGGCCATCGCAACGGCGGCAATCCCAATCCGATCATCGCACACATCCTTCCCGAGAGGTGCTCGCGCCATGTTCTCGAAGAGTTCAAAAATTTTTTGCTCCTCCCCAATCATGTTTTGCAGATGTCCGGTGAATTCGGTCGTGTCCACGTCGAATCCTTGTCGCCTGGAAATGATTCGTTGAATGTCGCCGTCGATTCGCTCAAACCGCTCTCTTTCCCCGGCGGGATTCCGCGATTCAAAAACGTCGTTGCCCGGCGCATTCAATGCCATGACGCCAAGCCGCAATTGAACCAACCACCGCTGATGCCGATGAATGCGTTCTAACTGACGTAGGGCATGTTCAAAGGACGACAAACTCCCGCTATAGGCAATCAGGCTGGAAATGATCACAATGACATCAAACAAAGCGAGCACGAAATACAAGTGATACCATTGCCAACGAATGGTCTCCGACACGATTCGCCGAGGAAGGGGCGTGGCAAGCGTGGTAGGCGAATGGGCACCCGCCGTCGGCTGTATAATAGGGGGTTCAGGAGTTGTGTTTGCCTTCATGTTTCTCCATCCGGTTGCCGGAAACGCGGGTCGTTATGGCTGATCTTCTTGACATCGACTGTCCCTTGTCAATGGAAGTTCAACAAATCCTGCTTGATCGATCCGAAGCTCAAAAAAGGGAAGTGGGTTGACTCCACCTACTAAGTCGAAAAAATAGAGCTTCCCACCCGAGAACGGGAAACCTCCTGGAGAAAACGAAGTGGCCACGATTTTGGTGATCGAAGACGAACCCATCTTGGCTCGCAACATCTGCGATGCCTTGACCCTCGCCGGTCACGAGGTCTCCCATGTATCCAGTGGGGAAGAAGGCCTCAAAACCGCCAAAATCAACGAACCGGACATCGTTCTCTTGGATTATCGGCTGCCGGGAATCGACGGACTGGAAACCCTGCGAAAACTTCGCCAGAGCGTTCCCGCTTCGGCGGTCATCATGATGACCGCCCATGGCGGGGTGAGTACCGCGGTCGAAGCCATGAAGTCCGGCGCCAGTGATTTTCTGACGAAACCGATGGAACTCGAGGAACTCCGCCTGGTCGTGGATCGGGTTCGCAAGAATCAAAGTGCGATCGCGGAACTCACCTATTACCGCGAACGCGAACTGGTCGACGGAGCTTTTACCGAAATCACCGGCGAGTCGCCCGCCATGCGACAGGTCAAATCGTTCGTCGAACGAATCACCTCCACCCCCGCACTCGGCGGCGAAGCCCCCCCCAGCATTCTCATCACCGGTGAAACCGGCACCGGAAAAGACCTGATCGCACGAGCGGTTCATTCCGCCGGACCAAGGCGACATGCCCAATTCGTGCACGTGAACTGCACGGCCATGCCCGAGCATCTCGTCGAATCCGAGCTCTTCGGACATACCAAAGGCGCTTTCACCGGCGCGCTCACGGACAAACGAGGCCTATTTGAAATCGCCGACGGCGGCACGATCTTTTTGGATGAGATCGGACACATGCCGCTCGCTCTCCAAGCCAAACTCCTCAGTGTCCTCGAGCGCCGAGTGATTCGCCCGGTCGGTGGTACGCGCGAACGCAAGGTCAATGTCCACGTGCTGGCCGCGACTCACCGCCATTTGATCGACGCGATCACCGAAGGCGAATTTCGGGAAGACCTCTATCACCGCCTTCGGGTTCTGACCATCTTCATGCCGCCACTTCGGGAACGGGGGGATGACGTCCCACTTCTTGCGGATCGCTTCCTTCGCCGGTACGCCGTCCAATTCCGCACCCCCGCCGAGCGGTTCAGCCAAGAAGCCCTTGATTTGATCCGGGATTACGACTGGCCCGGCAACGTTCGTGAACTCCTGCACGCGGTGGAAAGCGCCGTGCTCATGGCCGACGGCGGCGTCATCGGAGTCGAGCATCTCAATATCAAAATCCCGGAAACCGCCGGAAAGCTACGCGTTCAACTAACCGCCACAAACAAAGTCATTGAACTTGATTTTCGTGAAGAGGGTCCCAAGCTGGAGGAAATCGAAAACCAGATCATCCAAGCCACCCTGGAATCCGCCGGCCACAACCTCACCCGCGCCTCCCGCATTCTAGGAATCTCCCGCGACGCGATTCGCTATCGCCTGGAACGCTTCAAAAAACGCGCCGAATCCAACGAACCCCTCGAGGAGTCATGATCTCGCTCTACAGCTCGGATTCTGGACGGCCTTCGGCGATCTCCAAATCATCCGGATGCGGCGCGGCAAACAAAACATCCAACTGCACGTCGGCCATCGTGAACCTCCAACGAATCGTCCAATCCCTTTCCAATCGTGCATGGAAGAACGGGTTCAGGCTTGAACAAGTCTCGTGTAGTTAGTCACTCTGTTTGCATCTTATCCGAGCCGCGACCGTGAGGGAGCGGTTTCCCGTGGACGTCGTAAGCAAAGAATACCCCAACCTTTGAAGACTAGATTTGGCGACGATCCCAGGCGAAAACCCCGCCACATACCAGCCCTTGGCATAGCGCAGCGCCGCCCACGGTTCATCCCACCACCAAGTTTCGTTCGACTCCAATGGGCGTCGCACAAAATATTTGCTTATCGCGGTGACGTAGCGCGCATCCGGGCAAATCCCCGAACACTCCACTTACACGCATCAAGACTGGTTCTTGAAAATGCTCTCGACCACCTTGGCCGCGACATCCACCGACCATCCTTCTCATTCGTATAGACTTTGTGAATCGGCCGAGTACATTTATCGAATGACGCTATCGAGGAGTAGACCGTAGTGCGAGTAAAAGAGTTTAGTGCAAAGAACTTCAAGCGATTTAGCCAACTCAAAATAACTGGCCTTCCAGAGACCGCCAAATTGGTTGTGCTTTTAGGGGTAAATGGGTCAGGGAAAACCTCGGTCTTCGAAGGATTCAATTACTGGAAACGCCAACCTGGACCAAGAGTCGATTATCATTCGAAGTTTCGTGACGACGGTATTCAGAGCGGTCACGATGTCATTCAATTGAACATCGCATTTTATGGACCGGAACCATCGACACGGGCAAAGGCTGTTTACCTTCGCTCGGCCTATCGAAACGAAGCAAACTTCAGATCAGGCACGATAGCCGTCCCGCCAAGTGTCGAAGACGAAGAATCAAGTCGGCTTGAATTGCTTGTAAGCGACGATCGAAGGACCCAGCAGAACTATCACCGAATTATCGCCAATACGGTGGCCGACATATACAGCAATGAGGATTTGGACAAACAAACAACTAAAATGCAAATGCGTGACGCTCACATAGGCCCATTGCGCGAATCTATGAGGCGAGTTTTTGGCGATTTGGTACTCCAGGGCGTTGGCAATCCTCAAAAAGGTGGAACATTCTTATTCGAAAAAGGTCAGTCCAAGAACTTTCCACACGTCAACCTCTCCGCTGGCGAAAAGGACGCCTTTGATCTTCTGCTTGACATATTTCTCCGAAAGGACACATTCACGGATTCTGTTTATTGCATCGACGAACCCGATTTGCACATGCACACGAAACTACAGGGCCGACTCCTTGACGAACTATTCAAGCTTATTCCAGGGAATTCGCAGCTTTGGATTGCGACACACTCGATCGGCATGATCAGGAAATCGATTGACATCGCGCAGGCTGAACCGGGTAGCGTCGTATTCTTGGACTTCTCAGATCACGATTACGATAGAGAAGTTACAATTACACCTGCCACAGTCAATCGAAACTTCTGGAAGAAGTTTCTCGAAGTTGCGGTGGGCGATTTGGCAAACCTGGTCGCACCGAAACGCGTCGTTGTATGTGAGGGGCGTCCGCTCGGAACGGGCGGAAAACCGTCCAAAACAGAACACGACGCCAAATGTTTTCGGAAGATATTCGCGGAAGATTTCCTCGACACCGACTTCATTTCTGTTGGCAACTCGGACGATGTTGCACAGGACCCGTTCAAACTCGCGTCGGCGCTAGAGTCCCTCATTGCTGGATTACAGATTATTCGGGTGATCGACCGCGATGGACAGAATGAAGAAGAAGTCGAGGCTTGGAGAAAAAAGGGCGTCAGAGTCCTTCGCCGACGGCATCTCGAAAGTTATCTCCTCGACGACGAAGTGCTGGTAACGCTGTGCAAACAACATGGAAAACCCGAAAAACTCGATGATCTCAAGAAAGCAAGGGAGTCGGCTTTCACAGCTTCTAAGTTTCGTGACAAATCGTCCGACGATGCTAAGGCGGCAGCAGGAGAGTTCTTCAACTCCGCAAAAAGGATTCTCGAAATCGAGAACGCTGGAAGCAATTGGATGGCGTTCTTTAGCTTGCACATGGCCGGCGCCTTGCACCGTGACTCAAAAGTCTATGCTGAATTAAGGCACGACATTTTCGGGAATGGCGGCGCATGATTGCCATTGATTCAAACACATATTGCGTGCCACTACACTGAAGCGCTCGTTGCCAATATTGCTCTGCTTGCAGCGCCCACGAACTAATTTCGTAGTGATTCGACAACATCCACAACCGCACTTTCCGCAACATTCCCCCGAATCACTGGCCTACCAATCCCCTCCAACAGCACAAACTGTACCCGGCCATCGCGCACTTTCTTATCCAAACGAAGCGCAGCCAGAATATCATCCACCGTCAAAGTATTCGGAATCCGCGTCGGCAGCTCAAACCGATTCAATAACCCTTCCAGCCGTTCAGCCAAGGTGGCTTCGATCAACCCCAATCTTTCCGATATCCGCCCCGCCGCCACCATCCCCATGGCCACGCACTCGCCGTGCCGAAGAGTAAACCCGCTGCATACCTCAATCGCATGTCCAATGGTGTGCCCAAAGTTCAAGATCATCCGCCGACCGGTCCGCTCAAACGGATCCGCCTCAACAATCCCACCCTTGATCTTCAAATTGCGAGTGACAAGCTCTGGCAGTACCTGTTCATCAAGCCCCAAAATGCCTTCCACGTTTTCTTCATGCCACCGAACAAACTCCTCGGAAGTCAAAAAGGCATGTTTGACTGACTCGGCCAATCCCGCCCGCACATCCCGGACATTCAGCGTCTTGAAAAACTCCGGATCGGCGAGGACCGCGATCGGAGGATGAAACGCCCCGACGAGATTCTTCCCACCCGGAATATTGATCGCTGTCTTTCCCCCCAAACAAGCATCAACACCGGCTTCAATCGTGGTGGGCACGACCACCCATCGAATCCCCCGCATCCAGGTGGCCGCCACGAAACCGGCCAAATCGCTGACCACCCCACCACCCAATGCAAAAACCACATCGTCTCGACCAAACCGGTTTTCGGCGAGACAGTGATAAAGTTGCTCCGCCAGGCCTACACACTTGCTGCTTTCACCGACTGCCACCACGTGCAAAAAAACATTGCATGCGCCCGATTTCATGGCGCCAATAATCTCCTCAGAATAAAGCCCGCCAACTTTTTCATCTGTCACCAAAAGAACTCGTTCCGGCTTGCGCGATTCCCATACAACCGAAAGCGGCTCGCCAATTCGCTTTCGAATACCCGTACCGACAAATACGCGAGTTCTCTTGGCCTCGCACCGTGTCTCAATATCGAACATTTCTATGCAATCGGATTTTAATATCTGTTCCATTATCGCGCGCAACAGGTTCCTAACGATAAAGTGCCAATGGTATTGTAACCACTTGTCAAGTATGCAACTCCGCGCCTAAAAAACTTGAACAAATCCTAACGATCGTGCGTATATTGGGATAGAGAGGATCTTCGCAACCAGGGGTCACTGTTTCGTTTCGAGTTAAACGTGTTGCGTTGACGAGTTTGTGAAAGAAAGGTACAATCGCTCCAATGCCCAAAGTCTTAGCTGAAAAACCAAAGCGGTCATCGAAAACGCAATCACCCGTTGCGCTGATTCGCAATTACCGTACAGCAACGAATTATTTAGATTCGCTGACAAATTACGAGCAATTGACACGGGTGCTGTACAACTCCACGAATTTCGGATTGCACCGGATGAACCGAATTCTGTCGTCCCTTGGTAATCCGCATCGTGACTTTAAGTGCGCCCACATTGCTGGCACCAAAGGCAAAGGCAGTACCGCCACTATGCTCGCAGAGATGATTCGCGGCTGCGGATCACGGGTTGGGCTGTATACCTCACCACATGTTCTAGATATCCGGGAGAGGATTGTCGTGGATGGGGAGGCGATTTCCGAAGCAGCTTTTACCAAGGCTGTCACGGCAGTGGCCGCCGCAGTTACGAAGGCCAAAATCTCTGAACCAACGTATTTCGAGGTCTTGACGGCCGCCGCTTTTTACCATTTTTCAGCAGAAAACGTCGATTTCGCGGCAATAGAAACAGGCCTTGGTGGAAGACTGGATGCAACTAACGTGATCCACCCAGACGTAGTTGGAATTACCAATATTAGCTATGACCACATTGCCCAGCTTGGCAGCGAACTCGAATCCATTGCCCGCGAAAAGGCCGGTATTTTCAAAAAGGGAGTTCCAATTGTTTGCGCGCCTCAAAAGCAGAGTGTGAAGGACGTCTTTATTTCCATGGCGGCTGAGGTCGGTGCGCCGATTCGTTTTTCAGATGAAGATGTCGACTTTACGTATCGATTCGAGTTCTCTCGTGCTTTAGGTCGACATGCGCGGATTTGCTTGAGCACCGGAAGCAGCCGATTCGAGCATCTTCATGTTCCTCTTTTCGGGGAGCACCAAGCCCAGAATTGCGGACTGGCGCTGACCATGCTGGATACATTGAAGACGCGCGGCTACGAGATCAACGATCAGCAGGCCATGAACGGCTTGACCAACGTGAAGCTGCTCGGACGTATGCAGATGATTTCCGAGTCGCCGCGCATTCTGGTGGATGGAGCACACAACGCGGCCAGCATCGATGCGTTGATGCGGGCCATCGGACAACACATCACCTCGGACTCGATGGTGGTGATCTTCGGCTGCAACAAGGACAAAGACATTCCGGGAATGATCAAGCGCATCCAACTCGGCGCGGACAAGATCATCTTCACGACGGCGGGGCTGAATCGGTCGGCTGATCCAGCGGAACTTGCCGCCGAATATATGGAACGTTCGGGCAAGACCGCACAAGTGGCCAAAACCTTGGACGATGCCATGCGGATTGCCCTTAGCGCGGTGACGCGCGAAGATTTGATCTGCATTACGGGTTCGTTCTACCTCGTGGCCCAGGCGATCCGAAAGTTTAGTTCGAAACCCCAGCAACTGACCAACAATAGCGCGTTGGTTTGAATCGGTGCCATGCCTTTCCAAGTTCTGCGCGATCAACGAACAGAACCAACCTACCGGTTCAACATCGCGCCGCCCTTGAAGAATCGCGCCCGGGTGGCATGGTCCACGCTTGCTTGCACATTTGTGGGTCAGGTCATCGACCCGATATTCCGAGCCGCACGGACTCAGCCCGCGCGATGAGGTGCCAAAACGTGGCACTGTCTATATTCCGAACCGCGACCGTAAGGGAGCGCTCAAACAGCGCGGCGTCCACCCGCCACGCGACTCTTAATGCGCATGTTCCGCCATCACCGGTGGCTCCCAAATATCCACAATCGCCGGAATTTCTTTCGCCATCAATTCCCGCACACGCTTTCCTTGATAAAGGCCCGAATACCCCGCGATTTGATAGAGATATTGACCGTCGCGCTGCGCCCCCTCCGGCGGATCAATCGCCCGCTGAAACGTCTGCACCAACCCCGCCGCATTGACAAAACTTCCTTCTCGCTCCGCCCAACTGCAAGCGGGCAGCAGAATCGTCGCCGCTTCGGATAGCGTGCCTTCAAGGATGTCCTGTACGACCAAAAGCGGTATCTTCCCAAACCCTGCGACCGTCTTGTCATCCAACCACGGCTTCGGATATCCGCCCACCGCCCACGCCGCCTTAATTGATCCGGTGCCAACTAGTGTCACCAACTCCTCAAAGGTCGCACCCGCTCCCCCGGAGGCATCGAGCACCATCTGCACGCCTCGCCGGTTCGGACACTTCTCCTTCAAAATCGAGAACTTCGCCGACCCATTCGACCCGACCGGAAATCTCTGATCCTCGCCTTCCATTGGCACCGGACCCATCGCCAAAATTGCATCCGGTGCAATCGTGCGAATGAACCGCGCCAACAACCAAGCTTCCTCACAACTCATATACGGCGACAACACCGCGCCAACGGCCTTGGCGCCATGCTCTCGCACGATTTCTCCGAACCGAAACCGGAGAATCTCCGGCAGTTCCTCCCATCGCGGCACGGTCGCCTCGAATCCTCTTCTCACCAACGGAGTCCTAATCCGCTTCTTGTCATGCACGTACTTGAACCCGAATCGCCCCTCATCACACATCCACCATTGGTTCACCTTCGGATTGAATCGCGGCTTGAGTCGATACACTTGATGGTCCGCGTGATCGATCCGAATCGAACAACCCGTTGCACAGCCCGGACAAACCGACGACGTTCCGCGAAGCTCCCACACTCTTCGCTCAAACAGAAAATCCTTGTCCAGCAAACACCCCACGGGACAAAGATCAACAACGTTTCCTTGCAAAGCATTGTCCAACGGCAGACCAGGAAACACGTCAATCTCCGCTCGTGAACCTCGATTCACGACGCACAATTCATGCGTGCCGGCGACCTCGTCCGCGAACCGCACACACCGCGTGCACATCACGCATCGATCTTGGTAAAGAAGAGTCTTGGGCCCGATGTCTTTTTTAGGATTCTTCAGCTTCTGGTCGACCATCCGCGATTCCGCATGACCGAACTTAAAGCTGTAATCCTGCAAATAGCATTCCCCGGCCTGATCACACACCGGGCAGTCGAGCGGATGATTCAGTAAAAAGAACTCCATGCACCGCTCTTGGTTTTTCTTGACCGTCTCCGAATGAAACCGCACCACCATCCCATCCTTCACCGGCGTCTGACAGGACGGCGTCAGCTTCGGCGACCAAGACATTTCCCCGGTCTTGGGATGCGGCATCTGCATTTCCATCAAGCACAGCCGACACGACGCGACGATCGACAACCCCGGGTGGTAGCAATAATGCGGCACATCCCACCCGGCCTCCAACGCCGCCTGCAACACCGGAACGTGCTCCCGGCATTCGATAACCTGACCATCCACCGTGATTTTTGGCATATTCCACTCGCTCTAACTCTTTTCGCCAGAGGCTGAAGCCTGTACCCGTTATTCCCGAGAGAATCAAGCACACCCGGAGAGCCAAGAATAAATCCAAGAAAAATCTGTTCTGATGTGCAAGGGTTCAATCGCTCCTTCGTTTAGCTAAGCAATAGGGAGTTTCAGTCGGTAGAGGGCCGAGGGGCCGGGGTTCAAAGGAGTTTGCTTTATGTTGATTTGCAAGTCGCTTTTCGGTGGAAGTTTCGCCGTTGCGTTGGTATCCACGGCTGGCTTTGGACAGACCTCATTCGTGAACTGGGAAAGTCCCCAAATTCACGCCATTGAACTTACGCCAGACGGGCAGTTATTATTGGTCGTCAACACGTCCG
>JBBTCX010000057.1:0-11985 GCA_038043045.1 Planctomycetota bacterium | reverse complement strand
GAACGGGTTCCTCTGCGCGACTGGAAAAAGCGCGACCCATCGCATCTTGTGAGGCCTGCAAGACTTCCGCGCGGTAGGAAGCTCGAACCGGGGCGTCATTCACGATGCGTCCGTCGCGCATTTGAATGATGCGCGACGCTTGGACTGCCACATCGAGTTCGTGTGTCACGAGCACGATTGTAATCCCCTCGGCGTGAAGCTGGTGAAAAATATTCATGATTTGCTGGCCGGTGCGGGAGTCGAGGTTTCCGGTGGGTTCGTCGGCGAGAATCAAACGAGGACTATTCACAATGGCTCGGGCGATGGCCACCCGCTGACACTCACCACCGGACATCTCGCCGGGGCGATGTTTGGCGCGATGGGCCAATCCGACACGCTCCAAAGCCTTCAACGCGGAACTTCGTGCAAACGCCTTACGAGTATAAACCAACGGAACGACGACGTTGTCCAGTGCACTTGTGCGGTTGATAAGATTAAAGGTCTGAAACACGAAACCGATGTGCTGATTTCGCAGTCGAGCGAGTTTTTTTTCATTGAGGTTGGCGATGGGTTCGCCGAGAAATTCCAGCGTGCCGGTGGTGGGTCGATCGAGACAACCCAGAATGTGCATCAGCGTGCTTTTTCCACTTCCGGAGGATCCGGTGATGCTCACGAATTCTCCGGGGGCAATGGCAAGGTCCACGCCATCCAGAGCATTCACCACGGAATCGCCCATGCGATAGAGCTTGTGGAGTTGATGGGCGCGAATCATCGAGGCTTGGCGAGTCGGCGGGTAAGGCACGACTCGTGGAGTATGGGCGACGGTTTGAATCGATCCGTGATCAAGCATTCTCCCGTTTCCGCCGGTCTTTGCGGTTTTTCTTTTCGTCTTTTTCCTCTTTCTTGACCGGCAATTTCACGTAGACCACCGAACCCTCCTTGAGTTCGTCGCAAAGAACTTGGGAGAAATTCCCGTTGTCCAGTCCGAACACACAGGAAATGAAAGTGGTCAGTCGCTCCTCTGCCGGAGCATTGGGATCCGGAACGTACACGCCTAGACCGCCCCTGGTTCCCTCGCGAATGGCTTCATTGGGACAGAGCACCACATTTTCCACATGATCGGAGGTGAAACTGACATCCGCACGCATTCCAGGAAGGAGCTTTCCGGTTTCCGCAGCCACAATGGCCACGTCGACATTGTAGGACGTGATGGATTGTTTGACTTCCGGTTCGGGATAAACGCGGTGAATCACGCCTTCAAACTTCCGGTCACGAAGGGCTTCGACGGTCAGCGTCGGAAGCGGCCGAGGGGAAAGTGCCATGGCCTTGGCAATATCAGCCGGCTCGGGAACACTGCCGTCATTTCCCGGTTGTGCCCACGGTGGAGCGATCGCCAACACCCGGGCGATGTCGGCTTCATCGACCTCGGCGCGGACCACCAAGGTTTCCACGTCGAGTACCGACGCGAGAACCGTTCCCGTGCCAAAGGTTGTCTTGGCCCCTTGAATGACCTCACCGATCTGAACGTAAATGTCACCCACAATTCCGTTCATGGGTGCGGCGATCTCCGTTTTGGCCAGGCGCTTCTCTGCGTCGGCCAAATTGTTCTTAGCGGTTTCATAGGATGATTGCTCACGCTTCACATCCTGCTCTGCTCGACGGATGTTCAGGGCAATCGCCTCCAAGTCGGCTCGGGCGGAATTGAGCTGGGCTTGCTGACTTCGAACGGTGGTTTCTTTTTCAAGAGTTTCCTCCCCCGCGCGCTGATGGGCCTGCATCTCCGCCAGTTTGTCCTTCTTAAACTTGGCCAAAACCAACGCGGCATCGAGCCGGTCGACGGTGTCCTTCGCCTTTTGCGTTTCGGTTGTTTTCAACTGCTCCAAGGCAATCTTCGTACTTTCCAATCGGGCTTCGGCGATATTGAGATCGAGCTTCGCGCGGTTGGCGCTTCGCTGTTCTTCGTCGGGCTGAAGGCGAATTAAGATGTCACCCTGCCGCACCGTGTCACCGGCGCGCTTGACGATTTCAATGACCTCGCCGCTGGCCTCCGCCTTTAGAATGACCCTGCGCGTCGGCAGTACGTCACCTTGAGCCTTGATCGGCAGGGTCAAATCTCCTCGGGTCAACTTGGCCGTTTTTCCTTCGAGACTCTCCAAGGAAATGTGCAGTTGACTCTTGATGGCAAAATACCCCGCTACGATCGAGATCAACACGAGAATAGTAATGACGAGATTTTTCATGGTGCTTCCGCAACTCGATCCCGCGCCGGCGCGATTGGGCGGAGATGGAATCAATTCCGATGAATCGAGGACGGGCTGTACTCCAAACCAAACGTCTCGGCAACGGCTTGGTTGGTTACTCGCTTGTTCTCGATGTTGATCCCCTCGGCCAGTCCAGAATCCTCTTTGCACGCAGCCTTATATCCATTGTCCGCAAGCCGAAGGGTATAGGGAAGCGTGGCGTTGGTTAAGGAAAGAGTGGACGTTCGTCCGACGGCACCGGGCATGTTGGCTACGCCGTAGTGAACGATATGGTCCACGATGTACGTCGGTTGTTCATGGGTGGTGGGACGAATCGTTTCCACGCATCCGCCTTGATCGACGCCGACGTCGACGATCACCGCGCCGGGTTTCATCTGCGAGAGCCAGTCCCTTGGCACCAGCACCGGGCATCTTGCTCCGGGAATCAAAACGGCGCCCACGACGAGGTCGACCCTGCGAATATGCGCCTGCAAGGTCAATCGATCGCTGTAGACCGTGTGGACGTTGGCGGGCATGACATCGCTGAGATAGCGTAGGCGTTCGAGATTCACATCCATGATGGTGACATTCGCGCCCAAACCCGCCGCCACCTTGGCCGCGTTGGTTCCGACGATCCCGCCGCCGATGATCAACACGTCGCCCGGTTCAACACCCGGAACGCCGCCCAACAGAATCCCACGCCCCATCATCGGTCGTTCGAGGTATTTCGCCCCCTCTTGTATACTCATCTTGCCGGCCACTTCGCTCATGGGCGTCAGCAGCGGCAATCGCCCGTTTCGATCAGTAATCGTTTCATACGCAATCGCAACGGCCCCGGTCTTGAGCACGCCTTCGGTCAATTCCCGATCCGCGGCGAAGTGGAAGAACGTGAACATCACCTGACCTTCGCGCATCATCGCCCGCTCATCGGCCAGGGGTTCTTTCACTTTCACGATCAGATCAGCTTGGCGAAAAATTTCACGCGGGGTGTCGATGATCCTCGCTCCCACGGCCGCGTAGTCATCGTTACCGAAACCGGAGCTAAGTCCGGCGTTGTTTTCGACGAGAACCGAGTGGCTTCGACGGACCAACTCGTCCACCCCGACGGGGGTCATGCTGACGCGATACTCGTGCGTTTTGGTTTCCGTGGGGATTCCGACAATCATGAATTCGAGACTCCCTGTGCGTCATTCACCGACGACTTCAGCCCATCCGATCAAGCAGGACAACCCACAATCCCGCGGAAGCGACTATATCGATTAGACGAATGTCATGCAAATTGAAGATCAATATTGGAATGAAAAGGGTTTCACGAAGAATAGTTCGACCGCAGTCGACGCGACACGATCAAAACCGGTATCGATATTGCACAATGAACAAGTCCGGATCATCGTCACTTCGGGCCAGGCTGTGGACCAGGCGGTCATCCCAAAAATGGGAGTAGCCCATCGAAAGGGTCGAATTCTCGGTCATTTCCCACTCGATCCACAAATCCAGTTCTTGGCCAAAGTCCACGCCGCCATGACCTCTGCGATCGCGCAAAAGTGGAACGCCGCCGGCGTTATATAAAGAATCCTTCTCCTCGCTCAGCCAGTAATTCAGAAAAACCAACGACGATTTGAGCTTGTCGGCGATGGGCCAAAGGTCGAATCCAAAATAAACCCTGGTCAGATTCTGATGCCCGACCAAGTCCTGCATTCCAATACACTGGTGGTCAAACGGAAAAAGCTGATTGAATGTACCGGCGGTTCGATCATCTGGATTATCATCTCCCGACGCCCATTCAAACCCGGCGCTAACGCGCGGTTTCATCACGGAATCCCCGATCGTATATCCGCCATCGACCGCCCAGTTCCAGGCTTGTACTGTGTCGCCCGCCCACGTGCCCCACTGTCCGGCCAGCTCCGTGTCATAATCCCAGGCCGCAGTGCGACCGAAGAATCGCGTTCCCAAAGTGTAGATGGACTGGTCGCCCGAGCGGCCATTGGGATTGGTCGTATCCTCGGTCCGGTCCACGGCGAAGAGATACAGATCGATCCCGTGTTTGGGAATGCCTTTGTACTGGGTATACAAACCGAAGAAATCGTATCCTTCGTTCCACGCGTCCGGCGATTTCCTTTGGACCACCACGGGTTTCGCATAAAACGCGTCCACCCGCCAGGACTCCAAACGATAAACCAGTTTGATCGCGTCGAAGCGCCGGCGATTTGAAACCCAATCGAGCGGACCCACCAGACGATAAGCACCATAGCTCAGCTCCTGTCTCCCGATGCGAAGACTCACCGGAACTTCCGCCCCGAAAACGCGCCAATCGAAAAAAAGTTGTTGTAAGTCGCCGTGATTCTCCAGCGTGGGCTGAAATGGTCCCTCTTGATCCTCCACGTGATTGAACGCGCCTTGCGCGAACAAGCGAAACAAATCTCGATACTTGATATTCGTGTGAAGAAACCAACGATAGTCTTGTTGGGCGTTCTGGCTTCGCGGGGTTTGTCCAAAATCGGCGTTGGTCCGGCTCTCCCAGCGCAAACGAAACTCGCCCCCAACGTCCATGTTCCATGAATCACCGAGCGGAATCCGCTTGAGCTTCAAACGCGGATCGTCTTCCCTTCCCTGAAGGACCTCGTCGCTGAAATCGAATTCGTCCTCGTAGCGAATATGCAAGCAACGAGAAGAACAACCGGAATGGCCGGCCTCATCGGCGGGATCGGCGGCGTGAGACCTTCCGACGATGCCCTCCAAAATCAACATCGTGAATAAGACGACAACACGACGCAACATTGGAGGCGCTAGGGTTGAGCCGGTGGAGCATCAAACGGATCGCCCGAACCGTTGTCAATGGATCCGTCGATACCGGGCAAGGTGTCTTCAATCGGCAGCAGGGAACTCAAAAGATTGACCGTGGTTTGGGTTACAAACTGGTAAAGGCCGGTCGAAACCGCATCGCGCAAATTCAGGCCGCAACTCGTCGCGGGCAAAAGTCCGGCGCCGCACACGGCGACCACTCGAAACCAGCTCAACGCAGTTTTCTTTGATCGCATTATCATTTTGCTTTCTTTTCGCATGACACCCCTGTAATTTAGCAGTGGGAGGTTGACCAAAACCCAAAGGAACCATACGGCACAGTTGGTATTTTCGCAAGAAGAAGCAACGACGATGTATGAATACGACGACATGGCCCGCCATTCTATTCCCGGTCTGTTGTCAACTTATCATCGACTCTTGCGGAGACTTGGACTGTCGCGGAGCATTACTGCTTTCCTTATCGCATCGCTAGCTCTTGCTCAATCGGCCTGCGGTCCGAGCGCCGGACCCGAACCGGACAATAATTCTTACGCCGGTCAATTGCTCTTTTCTGGACTACGAACCGCGATCACATCGGTTTCGGGCCGTTCGGCCACGGAAATCTACACCGTCGGGGCCGATCTCGGAGGCGGCGGAGGCCCAAATTTTTTACACTACGACGGACAAGGTTGGCGGCGACTCTCTACCGGCTTGGACGCCGGTACTCTTTGGTGGATCAGCGTGGAGCCGATCGACGGATCATTTTATCTGGCGGGCGATCCGGGTCTCATCCTTGAATTCGATCCCGATCTAAAGTCCTTCGAACAACACCAGACGCCAGGGACTCAAACCATGTACGGGGTATGGGGCGTTGCCGAGGATGATCTATGGGCCGTCGGCGGAAACCTTGCCATGCCCGACACCGGTGGCGTCATCTGGCACTTGGACGGCGAGGATTGGCAAGTGTTCGATTTGTCAGCCCTTTTTCCCAGCGGTTTTCCGCTTCTATATAAGGTCTGGGGACGCAGCCGCTCGGAGGTCTATGCCGTTGGTGCTTTGTGCACCGTACTACGCTTCGACGGCGACGAATGGTCCACAGTGGAATGCGACACGTCGCGATCGATCTTTACTGTTCACGGCAACGCGGACTTGCTCCTCGGCGTCGGCGGCTTTGTCGATGGCGTGATCGCTGAACTGATCGATGGAGTTTTTACCAGTCGTGCCCCGATCGGTTTTCCACAAATGAATGGCGTTTTTGTGCCGTCGATGGGCTTGCCGGTAGCGGTGGGAAACGAAGCAAGCTTGGCCATCCGCACGCTATCGGGGTGGGAGTTGCAGGAAACGCGGTTGAATACCTTCCGAGATTTTCATTCCGTTTGGGTTGATCCCGAAGGTGGAACTTGGGCGGTGGGCGGCAACCTAAGCCTCGACCTCAACGACGGGATCATCGCCTACTTTGGCTCCAAAACGATCCGCACGACCATCGATGACAACTAAGTGCCAATAAATGGCACTGGTCAAGTCTGCGCCGGATCCGAGCCGATTGGTCGGTCCGAGCCGCGCGCGTGAGCGAGCGGACGAAGCGTTTCCACATCGAAGAATGCCCGTTCCCTCACGGTCGCGGCTCTGAAAAACGGCAAACTTTACCAGTACCCTTCATTCGCCACGACATGAAAACGGCAGACAGAGCTGTGGCCACTTGAGGTTCCGATCCTTTGGCAAATTGAAGGAGGACGCGATCGAGTCGTTCTGCGGATGCATGGGGAATGATGGCGGGAAGCAGGGTTTGTATCTGTACTTCTTCGGGCAAATAGGCTTCAAAGGAAACGTCATCGCCGTTGTCGATGGTGTCGAAGGGATAGGTGATTCGTAATTCAGTAGCGATGAATCGGCGGGCCTTGAAGGGTCCGAGGCAGAGGCGCAGTTCATGTTCGTCGGCGTGGATTCCCACATGGCCTGGCCAGAGGGAAAGGAGCAACCACGTGCCGCCGCGGATGAGAAGAAAAATCGAGATGATGGCAAGACCGAGGGCGAGTGCGGCTACCGCGTAGTCGACGATTCGGTTGGACGCGCCGGAAGGAATGAAGCGCAAATCCGCGAGGATGAGACCGGTTACGATTCCCAATAGTGCGCCGGGGAGAAAAAGGACCGTGGCTTTGGAAAGCGCTTTGGCTCGACCGACGGGAATGGAGATGGTGAGCTTCGGAGCGCCGGAAGGCGTCAGGGATTTGTCATCGTGCGTTGACATCGAGTGCGTCCTACAACCTCACAATGTCGGGTCGCGCGGGCTGAAGCCTGCGGCTCGATAAGATCGATTGCTAATCAAACAACACCGTAGCGAAAACCGAACCTCCGTTACACAAATACTCTCTTGAGGTAGACCCACCATTCGAAGGATAGCATGACCAGCATGGCAAGGAGGACGTAAGACCAAGCGGGTCGATTGACCTCGACGGCGTTGGCTTGCGTGGCCACCGTTTCGCTGCCCAAGGTCAAGGATGCAACGGGTTGAATGTGGCTCTCCACGCGATTGAAAAGATTGACCGCGAATCGTTGCTCTTCCGTCGCATCTTTGACTCGATAGACGCCGAGCGTGCGACTGGATGCATAATGAAGGATATCTCCGCCGGAGGTGGAAACGGTTTCTTCCACCTTGTCGGGGCGTGAGACGATGACTTCGGAAGCGGATTTGCGAAGGGAAAGGGACACGGGTTGACCGGGAGCAACGGTGACAGACTGTGGCGTGGAAATACTGGAGGAAAGGAACTCGATGGAATTCTGCAGAAACACCACGAAATCGGCGGTATGCATCCAGGGGGTGTTTTCACGCGGAGCACCGGTTTCATCTTCGACAACCAAACCGAATGCATTCACGAGGAACTGGCTGCCGCCGCGATTCCAGTAAGACAGAACCGGTGAGGTTTCTCCCTCGATCAGGGAAACGGCATCCGTGGGCGGCGTGATGTGAAGCCACTGAGCGACTTCCATCGTTTCAATTCCCACGTAGCGAAGAATGGGGTGGGTCTCATCCCAATTGAAAATGACTTGGTCCTTGATCGGTTCGCCGATCTTTACCTCATCCATCTTGGGGGCCGCCCCCCAAAAGAAGTAATTTCCGAGGGGCAATCGCGAGGTTGAAACCCGGTCGAAGATGACCACGTCGAACAGACTCCGGCGTCCTTGAAGGAGTGCGACATCGTCGGTGGATTCGTACTCTTTGCCGGTCATGGGAACGAATTCGAAGGAAAGGGCCTCTAAATAGGCATCCAAAACAGCCGGACCATCGGACACCAGCAGAATGCGAATGGGTCTCGACGCGGGGACCAAAGTCCATGCCCGATCATCGGCGGGGAGGGCGTCGTCGACGCGCAAGACGGTTTCGATGACGGCTTCGCCTTCGCATGGAATATCGCGGAAAGCGACGGTCATAGCCGAGGAAACCTTGGTCGCGGGTTGGGTTTCAACAGTGACATGGTTTGGCACGTCGGAGTTAGGCGCTAGGGTTACGGTTTGCACTTCCACCAGTTTTTCATTGACGTACAGGGCGATATCGACGGATCGTGGAGCACTTCCGAAGTTTTGAACGAAGGCCGTCAACTCCAACAAATCGGGTCGGTCGTAATCTCGAACCGCGCCCATGGCCACAATCCCGACGTTGTCATCACGCTTGCCGACGTTTCTGATTTGCAGCCGGTTGGTGTCAATCTTCTCCAATCTAATTTTCTCGGCGTCCTCCACGCGACCGTCGGTAAACACGAAAACATCCGCCGGAGGAGCGGTCGCCTCGGAACCGAAAATGGTGCCGGGCTGGTCGTCGCCGAGGGTGGCGGTTTGGGCATAGGCTTCTGCAAGGCTCATGGCTTCTTGGAGTTGTGAGGTGCTCTGAGTAGGTTGAATGGAGTCGATTTGAGAACGCAAAAAGGCTTTGTCAGTACTGAAGGAGGATACGACATTGGCTCGATCAGAGAATTCGATGATCATGGCTTGAGCGCCGTCGGCGAGGTTATCAAGGCAGTGTTTGGCCTGTTCCTTCGCGGTATCGAGACGGGTTTTTCCATCGACTTCGATCACGGACATCGAAGCGGATTGGTCGATCAGGAGGATCATGGCGTCCTTGGACGTTGCGGCGGTTTGGAGCATGGGATGGCCTAGGGCCAAAGCCCCGAGCAATAGCAATAACAATTGCAAAATGAGCAGAAGGCTGTTGCGAAGTCGTTGAAAGGGAGAATTGACTCGTAAGTCTTCCACCGCTTTTTTCCAAAGGAGCGTCGAAGGGACGATGCGGACTTGTCGTCGAAGTTTTAGAAAATAAAGGGCCACCAACGGTGGGATGGTCAAACCGGCGGCGATGGCGATGGACCAAGGAGCTTGCAAGGTCATTTCAACAGTCCTCTCGCACGGAAGTAGTTCAACACCACTTGGTCGAACGAAACCTTGGTGTCAGTGAACAAATAGTTGGCGCCGCGCGTGGTACAATAATCTCGGAGTCGTGCGCAATAGGCTTGAAGCGTTTGCTTGTAGCGATTGATCAGTGCACGACCCGCGGTCACTTCGGCGAACTCATCATCCTCCGCATCCGTCAGTCGCAAGTCGCCGATCATGGGCGGGTCGATCTCTTCGGGACTAAGGATCTGAAGAACGTATACGTCGTAAGAGCGACCAAAGAGATATCGAAAGCCGTTTTCATAACCGGCTTTGTCGAGCATGTCGCTTAACACCAAGACGACGCCTTGTTGGGGGTGGCGGATGCCGAACTGTTTGCACGCCGTCGGAAAGTCGCTTTTGCCGTCGAATTCCGATTGCTGCAGGAAGTCGATCACGCGCGGCAGATAACGTCGGCCGCGAATGCCGGTCATATGATCGCGTATACGATCGTCGTAAAGGTATAGGCTTACGCGATCGAAGTTGACCAGGCCGATGTAGGTGATGGCGGCGGCGATCTGTTTGGCAAAATGGCCTTTGTTCGGCTCTCCCCAGTCCATGCTCTTGGACACATCCAATAGCACGCTGACGTGAAGGTCTTCTTCTTGAAGGAATAGTTTGATGAATAATTTGTCGAGACGGGCGTAGATGTTCCAATCGAGAAACCGGAGGTCATCGCCCATGACGTAGCTTCGAAAATCGGCGAACTCGACGGACTCCCCCCGCCGCTTGGTCAGCCGCTCGCCGCGGAGCTTTCCCGCGAAGATTTTCTTGCTGACAAAGGAAAGCTGCTCGAGCTTGGTCATGAAATCGCCGCTTAATAGTTCTTTTGCCTCGCTAGCAATCATGATTTAATTCGCCTTCAGTTCAGGAACATTTCCCTTATCAAAACTACGCCGCTTCGGCCATCGTCGGAGTTTTTTCGATGATCTCTTTCAACACGGTATCGGTTCCAAGGCCTTCGGCTTCGCCCTCGAAATTGAGCAACACACGATGTCGCAGGGCCGGGAGATACACCTTGCGAATATCGCTGAAACTCGCGTTGAAGCGGCCATCCAATAGGGCGTGCAATTTCGCACCAAGGGTCAACGCCTGCGCCGCACGCGGACTCACCCCCCACCGCACATATTTGTTGGTCACGTCGAGTGCGTAGGCTCCACCCGGATGGGTGGCCATGGCCAGTCGGACCGCGTAATCCTGCACATGGGGAGCCATCACGATTCGTCGTACGAGATTCTGCGTCCCGACGATTTCGTCGGCGGTCATCACTCGCTTGATGGTCGGACTATATCCCGTCGTCGTGCGATCCAGAATCGTTTTCATCTCCTCTTTGCTCGAATAATTCACGACCAGTTTGAACATGAACCGATCGAGCTGCGCTTCGGGGAGCGGATACGTGCCCTCTTGCTCGATCGGGTTCTGGGTGGCCATGACGAAGAAAGGCTCTTCCAACACGTGCCGAGTGCCACCGACGGTCACTGAATGCTCCTGCATGGCTTCCAGCATCGCCGATTGAGTCTTGGGCGTTGCCCGGTTGATTTCGTCGGCGAGAATGATCTGTGCAAAAAGCGGTCCTTTTTGAAATTGAAATTTTCGTCCACCGCCGCCGGCGTCGTCGGTGATGATCGTCGTTCCGATGATGTCCGCGGGCATCAAGTCCGGGGTGAACTGGATGCGAGAGAATTTGAGATCAACGGCTTGGGCCAGCGTGCGGATCAGATACGTTTTTCCCAAACCGGGGACGCCTTCCAGCAAGACATGTCCGCCCACGAACAACGCCGTAAGTACACCGTCCACGATTTCCGCGTGTCCGACGATCGCCTTGCCGATTTCCTCACGCAATGCATTGTATTTTGCACGCAATTCTTCGGTCGCCTTCTGAACGGCCGGGTCCACGGTTGTAGCCATAGGGTGCTCCTTTTCTATTCAATCTCAGTCGCCGAACACGACGCTTGTGTATTGATCCTATTCCCCTTGTTGATCCTGGTTTTTCTTGGCTCGATGTTTGGCACGCAATAGACGCGAGGTGGCGGCTTCGCCTTGGGTCTCGGATGCCTGACTTCCCGGTTGCCCGGGTTTGGGTGTTGAAGGCGAACTCTCTCGAGCGCCGCCTAGAGCGTCGTGTAAATCCGCACTGCCACCGATTGGCAGCGGTTCATCGAGTTCGGGTCGTGCGCCGCGTTCGACGGGGATAGCGGCTTGATCATCATCCGGGCCCATTTCGCTCGCAGCCGTTGATCCACGATCACGCACCACGCGGTCTCGCACCGACTTCAACTCGCCGAGAGCCGTTTCACTTCGCTCTCCCGCTCGAGCCAACGCCGCAACGGGGTGGGTAATGAACGCAAAGAGTGGACTGATATATCGATGTCGAAAGGTCCATCCCACGGCGTCGGCCAATGCAATCGCTGCCACGATCTGCCACCAGGGCCCATAGGCCATCCGCACGCCGAACAACAATACCACAAGGACAACCGCCTCAACCGCAATCGACAAAGCGAGCCAACTGGCCAATCGTCGACCGGCGACATCCAACAAGAACGCCGGGAGTATCAGCCACGAC
>JBBTCX010000056.1:0-9812 GCA_038043045.1 Planctomycetota bacterium | reverse complement strand
CCCCTTGGCAAATCGCCAATCTCAGTTTTCACCAAAAACGCACGTAACTCCATTATCTACAACTAGTTACGACACAAAAACGCTCTGACAAAACTCCCTTTTCTTTCATATAGGTGCCACTATGAAAGAAAAGGGCTTTTTGCGCAGAATTCTTTTGCTCGTAAGTGTCTGTAGAATAATGAGTTAGATACGTTTTTGGGCTTTTGACCAATTTGCGCAGCGCAGATTGGTTTGGGCGTGGGGACCGCGTTTTTGATATCGAAAACGCGGAAAGCATCGGACATCGGAAGTACCATCGGAAGTGTGCAACCGCACAACGATTTTAATTATTTAAGCGTGTGCGTAAGTGGGGAACGTCGCGGAAAGCTGTGAGTTGTTTGGATTGGCCGGTTGGAGGAAGGTCGGGAGGGTAGGGTTTGTTCGGTTTTGGAACATCGTTATGACCTTGCGATTCTGCGCTAATCCGTTGGGACCGTGCCGTTGGTGATACGCCGCTGTTGGCTTCGTGCGTCGGCGCCGAACATCTTGACGTTGTGGAAGTTCACGGTTTTGGGGCGGTCGTTGGCTTTGCGGAGTTCGCGGAGGATTTGCTCGCCGATTGCCACCAAGTTCGGGGTGGATTGAATGCCTTCGGTTTGAAGCTGGGCCGACTTGAGGTTCAGGGTGTGTTCCGTTTCGCTGCCGAACGGATCGACCGTGCGGTCGATGATGAGTCTGCCAACCGCCTTGGCAATGGTCGGATTCAGGAGATCGCCCGGTTCGATGAGTTGACCTTCGGTGACGGCCAGCCCTTGAATCACACGGGCAAGTAGTTGTCGGTCGATATTCTTGGCGACATCACCGGGAAGTCGGCGGATGAACTCTTCCAAAGCGGCGGTCGGTGCATCGGTCGATGTCAACGACTGACTTGCTTTGTCCGACAGCGCCGCACTTTGAGTGTCTTCACGTTCCGCAAAGGCCTGAATGCGTCCGGCCTTTCGCGTCGAAGCCGATTCGAGCGACCTTCGAAGGCTGTCCGCACTGGAACCGGGTTCAACCTTGAGTTCACCAAGCTGAGTCAGAATCGCGGCGTTGACCAATTGTTCGATCGATAGGCCGAGTCCGCTGAACGTCCCGGCCGCCTCATCGACTGCCTCGCGCTTCAAAGCGGGGAAACGCTGGCTGATGGTTTCCGCGTCGCTGATGGCGGTCTCGGACGCATCGGCGGACAACCCGCCGATTCGTCGACGCTGATCGGCAACGTTTTCGATATCCTGTTGTCGGGCGAGTCGACTTTTCTCGGCTTCGTTGGCGGCATTATTGAGCTTGTCGATTTCCTCTCTTGCGGCCCGCGCCCGTTCCTCGACGGACTTGAGCGCCGTGGCGATGAGGCCTATTCCCGCGATGATCGCCACGGAACCGAGACCCTTGAGCACGCTGCCGAGTCCTGTGCCGGCAGTTGCCACGGTCTTCATGTTTTCCGTGGTCCGGGAGAGTCCGGTGACCAGCCGACCGAGACCGGGAAACACCAAGTCCAAGGCATGGGACATCTGAGTGACGGCTTGATTGACATCACGCTGAGCGGCCTGTTGGAGGTGGTAGTTGGTGATGAGTTCCTGGGCTTTTTGCTTTGCTTCGTCCGTGGCGTCGGCGCTTTTGAGCGTTTCCTCCGCCAGACGCTTTTGCTCGTCGGTGATCCTGCCGATCGCGTCGGCGGTTTGGGCCGCGCCGTCCTGTGTGACGTGCAGTTGAAGGTTCTGGTCGGCCATAGCGGTCGGTCCTCAATCAGTGCCAACGGTTGGCAGTTTACGCGAAGGTGGTGACGGTCGCGTGTTGCCACATTCCGTAGGTCATGGCGTAGCGTGCCCTAACGCCGTACAGGTACTTTTCGCGGCGGAAACCTTCGTCCGACTGATTTTCAAGCGCCGTGAATTCCACCGGGGCACG
Source organism: Planctomycetota bacterium (assembly GCA_038043045.1). Taxonomy (GTDB): domain Bacteria; phylum Planctomycetota; class Phycisphaerae; order UBA1845; family UBA1845; genus JBBTCX01. The sequence goes on along the minus strand of JBBTCX010000056.1, from coordinate 7,886 downwards.
GTCTTGAAAGACGAACGGTCGAACCACACCGTCGGTCTTGAGCAAGTACCACTTGGTCGCGGTGGTCAGCCACGGAAACGCGATGATCCGCGCGGCAGATTGCAGAATGTTGCTCGTGTTGGCGATTATGCTCGCTCCGACAGTTTCGAGTGCGTTCAGATACATGCTCGGCGGAACGACGCAGACCAAGCCGGTGGCACCCAAAGAAACCGGATCGCCCACGTCGTCTTTGAACGCAAGCATGGCGGCGATCGCGGCGCGGAGCGCGGTCTTGAATTCGGCCACGGTGGGATCGGTCGGGGCTGTGGCCGATGCTCCGAGCTTGTTGTCCTGATTGCCGGAATCACCGGAGACGTGAGCGTCGTTGAAAAAGCTCACGCCGTCGTACGAATTGAACCCCGATGTTTCGCCGTTGATGAGCAATTGCGAAATCAGATAGTCCTTGTGGGTGGCGGCTCTTTGGGCGAGTTCGTTGACCCTAACTTTTATCTGACCGGTCTGGTCGTCGTCGATTTCATCGCGGTCGATTTCGAGCGTGGCTTCGTACTTGAGGTTGGTCACTTCGTAGCTTTCAGTCCGCACGCCGCGAGCGAGTCGCCCTTGACCCCATTCGCGAATCTTGGGGATCGAGCCGAGCCACTTGTAGCTTTCTTTGTCCTTGTTGGACGCGATGCGGGTGGCGAGGTCTTGCCAATAGGATGTCGTCGCGTCGTAGCGTTGAAAGAACTCGCTGCGAAGCCCCGCGACGTTCAACCCGGTGTCGATGATTGCCATTGTGTGTCACTCCGTTGGGTGTTTCATCCGCGAGTCCTTCGCGGGGTTTTTAAAAGAATTTCCAAAAATTTTCTAAACGTAATCCACTTCGACCAGGAACGGGCCGGGGTCGGCGGTCGTTCCGGTGGTGACAGTCAGTGTCACCACATCCCCAGCCGGACAGTGCGGGTTGGTGATGGCACCGAGCGACGCCTTGGTGTTCGCGGCGGGAAACGCGGGAGTGGCGTCAAACGTTTCCGTAGCGACGGCTCCGGCGGTGTTGGCCAGGGCCACGACGCAGGTATTGCTCGCGTCGATTCCGGCTGGCGAGGTCGCTTGATTCACCACCCGCGCGGCGATGATCCAGCCTTCCATTTCGAAACAGTGGATGGCCCGTGCGGCGATGTCGGCGTTTGCGGAAAGATTCTCGACGGCGTGCACGATGGTCTTCACCAGCCGACGAAGCGGGTCGATGCGAACGATGCACTTGTTGGCGGACACATAGTCCTGCACGACGCCGATGTAAGAATTCGCCACGCCGACGAATGAAAGAGTGTCATCGGCTGACGCGAAGCACGGTCTGCCAACATCACTTTGGGAGACGCCGGCGAGGGCGTGTTCGAAGTCCGACATGTCCGCGTAAACGCGACAGACTTTCGCGCCATCGGCACCGGTGGAATTGTCCACCTCTTCGTAGGCCAATCCGCAAAACGGATCGCCCGCGACCAGCGCTCGAGCGAATCCGGCGGAAGTCAAACCGACGAAGCTCCCGCGAAAAATTTTGGTGCTGCCCTTGATCCTAAAGGTTCGTAACTGAGTGTCCACGAATCGATCGACGTTTCGAGATGCGGTTAGTGCAAAAAGGGGAATCATGTTTCAGGCCTCCATGCCTCTCAAAAAAGTGTCAAACTGTGCCACCCGCCGTCGCGGCGGGAATCCGTCACGCGCCGTCCATGGCGCGGGTTAGGAGTGTCATTCATTCTATGTCAGTCGTTGCCGATTCTAATTCTTCCTTGTCTTCTTTGGACTTGCTTCGGAACGGGCAACTTTTGATCTTGTTAATCAGGTTCTCAAAAGACTTCTTTCCCTTTGGAAGCAAGATTTGTTCCCAAGCCGTCTTGACCAATTCAAAGTGCTTTTTTTGGAATTTGTAATACCCATCGATGATGGGTTGCTCGGCCCCACCCAAGCGGCCCCAAGTGTCTTCGTTGTAATGAACCCGCTCAGCAGAAAGCAAGACCGGTATATCTGTAATCGTAATGTCGCCTCGCTCCAGTTGAACCGCGAACCGAATCCAACGAGCATCACTTCCAGGGCTGTCGTCAAAAATAAATTGCAACAGCGCTGCAGACACGATTCTCGTGAAAGTCGCCCCACTTCCGAGTTGCATTGCATCTATGAGTTGTGAAAGTCGATCGTCCAGCAAAAGGCTTCGCTGCTTTTTAGCCATGACCTGTAACCCGCTCAAAACTTCGTTCATTCACCGACCTCCAATTCTGATGTTCCAAAGCTCGCCACGCAATCGGCGAGTAAAAAAAGTAGAACTCGCCCTTGACGTACAGTCTAGTCGACAATAATATCATGGTCGTTGCCGCCTGTCAAATTTCTTCCGATCGCGGATCGGAAAAATCTTGACGGCGGCGGACCCCGGACCCCCGCGAGGGGTTCCGGTGAAAAAGGAAACCTGTGAGTTGTTGGAAAGGAAAGGATCATGGGCAAGGCAATCACGAAAAACGGGGCCGCTAAGGCGGTGGGGCACGCAGTTATTGGCAGGAGTCGAAGGCGCCATCTCAGCCAGCCGCAAGCTTCCGAGAAAGATTTTAAGTATGAGCGCGAGTACGTCGAAGACGCCCGGTCGCAAAAGTTGCCGTTCTTTATCGCGGACACTTACTTGGGGTCTATCCCGCGTCCGCCCGAAGAAGGTCTGCAAGACCATTGGACCTGCAAAGAGGCCGCGATTGCCCTGGCCGCTTTGAAACAAGGGTTCCACGTTTTGATGGACTGCGAGCGAAAATACGCCGTCCGGGCCGCTGGGCAGTGCCTTCAACTGCTCGACAACCGTTGCTTGGTTTTCCAACCGGAAGACCAAGACGTTCTGGTTTTTCGACGTATGAATGAGGATGAATTTGAGAACTCCACGGTGTGCGCGTACTGCGAAAAAGAGACGCCGTGTGGATGTCGGTGTGCGGCGTGCATTTAGTGGAGTGGGCCATCGGTGACTACGGAATTCCAACTCAGCCGCATTGCGATCGGCGAGCGGATTCGGGCCGCGAGGCTGTCGCGGGGCTGGTTGCAGCGCGAGCTTGCTGAGGCCCTGGGTCTCTCCGGCAAGAGCGTCATTGCGAGTTGGGAAGGTGGCTGGACTACGCCGTCGCTGCGTCACTTGGTGGCGCTTTCGAAGTTGCTTCGAAGGTCCCTCGACTGGCTGTTGAAGGGCGAGAAACGCTCGCGGTCGAAGCTTTCGGAAAGACTCGGAAGCGAAGCGGTGGCGGGTGATTTTTCGATTTGAAAAAGTGCTAGGAGAGGGGCGGGGGATGTTGACCCGCAAGGGCCTCCGTGGCCCCCGCCCCGAACTTTTGAGACGTTCATGGTGGGGCCGGATGGATGGGATGCGAATGTCGAGTCTGCAAGTGGTTCAGCCGTTCCCGTTTGAAATTTTTTCTCCCTGGTAGCGCCGGATGCCCTTGGTCCGGTGCGTCCCTGGTTGGGGCGGGTTTGTGATCCTTTACCGCCCCCACGTTCACGAGCCGGGTCGCGCCTTTCTCCTTGGGGGCGCGACTCGGCAGTGTGCGGTGTTGAAAGGATTTTGGAGAGTGAGCGATGAATGGCGTTCCAATGGTGTTCGACTTGAGGGAAATCGAGCGAAGCATACGTGGCCAAATTCTTCTCGACGACTGTTGTGGGTTGGTGGCGAGACTCGATGCGGCACAACTGCTTCACGTTAAAGGGATCATTGATCGGATGCTTCATCTTGAAGAGCCGATCGCGCGGAGGAGGCCCAAGGCCGCTCGCGGAAAGGTAGGGCGAAATGACGGCTGAACGGATTCGGGATTGGCCATTGGAAGCCATCGAGTGCCGCGACGTGTCACCCGGTGACGGGTTGCGGACGGTGCGCTTGCTTCCGTGGGGAACGGTCAAGAGCAAAAAAGGGACGTTTTTCGTCGACCGTGAAGGGGCGGAAAGCGTGATCGCGGAGTTCGAACGACACGCCGTCGAGGTTCCGATCGACGTGGAGCACGCCAGCCTCAATGCGGAACTTCCCGCGAAGGAACGCGGGGCCGTGGGTTGGATCGTGCGAGTTTTCGCGGAGGCAAACAAGGGACTTTTTGCCTTGATTCGATGGACTCCGCGCGGCCGGGAGTTGATCCGCAACGAAGAGTTCGCGTACTTGTCGCCGGTGGTTCTCCTCGGCAAAACCGATCGGAGAATCGTCGAACTTCACTCGGCGGCTGTGGTTACGAAACCGGCCATTGCGGGCATGGAAAAACTGGCGGCGAGTGCTAGCAATGTGACACTTAATTCTGGAGAAACGAACGTGGATTTTAGCAAACTCAGAGAGGTGTTGAGCCTGAACGCCGACGCCGAGGATCAAGACGTGATTGATGCGGCCCTTGGAAAAATCCAAGGCGCGAAGAGTAATGACGTTGTGGCCAATGCCGTTCGCTCGCGGATCGGCCTGGACGCAAGCGCGGACGCGGCGACGGTGTTGGTCGCGCTTGACTCGAAGCTTGTGGAAACCGGCACCAAAGCGAACGAACTCCGCGTCGATGAACTGATGCGAACGGCCCTTTCGTCCGGCAAGATCGGCTGCAAAGATGAAGCGCGGAAGACGTTTGTGCGCGACCTTGCGATGCGAGACTTCGAGACCGCCGAACAATTCGTGTCGATGCTCCAAGGCCCGCCGCAAGGGCAGACGAGAGCACCGAGCCAATCCGCCGCGGTGCGGGACGGGGTTATCCGCGAAGCCATGAGCGCTTTTCGCGGCGACGAATCGATTGGGCGAGTGACTTCGATGCGCGCGTACGTCGATGACAGTTTGCGGTCGAAGGCGCTTGGCAAGCTCGACGAAAACGACGTGAAGGTTTTCGGCATAGCGGTTTGATCCTATGTCCGCCGCGCAGAGACAACCGCAATTGCCATTCGCCGAGAACGGCCAATGGCTGACCGTTTCGGAGGCGGCGGCGCGCGCCGATATTTCGGAACGGCAAGTTGTGGTGATCGCCGCGAAAAACGCCACGCGCGGGTTGGCGCGGTTGGAGCGGCCCGACAGAGGCGGGAAACCGCAATGGATGCTTCACGTCAATGCGGATCGTCGGCTGAGCAAAGCGCCCAGCGTCGAGGATTCGGTGCGTCGGGAAGCGCTCCTGCAACGCTTTCCGGTTGACGCGGTGAATAGTGCATTTCGGAAATTTCGATGGTTGAACGATTGGGAAAAGGCCGTCGAACGCGGATCGCCGGGCGAGACAGAAATCGCAATCGCGGAGCGAGTCGTGCGCCAGGCGCGGATGGTCGACCCGGACTTCCCCTTCACGGTGCGCACGTTGCAACGCTGGCGGCGGAGTTGTGCGTCTATCGGCCCGGATGGACGGCGGATGGGCATCGAAGGCCTGATTGACCGGCGGGAACTTGGCAATCCGATCTTCGCGGAGTCGACCACGCGAAGCCCGGAAGCGATCGCGTTGTTCAATGACCTTTACCGAACAAACGGTCGTCCAACCATGAAATCGTGCCACGACGTGGCCCTTTACGACGCCCGCAAGCAAGGCTGGCAGTGGCCCGCGACCTACTCGGCCACGCGGCAATGGCACGAGAAACACGACGATCTGAGCGTGACGCTTCTGTTGCGCGAGGGGCCGTCGGCCTGGAGTCGCAAGTTCCTCCCGCACGTGGAAATCGACTATTCGACACTCGAACCGGGCGAAATGTACGTGGCCGACCATCACCAGTGCGACTTTTGGGTGTTGAAAGGGAGCGAACAAATCCGCCCGTGGCTGACCGCGGTGCAGGACTTGAAGAGTCGCTGCATCGTCGGCTGGCATCTTGGCTCCGCTCCCCATCAAGATGCCATCGTCGCCGCTCTGCGCATGGCGTTTCGGGACTGGGCGATTCCGCGAAGAATGAAGCTCGACAACGGGAAAGACTTCAAGAGCAAACTGCTGACGGGTCTTACGTCGACGCAACGCGCCCGGCTGAAAGCGGAGTACGGACCGGACTGGCGGAAGGTGGAAGAGCGCGACGCGCATTTGGTGGCATGCGATGACACTCTCTGGTCGGGGATTCTCGGAGAGTTGAAAATTGAGGTGCAATTTACGCTTCCGTATTCGCCGTGGTCGAAGGGAACGATGGAGCGTTGGTTCGGGACGTTCGAAAGTCAACTGGGCAAGACGATGCCCACCTATTGCGGTAACAACGTCTTGAAAAAGCCGGAATGCCTGGACGCCATTCGTCGCGGGTACACGTCCGAGCAAAAGAAGTACCACCTGAAGAAGCACGGGCGGGATTGGTGGAAGCAAGTGGTTTTGAAGTTCGTCGACGAAGCCCACGTTCCGACGATGGACGAAGCCCGTGAGGATGTCGGCGACTTCATCGAACTCTATCATCACGATACGCACAACTTCGACCACGTGTCGGGCATGATTCCCCTGCAAACATGGCGGACCGCCAAGACTCTGCGCAAGGCCGAAGACGATGCGCTGTTGTTGTTCATGCAGGCTCGCGGGGTCTACAAGGTGACGGGCAATGGCATCGGGTTCAAGGTGGGCGCGGGGTATCACTCCTATGGTGACAAATGCCCGCTGTTGAAAAGGCTTGTGGGTCGGGAAGTGTTTATCACCATCGACCCCGACGACATTTCGTTTTGCACGGCCTGGACGGCGGACGAAAAGGGCCGTCGCTTTATCGCCCGATTGGAAAGCAACGAACGCATTCCGCCGCACACGCCGATCGATGCGGAGCGGGAAGTCATCGCTCAAAAGAAACGCGAACAGAGCGTCATGCAGAAAGCCAGCCGGTCTGGAGCGCGGCGACACCTGTCGGCGAGCGAACGATTCCGCCAGCATCGATGCGAGAGAGTGCAACAACTCAAGAAGACCGGAACCTATGATGCGACGGCGGATATCTCCGTCGTTCGAAACGGGTTCGAAGGGACATCGAAACCCACTCCCAAGGTGGTTGAAGTTCCCGACAAATACACCAATTTTGACCTCATCCAGGTCGGCCCGGAACCCAAGCCGGAACCGGACTGGTCCGATTCGATCGAGGAACTCTTCAAAGACGATGGTGATGCGGAGTGGGACAAGGCCAGAGTGAATCACAATCTATATTGTGACCTGGACGACCCCGACTGTCCGATTTGCAGCCGGTCGGTTGCGGCACGGGAACCCGTCGAACGGAAACCCCTTGCGTTAGAGGACCTCTTGATGTCTTGGCAACGGAGGGCTGAGGATTCGGGCACGGAGGCCCTTTCTGACGATACGGAGCAAGACCCGTGAGCGAAAAACGAATCGAGTCGACCGGCGATCCGATCTTTGACGACCTTGCGGCGGAAGGGCGCGTGGCCAAGTCGGCGAGAATGCTCGAAGGTGGAACGCGGCTGGAGGAGAACCAGCGGGTCGACATTTTGGAGCGGTTCCGCAAGTTCATCGACGATCGTGGAATGCCACCTGGTGACATCGCCCGTGAATTGGGCTTCAAGCTTTCCACCGTCCATGATTTGCTGGCCCGAAGGCTGGTCGGCACTCCGGCGGACCCGTACCTGGTCATCATCCATAATTGGATGGAGCTATCCGCCCGACGCGGAAATCTCTTGCGGCGCAAGGCCTACGTCGAACACTCCGTGGCCAAGGAAATCCTCCAAGTCGCGTCGATTGTGGCCGAGACGTGCAAGATCGGCGTGGTGTACGGTCCGGCACGCATCGGCAAGTCGATGACGCTTGACGCGATCGTCGGTGATGCACGGTTCGGAAGTCCGGTGTTGATCCGCGTGAACGAATCGCTGGTGAGGCCGTTCCCTTTGGCGCGTGCCATAGCGCGGCAGTTTGACCTTCGGATCAAGAAAGCCAGGTTCGACGACGTGTTCCACCGGGTGGTGAAACGATTGTCCGGGACGATGCGCATGCTCATCTTCGATGAAG
>JBBTCX010000055.1:0-1841 GCA_038043045.1 Planctomycetota bacterium | reverse complement strand
GTAGCAATCCCGTGAAAACCACACGATCGCTCAACCCCAACCGATCCAATCGGCCCTCATATCGCTCCCGATGCGGACCATGGCCCACCCACACAAACCGAAGACGCGGACACCGCGCGATTGCATCCAGCATGGCTTCGATCATCTCTTCATATCCCTTATTCACAAACAACCGCGCGACCGTACCCACGACGATCTCATCCCCACCAACCCCCCACCGCCGACGAATGGCCGCCCGAACTTCCGCCCGCGGAAAAAAACGATCGGTCTCCATGCCCGACCGAATGACGACAAATCGCTCACGCTCTGCAATTCCAGCCGACACGCACTGCTCAACCATCGATTGCGCCACGCACACAAACGCCGTCGTCTGACGCGCCACCCGCCGCTCCAGCCATCGATACCCCGCCCGAACGATTCTTCCTTGCGTCCGATTGAAACTCATTCCGTGAACGGTATGAACGATAATCGGAACACCGGCCGCCGCAGCCGCCATCCGCGCAATGATCCCGGCCTTACTGCTATGCGTGTGAACGACTTGCGGAGCGATCTCACCGAATATGCGGCGAAGCTCTCGATAGGCACGAACGTCATGAACCGGGTGGATCGCCCGGCGAAGTGAATCTACCCGAATCGTCGAATATCCGGCTCCGAAGGTCTGATCCCACAGCGAACCTTCCGGCCCGGTTTCCGGACCGGCAAGGAGTGTCACGTCGTGGCCCTTATCCGCCAGCCCCCGACACGTCAAGACCGTGTTTTCCTGCGCCCCACCGACGATGAGCCGAGTGATCACATGGGCGATCTTCATTCTTCGCCTTCGTCCACCACGCCGGATGTCACCGTTGATTCCACGGACTCACGCTCTCCCTCCGTCGCCGGCCTCAACAACTTCGGCGGATACCGCACCCATCGTAGACACAATCCTCTCGCCGGCGCCGTCGGCCCCGCGTTTGCCCGCAACCGACTCTCCAAAATCGTCTGAATATATTCCGGTTCCCACCGCTTAATCCCCACTTGCAACAGAGTCCCCACCATGTTGCGCACCTGATTGTACAAGAACCCCTTCCCCTCTACCTCGACGCGAACCTCTTCGTAGTGCCGGTACACGTCACATCGCAAAACGGTCCGAACGGTGGTTTGCGCCGTTGATCCGCTCGCTGCCATCGCCGCGAAATCCTTCTCGCCGACAAGATGACTCGCCCCCAACGCCATCCGCTCGGTATCCAGTTCATGCCAGAAATGATACGTATGATTCTGCATCATCGACTCCACCGGGCGATGTCGAGTGTTATGAATGCGATAAACGTATAACTTGCTCAGCGCGCTACGCTGCGCATGGAAATCCACGTGCACGTCACGAGCTGTCACAATGGAAATATCCTTGGGCAGTTTCGATCCAATGGCATGTTTCAGCTTATCCGACACCATGGGACACGTGGTAACGAAACTACCCACTTGACCCTGAGCGTGAACCCCGGCATCGGTTCGACCGCTTCCCATGAGATCGACCTGATGACGTAACACCCGACGCAGCGATTGCTCCAAAACTCCCTGTACCGTCCGAAGACCCGGTTGATTTTGCCAACCGTGAAACTCCGTCCCGTCGTATGCCACCCAAAGTGCCACCGTTCGTGCCATCCAACCAATCGTAGGTCACCCGCCACACCCGGACAACCGATTGTCCGCCCGGTCTAGCACGACAGAGCGCCTTGATGCATCGGGCCGTGAGGCAGTCGCAAAGGCCGTTTTCTCGTAGCGAGCCGCCGCCGCCGCAATTTCAGCCGCTGGGGTGCATGACCGTTTATGCGGCCAGTTTTTTCCGGTTTCGGCCCACGGCCCGG
>JBBTCX010000054.1:0-1708 GCA_038043045.1 Planctomycetota bacterium | reverse complement strand
AGATCAATGGACGAGCCGTGGCGACGGGCGGATAAATACTGGGAACGGGATGATATTCGCCTTCGGATGATGTCGGGACGACGACCCCCACCCTGCCCCTTCCAGGAAGAGGGGAAATGAAGAATGTCGAATCGGGAATGGCGAAGGATGTCGGGTCGATGACCCGACCTACGTTCCACTGCCGGAAGAACGGCTACAAAAACTTTAGGACATCGCAAATACAGAAGGAAACATGAGGCTTGATAGGGACCAAGGTTCCTTCGAATTGATGCAGGCATAGGGCCAAACGGTATGATTCTTGCCAGACTATCCGGTGGTTCGGATCGAATAGGAAAGGGCGACGATGGGCCGCATCAAGTTAACGAGAAGACTAAAGGTGTTTGAGCGTTTCCTGACGCTTTGGATTTTCCTCGCGATGGCGGTTGGTGTGGGCAGCGGCTACTTTTTCCAGGGCATTGAAGGCTTTATCAATCGGTTCCAGATCGGTACCACAAACATCCCGATCGCGATCGGCCTGATTCTCATGATGTACCCGCCGCTCGCAAAGGTGAAGTACGAAGAGCTGGGCGAGGTCTTCCGCGACTTCAAAATACTGGGACTCTCACTCGTTCAAAACTGGATCGTCGGTCCCCTGCTCATGTTCGCATTGGCCATCCTGTTCTTGAGAGGGTATCCGGAGTACATGGTCGGGCTGATCATGATCGGTCTCGCTCGTTGCATCGCCATGGTCATCGTTTGGAACGACCTTGCGAAGGGCGACACGGAATACGCGGCCGGACTCGTCGCGTTCAACTCCATCTTCCAGGTGCTTTTCTTTTCCGTCTACGCTTGGTTCTTCATCACGGTCCTGCCGCCGTTGTTCGTCCTGCAAGGCACGGCTGTGAGTGTGACGATCGGTCAGATCGCCGAAAGCGTCTTTATTTACCTGGGCATCCCGTTCATCGCGGGCCTGTTGACGCGAATCGTTTTGTTGAAAGTGAAGAGCCGTGAATGGTATGAGACGAAGTTTATTCCGAAGATCTCCCCGATCACGCTGATCGCGCTGCTGTTCACCATACTCGTGATGTTCTCGCTCAAAGGCGAGTTTATCGTGCAATTGCCGCTTGACGTCGTGCGGATCGCCATCCCGCTTTGCATCTACTTCGTGTTGATGTTTCTGGCGTCCTTCTGGATGGGCAAAAAGTTGGGTGCTGACTATTCAAAGACGACGACCATCGCGTTCACGGCTGCAAGCAACAACTTCGAGCTGGCCATCGCGGTAGCCGTCGCCGTATTCGGCATCGAGTCAGGGGTGGCCTTCGCGGCCGTCATTGGTCCGCTCGTCGAGGTTCCGGTGCTGATCGGCCTGGTCAACGTGGCCTTGTGGTTCCAACGGCGTTACTTTGCGCCGGACGCGATGGTCGTCGAGCCGGCCAACGATTGAAACGTCTTTGGCGTTTGCGTGGCGCAGCTTTCGATGTCATATTGTGGCACTTTTTGAGAATGTTTTTGAATCGATGCGGCGGGTGAAACTTTCCCTACACTGACTATCCACCGCGTGAAGGCGGAGGCTCGGAAAAGAACGGACCGCTTCCTTACGGGCGCTGCTCGGTTCAGAGGGCGGTCGCGGCTCTGAAACCACTGCTCGAGAAACAGTGGCACAGGGCCGCGCGGGCTAGAGCATTCTCTGTTTTTGTGTAGCGGTGCATCCATAGCCTTTGAAGAATCC
>JBBTCX010000053.1:0-9535 GCA_038043045.1 Planctomycetota bacterium | reverse complement strand
GCCTATTCGAGGAATACGGATATAACGCTACACAATAAAGGGAAATGCTCTAGTATGGGGGCAAGACCCGCAAGGTCGAACGGATCAGCGAAGCAAGTCATGGGTACAAAGGCGGCGCGGGATTGCTTCCGGTTCGCTGGGTCTTTGTGCACGACATCCAAGGAACCCATCGCGACAAGTACCTCTACCGTGCCGATCCCACGCTTCGTCCCCGCCAGATCGTCAGCCTGTTCACCGGTCGCTGGAGCATCGAGTTCACGTTCCAGAAAAGGGTGGGCGTAACGAGGCAAGTCGCGTTACAATAAGCGAACCAGGCCCGGCGGGGTTGCCGAGCAAGATTTCCTGGGAAATGTCTGCGAATAGACATTTGTAAATGTCGAATCCCGCGAGGGTGAAAAGGGCTCCTTATGACTGGTCGCACTCCGCTCGTCAGCCGTACGGTTACTGTGGTTCTACTTTTGGCGTCGGCGGTCGGGGCCCAGCAATTTGTTCAAGAGACGAGCACCCGATTCCCCATCCCCAATCCCGCGGAATGGACCAATCAATTAACCATCGACGACCTGGACAACGACGGCGACCTGGACATTGTGTTTGCCAACGGCGGCGACTTCGGATCTCCTGGCACGCCGCAATTGGTGCGCATCTTCATCAACAACGCGTTCGGATTTTTCACCGATGAGTCGGTGAGCCGGACCGGTGGACTCACCGGCCTGCATCGCGGCGTTGAACTTGGCGACGTAGAAAATGACGGCGACCTGGACATCATCTTGGCCCAAGATTTCAACCGGTTGCCCAATCTGCTTATTAACAATGGCGCGGGTTTTTTTTCCATCGAAGGGGCCACACGATTGCCGCCGCTGGCATCTAGCAGTTCGCGTGCTCAATTCGGCGACATCGACAATGACGGCGACCTGGATATTTACATCGACAATGGCGGTACGACCAACCGCTTCGGCTGCGGACAGAATCGCATTTACGTCAACAATGGCAGCGGCTTTTTTACCGACGAAACGTCCACGCGCCATCCGCTCGGCGTTGTGTGCGAACCCATGGATATGAATTTCGCGGACATTGACAACGACTTCGACCTCGATGTTCGCACCGCCAGCACCGCCAATAACGCCTCCAAGCTGTATCGCAACAACGGCGCGGGGGTCTTCACCGCGGTGGCCGGCGTGCCTGCGGACGAGGGTACCTATGCCTACGACTTCGGCGACATCGACAACGACGGCGACTTGGACATGTTTGGCGCCAACGGGGGACCCGGAGTCGTTGATATTCTCCTCATCAACAACGGACTGGGCGCGTATACCAACGGTTCCAGTCAGTTGCTTTCCAACCCGAACATCGATGACAACGACAGCAAGTTTTTCGATTACGACAACGATGGCGACTTGGATTTGATCATCGCCGCTTTGGGAGGCACTACGGATCGCATCCTGAACAACAACGGAACCGGAACATTCAGTCTGACCGCCGGGGTCATCACGGCTCAGACCGATTCGTCGCTGGATATCGAAGTGGCTGATCTAACCGGCGACGGCAAGCTCGATATCGTCACCGGCCAGGGAGAGTCGGGAAATTTTCAAAACCGGATTTACATCAACAACGGTCCCGCCGATTCCCAGCCGCCCATCATCATTGCCACCGAGCAGCAGCCCGACACATTTGACACGGCCGGCCCCTATGTGATCCGCGCCTTGGTCCTCGACGACATGACTTCCGATCGTAATTTCTTCACCGGGGGCATATTTCTGAATTACACCGTCAACGCCGGAGCGCCCCAGCAAGTGGCCATGCGTCATAGCGGCGGACAGGTTAACCGTGGTGAACTGCCCGGACAGTTGTTTTCATCCACGGTGGAGTATTGGATCACCGCGAAAGATTTCAACAACAATGAGGGCACCGGTCCGACCCGGTCGTTTTTGGTGCAAGTTGACTGCACCGGCGTGCACAACTGTTCGGGCAACGGTGTGTGCGTGGGTACTGATCTTTGTGCTTGCAACCCCGGATGGAGCGGCTCCGATTGCGGAACCGCGACACCGGTTCCATCAGTTTCTTCATGGGGGATGATGGGCATGGGTTTGATGATGCTCACTGCCGGCAGGATGACATTGCGCAAAGGACGATGCGTGCGCGTCCGTGGCGGGGCTCGGAGAGAAGTTCTCGGACACATCGCGTAAAGGTCCTGATATCGTCGCGGATTCGGATATTAAACTTCGGGACCTGGCCGCATTGCTACGAGAGCTTATCGGCCACGATGAGGGAACGGGGGCGATTTCAGACTGGATTGGGGCATTTTTTTGGTCGCAATTACACTGTATTGAAAACTGGACAGCACTACTCCTGATTCGTACTTTCCCTAATGACTAATGTGTGTCGCAGAAGCGAGACGGGCGGTAGGTGGAGGCGATCGTCGCGCGCCGAATCCGATCCCTTTAGCTTCGCAAAAAAGGGGGGAAAGAAAAGATGCAGCAATTGGCCAGACGACCCAGTCGTTCATTGTTTCTAGTTGGTTGGCTTGGGGTTATGGGCCTCACGGCCGTGTCCGATAGGGCAGTTGGTCTGGTCTTGCCTGACGGTGTGGAGTCGCCATCCGTTGTGCGGGTCGAGGAGGATTGGCGACTGGTGCTCAATGAGCCGGATGACGACACGGACTCTCCGCAGTTTCATACGGTGATGTCGCCGACGGACGACGCGGAGGAACTCTTTGCTCAGGTATTATGGAATTATCGAGAAACTCCGGATTTCGTTTCCGGCGGCGTGCAACTTCAGTGTTATGATGGCGAGACTTTGATGCGCTATCGCACCATGGAATACGGTCGTCTCAGCACGGAGGCGGAGACCATTACATGGACGCAGTCCCTTGTTGTAGATGGATTGTCTCTGACGTTCGAAGTCAGCCATGGGCAATCCACGACCTGGGGCGCATTCGGCCGCGAAATGCGAATTAGCTCCGTGACGGACCTTGGCACTCTGAATAGCTATGACCCCGAGGTTTCCGCTGAGAATTCGTGCGTCACGTACGGCTCGAATCGAGTCGACGAACTGGTCATAACGCAAGTTCGATATTACGGGGTGGATGATTCTCTCCTGTATGTCGATGCCGCTCCGCGCATGGTTTACATGTTTGGAGACGATGAATAACGAATCATCTCGTGCGAGCTCCTGCCCGTTGAAATGGGTTTGTTCCTGACTGGGGCCATGGTCCTTTGACGGTTGTTTTGCTCGCTCGTTGGGACCATTCGCCGGGAAGGTTGAACGATGAAGAGGTATAGTTCCAAAGTGAAATCAAGTCGGCGCCGAGGCGTCACCGCGGTCTTTGTCGTGGTGATGATGACCGTGTTGCTGGGGTTTGCGGCGTTGACCGTTGACCTGGGCATGCTCTACAACGTCCGAGGCGACATGCAAAGAACGGCGGATTCCGCGGCTTTGGCTAGCGCCAACGCCCTGATGAATGAGGATCGGTTGAGGGGCAGCTCAGCACTGTATGGGGTCATTGCCGATTCCAGAACAACCGCTTCGGAGTACGCCGCTCGAAACTCGGTATATGGTGTGGTGACACCGGCGCTCGTCTCCGGTGACGTGGGGATCGGTTATTTGCGAGACCCAGGCAGCACAACGGAAGCACTGGATACCGGAGACTCCACGCGCTTCAATGCCGTGTCCGTTCGTGTTCGCCGGGATGAAACCTGCAACAGCCCTGTGCAACTCCTGTTTGCCCGCGTCTTCGGCATAGAGGAAACACCGATGTTTGCGGACGCGACCGCCGCGTTCATGGATGGCGTGACGGGTTTCAGACATCCGGGGAATGGAAACAACCCTGGTATACTGCCGTTTGCTTTGCGTGTTTCATCTTGGCAAAACCTGTTGAGCCAGGCGGTGACGATGGGTGATAACTACGCCTACGATCCCCAGACGGAGACGGTGAGCCCTGGTTCCGATGGGATTCTGGAACTCAACTTGTATCCCGGCGGAGGTTCCGGTCAACTTCCTCCTGGAAACTTCGGTACCGTGGATATCGGTTCACCGGGCAACAGTGCCGCGGACCTTGCCCGACAAATCCGCGAGGGAGTGTCAGAGGATGACCTGTCGTTTTTCGGTGGAACCTTGGAGCTTGACAGCGATGGCACGCTGTCTCTAAACGGTGATACAGGCCTTAGCGCTGGAGTAAAAGATGATCTGGAGTCGATCAAGGGGAAGCCACGGACCATCCCTTTGTTCAGTACGGTCGCTGGTCCAGGCAACAACTCCATGTTTACCGTTGTCGGATTCGCCGGCATACGAATCATGAACGTGAAACTAACGGGGTCGATGAGCAGCAAGAATGTGATCATCCAACCGGCATTCGTTTTGGATGACACCGTCATCACCGGTCCGGCCACGGGTCTAAGCTACTTTATTTACGAACCCGTTCGATTGGTTCGATAGGGTGAACGCAACACGTTTCTCCCTATTCCGACAACGGGGGAGATTTCGCAGACTGGGCCTGGAGGGATTCGAACCCCCGACCAAGCGATTATGAGTCGCCGGCTCTAACCGCTGAGCTACAGGCCCATGCAATAGATTCTAGCCAATTCTAGGCCGATATAAAACCGCCGGAAAGCGGCATTTCAGTCACCCCGGCGAAAACACCTACTCATGCGAATCGAAATCACTTTGCGAGACCAAGAATCGGCATGGAAGTCGTCGTGCGCAATCGCAGACCGGGGTTGGATGGAACACGGGGCTCAACACTGACGTTCCACGATTCGCCCTCGATTCGCCAGGAGGATTCGTTTCGAAGGACTCGCCGGTAAAGCGTGTCCCGTTCTAAGGGTACGCACCCCGCTTCCCGGATCATCCGTTGAAGTTTGTCGACGGTCAGTTCCTGGTGGGTGGTGCCGTCGCCCTCGCGCTTGGTGATATCGTAATACACCACGGTCCCATCGATATCATCGACCCCCCAATTCAGCGAAATCTGAGCGAGCTTCGGCGTCTGCATGATCCAAAAAGCCTTGATATGCGGAATGTTCGTGCACATCAATCGACTGATCGCCAGCGTGCGAAGGTCGTCCAATCCGCTGGGGCCTGAAAGGTTGGAAAGTGCGCTGCCGTCAGGAATAAACGACAATGGAATCACGCAATTGAAATGCGCCGCACGATTCCGCAAGCTCTCGGCTTGGTGATTGCGCAATTTGATAAGGTGGTTGATTCGCTCCGCCGGCGTCTCCACGTGGCCATAGAGCATAGTGGCGTTGGTAAAAATGCCGAGTTCATGGGCGGTGCGGTGGACCTCGAACCATTCCACCTCACCAACCTTGTTTTGAAAGATCTCGTCGTGCACGCGATCGTCGAAGATTTCCGCACCGCCACCGGGTAGAGATCCGAGACCGGCCTCGCGCAATTGAACGAGCACGTCGCGGATGGACAGTTTCGGCTTCGAAATCCGCGAGAAGTGGATGATTTCGATCGCGGTAAAGGCCTTAATGTGCATGTGCGGACAAGCTCCGCGGATCGCGGAACAGATATCGGTGTAGTAGGAAAACGGCAGTTTAGGATGAAGACCGCCGACGATGTGCACCTCAGTGGCACCGCGGAGGTAAGCGCTCTTGGCCCGAGAGACGATCTGATCTAGCGACAGTTCGTACCCGCCGTTGGAAGAGGCATCGCCATTTCCATCGTGATCCGCTTTCGAATACGGCCTATAGAACGAACAAAATTTGCACCGCAGTACGCAGAAGTTCGAGTAGTTGATGTGCAAGTTGACGTTGTAATAGGCGGTGCGGCCGTGCAATCGCTCACGCACCGAGTTGGCCAATTCCCCCAACGCGTGAAGGTCGCATTCGTGGTACAGGCGTGCACCGTCGTCGTGAGTGAGCGCAATACCGTCGAAAAGCTTGGCTCGAATGTCGGCCCATGAGTCCAGACCTTTCGCTACCTCAAGGGTCTCGGTTTGAGAAACCATGCCCTTAGAATGTAGCGGCGAGTTCATCGCGTTTGATACCGTGCGATTTCAAAAAAACTGAAACGCGCTTGAATGTAACTAATCAAAATAGGGTACATCCAATCCGAGCCGCGACCGAGAGGGAGCGAATGGGGTCTCTCGAAATCAATCCGCTTCCTGACGGGCGCGTGTCTGTTTCGAGAAGATGCGTCAACGATGGCTAACCACGCTAGCCTTACGCCTTCGGCGCTTCGGTTTCGGTCTTTTTCTTATTGCGTTTTTTCCCCAAATGGTCTTTGTATCCAGCTGCGGCCTTCGCCCATAGGGTGTAAGCTTCCTTCTTCTCACCTTTTTTCCAAGCCGCTGCGGCACTCACCTTGATTCGACGAAACGCTTTCGTGGGTCTGGGCATAAAACTCCTCTCAACTTCAAACAAGTCGGGCTACAAACGCCCGTTTTCAAATCCGGCTGGAAGTCTAGTAGAAGATCAGCCGATTTACAACAGAGCAACCGAGCCGGGTTGTCCGGTGTCGGGGCGGCGGGTAGACTTAGACGCGAATTATAAAACCATGCTGACACACGTTGAAATTCACAATTTTCGCTGCCTCAAAGAGGTGTCCGTGCCGCTCAAACCGCTTACGGTCCTTGTCGGGGCCAATGATACCGGCAAGTCGGCGTTCTTGACGGCATTGCAGTGGTTGACAGGTTTCTATCAGATTCGCGGGCGTGACTTTTGGCGGAAGATTTGCCCAGATAGAATATCGGTCACCGGACGAATTGGCAGAAAAGAGAAAATCGAAGCGTTTCTATTCTTTCCGAATCCAATTCCAGTCAACGAAGATCAACCCTATAATTCGGTACGTGAGGCGTCAACGTTCAAGAATCTTGAGGCTCCGTGCGCTCTGTTTCAACTGCCGAGCCAGGGATCCCCAATGGTTTCAAAAGGACAATCCGATACATCAGGTCCTCCTGCCCTACAAGGCGACGGAGGCGGCGTCCCAACGCTTCTCGACTTTCTGCTTCGTCGAGAGCCAAAGAGTTACTTCGAGTATATTGACGCGCTTAAACTACTGGTTCCAGGTCTCGACAGAATCGAAATCGCAACTCCGGCGGCGGATCTCCGCAGAATAGACTTGCGTCTTGAGCAAGGGTTTGTTCTGAACTCGGAGAGCGCGTCGGTTGGCGTTAAATCAATCATATTCTTTTTGGCGCTATCATTTCACCCTGCGCCTCCTAAACTCGTTCTAATTGAGGAACCGGAGAATGGAGTTCATCCAAAGAGGTTGAAACAGATCGTCGAATTGTTGCGTGACCTTACGAAAGGAAGATTTGGTCGCCAGCCGATTCAGATCATCCTTTCTACTCACTCTCCTTTCCTCCTCGACTGCATCGACCTAAAGACCGACCAAGTACTTGTCTTCAAGCGCAACGACGACGGCAGTCGAACCGCCGAACCGGCGGATGCGGAGCGGTTAAAGAATTTCTTGGATGAATTCATGCTCGGCGAGGTTTGGTACAACGAGGGCGAGGAAGGCCTCGTGGCCAGGAAAGCATGATTACGCTCCTGTTCGTTGGCGATGGCGAACGGGACGCGGCCATGCTGCCGCCGATTGTACGGACCATCGTTGGATCGGAATTCAGCACGATTTCGGAACACTGGTCTCGTTTGTGGCAAGGTGGCGGAGGATACCATCGAAAACTCATATACGCATCGAAACAAGCGCTTGACCGAGGCGCCAAGGGAGTTGTCGCGGTCGTTGATGTTGACAGAGATCGCAAGGGAGTGCGGCTTGCAAAACTCAAATCCGCGCAATCTGAGATTCATCAGAAATCCCCGGCGCTTCGTGTGGCCGTTGGAGAGGCTGTCCCACACGGCGAAGCGTGGTTGCTCGATGATCCCGGTGCAGTCCGAACCGCCCTCGAGTTATCCGCTGAAGCGCCCATAAAAAGGGGCAACAATCCCAAAGAGGAGCTTGAAAGCCTAACCGCTCAATCACCAAATCCAGTTTCGTCATTCAAGGAATCCTGTGCCAGGATCGCGGAGAAAGTTCAGACCGATCGCTGTCAACACGCCAAGGAAACCGGTTTCGCGGATTTTGTAGACGACGTAAAAGCCCACCTTTGCCCGCTCTTTGCGGCATGACGCAAGCGACACAAACTGTCACTCACGAAAACATCTTCATCTGTCGACGTTCAAAGGCGTATTTCTCCACCGGATCATCCACGGGCATCGGGTATTGCCCGGAAAAACAGGCCGAACAATAGCGATTCGCAGGCATTTTCACGCACGAAAGCATCCCTTCGTGCGACAAAAACTGAAGCGAGTCCACGCCGATAAACGACCGGACTTCCTCGATCGATCGCTGATGAGCGACGAGTTCACGCTGATCCGGAAAATCGATCCCAAAATAGCACGGATGTCGAATCGGCGGGCTGGCCACCCGCAAATGAATTTCCTTCGCACCCGCCTCCCGCAGCCGCCCAATCTTCCCCCGCGTCGTCGTCCCCCGTACCACCGAATCCTCCACCACGATCAATCGCTTACCATCCACCGCTTCCTTGATGACATTGAGCTTCATCTTCACGGCCAAATCTCGGCCCGATTGCGTCGGCAGAATAAACGATCGACCGGCATAATGACTCGTCGTGAACGCGCGTCCGTAGGGAATTCCGCTTTCCCGGGCGTATCCTACTGCCGCACACTGTCCGCAAGTCGGAACCGGTACCACGAGGTCCGCTTCAATCTTGGGTGCTTCCCGAGCGAGCTGCCGCCCCATGGCAACACGAACAAGATGAACGTTTTGCCCAAAAATTCGACTGGATGGATCGGCGAAATAGATCTGCTCAAAAATGCACGCGGCGCCGCGATCCCCGTTGTCTCCACCGAATCGCGCACTGGAAATACCGGCTTCGTTGATGGTGACAATTTCGCCGGGTTCGATTTCCCGAACGAAGGCGGCGTCGATCATATCGAATGCCTTGGTTTCAGAGGCCACAACGGCGGCTCCGTCGATTGTCACCCCAAGGCAAAGCGGACGAAATCCAAGCGGATCACGAATAGCGATCATCCGATCGGAGTAAAGAAGCAGCAGCGAATACGCCCCTTGCAAATGCAACAGGGCCTGTTCAAGCGGCGTCTTTGCGACATGGTGTGTCGGGTCGGCCAAGAGGTGCACGATGACTTCCGTGTCGCTGGTGGTGTGAAAAATGTGCCCGGCCTGTTCATAGCGGGTTCGCAAAAGCGCCGTGTTGATTAAATTCCCGTTATGGGCGATGGCAACGGAACCATCGGATGTGCTGAACAAAAGAGGTTGGGCGTTGGCTTCGGTGCACCCCCCCGTCGTCGAATATCGCACATGCCCAATAGCCATCCTGCCGTGAATACGATCCAGATCGCGCTCATGAAAAACTTGACCGACGAGTCCCAGACCGGCATGGCGCAGAAGGGGGCTGCCATTTCCATTCGTGGATACGATTCCCGCGCCTTCCTGGCCTCTATGCTGCAAGGAATGCAACCCGAGTTGAGTCAATCGCACCGCGTCTTCATGTCCATAAATGCCGAATAGACCGCAATGGTGACGAACAGATTCGTGATGACCGCCTACGAAT
>JBBTCX010000052.1:0-16462 GCA_038043045.1 Planctomycetota bacterium | reverse complement strand
GCAGCTATGACAGCGGCGAAACTCGCACGGTAGGGTTTATCAGCCAGTACATCACCAATACGCAAACGGTGGTGGAAGAGGCCGATAACTTCATCTTGAAAGGCACCACGGGCAATCCATGCCGAATTGACAATATTGTGTTGCACGTCTTCCATACGGACGACACGGGCACGAATCTGACGGATACGCCGGCGGATTACCAGGGGTTGGTGATGATAATTGCCAACGACGTGGACGACGGGAATCCGAATACGTTGGACAAGGGTCCAACGTGCAACCCGATTGATCCGCCGCCCGCGCCAGGTGCGACCACCTACCACGTGGACGCGCCGGGCTATCCGGATGGTTGCAAGAACGAAGTCGTGATGGGACCGGATGAAACCGAGGACCCGCCGGCTTCGGGTAACTATTGGTCGTGGACTGTGGGTGCACCGGGTACTTGCGGCGCTTCGCCGTGCTTCGATCTGGTGGTCCACCTGGATCCGCCGATTATCCTAGAGAAGAACAAGAAGAACTGGTTGGCGTTCTTCGTCATTCTGCCCGATGAAAATGCTGGTGGCTATAACATTGTGTGGAGTGCGTCGAATTCCTTCGACGGCAACTACCCGCGCCAGTATCTCACGGGTGGAACAATGGAGTGGAGCGAGGCCACCTTGGTTCCGCCGGGTGACTTCCAGTTCACGATCAACGGGACGAAGGTCGCTCCAGGTTGCGAACAGTGTGCACGTGAAGGCGACGTATTCCCACCCCCGGTGGGCGCGCAAACTCACGGCGGTAACTGCAACGTCGACCTAGACGACTTGCTTTATCTGCTCGCTGCAATTGGGGACACGCCTGGATTCCCGGGCTCGGATATTTCGGGCTGCACCAACGATTATCCGTGCGTGAACAACCAGGAGTGCATTGACCTGTATGGGCTCTTCGGCGTGCCTTGCGTGGACGTGATCGTGGGACCGGCCTCGAATCCCGCGTCGCATCAGCGGCGTTGTGGATTGATCGACGTGGACGATCTCGGAACGTTGCTGAACGCGTTCGGCGGCGGTGCGCCGATCTGCGGCGACGTTTGTGCGGCCGGTGCTTGCAAGGCCATTCCGCCGACAGCGTGTCTGGTGGATACGGATTGTCCGGTGAACGTGACGTGCGTGGCCGGATTCTGCGACTTTGCCAGCTGGTCCGGTACTCCGAATTGCCACTATCAGCCCATTCCGGGTGACGGTTCGAGCATGTCCGAATCGGATTGCTTTAACCTCGGCGGTATGTACTGCGGCGATGGTACGGCTTGCGGAGGAGCCGGTTGCCCGTAAACTAGAGAAGAAGAACCGTGAGCATGGGGCGGCTGCGTAGGCCGCCCCATGCTGCGGCCTCTAATGAAATATTGAGGATCTGTTGTCTGTGTACAAGAGAGGAAAGGAAGGAGTTATGAGAGGAAGTCCTTTGAGGTATTTACTAGGATGTAGTTTCGTGCTCGCGGTGGTCGCGCCCACTATGGCGCAGATTAGTACCGATGGTACTGTCACCGTGACTTTGTCGGTCGCTCCCCCGGCCGACACGAGTATTACGGGGAACGAGTTGATCACGATCGAGTTCTTTGTTACGCCGACCGCTTCCGCCGGAAATGGCGGACCGATGCTGATGAAGGGTGGTCAGGCGGGGTTTTTCTGCACGATCACGAGCGGGTCGACGGTGCTGACCACGAACGGGGTCAACTCGGTGACGGCTGGCGCAGCCAGCGCAGGGGGTATTGGTCCGATGTGCCCCGGCGGTTTGGCGCCGATCAGTCAGGCGGTCTGCTTCGCGTCTCGTACGCCGCTTCCGCTGGCGCCGCCCTGCCCGACAGTGAACGGCGTGCCGCTATACATGGCGAGCGTCACTTATGATGTGTCGGATTGCGCCACGGATTCCGTGGATGTTCACGCGGATCCGCTGGGTGTGGCGGACGGGGTTCCGGCCGCGACGGATAAGTCGCGTTTCCGCGACGACGGCGCGGGAACCGGTTTGCTGATCCCGATCGTGGCTGAAACGTTTGCGACGTTGGTTCCCGATCTGGGAACGTGCTGCGACGGCACGACCTGCTTGACGGACGGCGTCAACGGGTATTGCTGCGAGCAGGGTCTTTGGGGTGGTGCGGCGGGGACGTTCAATCCGAGCGGAACCACTTGCGCGGCTCCGAATCCGTGTGCTTGCACGGATGACACCCAGTGCGATGACGGTCTGCGGTGCAACGGCGCCGAGACTTGCAACCAGGCCAATGGCCAGTGCGTGCCAGGTGTTGCGCCGAATTGCAACGACAACAATTTCTGCACGGCTGACTCGTGCAGCGAGGCGGCTCCGGGTAACGGTTGCGTCAATGACGCCGCCGCTCAGAACGGCGCGGCTTGCGGAAACGGCAGCGATACGGATTGCGACAATCCGGACACCTGTTTGAACGGTATCTGCGCGACGAACAATGAACCGGGCGGCACACCGTGCGGCAATCCGGCATCTGGCGAGTGCGATAATGCGGACACCTGCAACGGTACGGGCACGTGCAATTCCAACAACATCGCGGGTGCGTGCTCCAGCGACGGCAATGCCTGCACAAACGACGTTTGTGCGGCTGGTAGCTGCGCTCACAACCCAGTGTCGAATGGAACGGCCTGCGACGACGGTCTGAACTGCAATAACGGCGAGACCTGCAATGGCGGAGTCTGCGGCGGTGGCACAGCGGTGATTTGCGACGATGGTCTGGTCTGCACGATTGACGCGTGCGTGGAGCCAGGCGGTTGCGTGAGTACGGATATTAACTCGATTGCGTGCTTGATTGACGCCGATTGCCCACCGGGTTCACCGTGCGACGGTGGTTTTTGCTCTTGCGTGGAGAACCCGGACCTGACTCTGGATCCGCGCAAGGATGACAACGGGGCCAATTGCCACGACGAAGGCGAAATGGTGTTCGTTGACGTGACGTTCGGCGGCACGCCGGCGACGTTGTGTATCGCGGGCGGACAGTTCCGAATCACCTATGATCCGAACTGCCTGACCTTCGTGGATGCGTTCCCGGGCGATGCTCCGTGGACGTTGGAAATCTTCCAGCAGGCCGGTGCGGGCGTGATCTTCTATGCGGTCGGTTCGCCGGTTGCGGCTGGTGGCGGCGGCTTGAAGTGCACGAACCTCGCGGGCGTGATGGCCACGCTGAAGTTCACCAAGAATCCGGGTTGCGATGCTTGCGACCTTTGCTTGACCTCGGTCAATCCGCAACACACCCGTCTGACGACGAACAAGGGTGTGGAAGTGACTCCGGCGGAATTGGGTTGCAGCAAGGACATCTATGGCGCGGGCGACGTTTCGCTTAACTGCCCGGGCGATCAGGATCTGAACTCGGATTGCGGCGCGGTGACGGCGACGGTCAATTGGCCGGCGGTTTCGGCGAGCGATTCCTGTCACGGTGATCTGAACGTGAACTGCACCTGCACGTATACGGGCGAATTCGCTCCGTATGATTGCGACCACTTGTCCTCCACGGGCGGCGAGTTCCCACAGGGTAACTATGCGTTCTCGTGCAGCATTGCGCAAGACGCGGACAACGTTTGCAACGAACCGGGCAGCTGCACATGGACGGTCAACGTGAGCGATGAGCACACGTTTGATGTCAAGGTTGAGTTGTCTCCAATTGTTGAAGACACCGAGTTCACGCGATGCATCTGCTTCGAATTGTTCAGCAGCTGCTCGCCACTCGTCTATGTCGAACACTGCGAGACATTGACCTTCGGTGGTCCGTTCAACTTCCAGGGCCAGGCTCATGACGACATCAAGGTTCCGAAGGGCAAACACCGTTGCATCACGGCTCGCGATCGTCAGCATTCGCTGCGGGCGTCGTACAGCCGACCGGATGGCGGTTTGCTTTGCGTCGGCAACGAGGTGAAAGCCGAGTTCAAGGGTGATCCGTTCTTCGGTGGCAACTGGTTGATTCAGGGTAACCTCAACCGCGACCGAGTGATCGACATTCTGGACTTCGGTACGTTCCTGGGTCAATTGAACCAGAACCCGACACCGGCTCCGAAGGAATGCGATGACAACAACGGTCTTGGCTTCACGCATGCCGACTTCAACGGCGACGGTATCGTGAACGCTGAGGACTTCTCGTTCATCCAGATTAACTTCCTGGAAGACGACAAGAACATCTGCTGCCCAGGCCACACCGGATCGGATGCGGTCCAAGGCTTGACAGAGGTGTCGGTGAAGGATCTGCGAGAGATGGGTCTAGAAGACCTGGCGATCGCGGACCTGAACAACGACGGATTGTTGAACGTGGACGACATGGCGTCGTTCCTGCAAGGTGCTCGTCCGAAGGCGGCTGGCAAGGTCAACCGCGGCGGCAGCAACCGTCCGACCACGAGTCGGAAATAGTCCATCGTGAAGACAAAGGTAGAAGCGTAGGCGAGTAAGCCCGCGTTTCAACCTGAGTGAAAACCAATGGGCGGTACGTGGTGTAAAAGCTGCGTGCCGCCCTCGTTTTTGGAGATCATGTTTCGGGGACGGGTCGCTGTTGTTGTCGCGAAGGGACCTTGACGGATTGGTACTTTCGAGATATCGTGTGTGGGCGTTCGAATGGATTGGCCTATCGAATTGAGTGTCAAGAGGAATGAATATGGCTCACGAGTTGCCTGTACTGCCTTATGCCTTGGATGCACTGGAGCCGCACATTGATGCGCGTACGATGGAGATCCATCACGGAAAGCACCATGCGACGTACGTTTCGAAGCTGAATGAGGCGTTGGCGAGTCAGCCAGAGTGGCAAGGAAGGTCGGTTGAAGAGTTGCTTTCGAACCTTCAGTCGGTTCCGGAGTCGATTCGCGGTGCGGTGAATAACCACGGCGGCGGTCACCTCAACCATGCTATTTTTTGGAATAGTATGTCGCCGAAGGGCGGCGGCGTGCCGACCGGCGGACTGGCGGATGCGATCAAGTCGACCTTTGGAAGTTTTGAGGAGTTTAAGGCTAAGTTCGCGGCTTCGGCGGCTGGACGATTCGGAAGCGGTTGGGCTTGGCTTTGCTTGGATGGCGGCGGCAAGCTGGTCATTCGGGATTTTCCGAATCAGGACAATCCACTGACTGCGGGATTGACGCCGGTTTTGGGGTTGGATGTTTGGGAGCATGCTTATTACTTGAAATATCAGAATCGTCGTCCGGATTATGTTGCGGCATGGTGGAATGTCGTGAATTGGTCCGACGTGGCTGATCGGTTCGCCAAGGCCAGGTAGGCCGGGACTGTTGAGTTTGGTTTGTGGTGACGGCGACAGGTTTGGACCGGGTCGCCGTTTTCTTTTGTTGGGATTCGGTGGCGAAGAAGTCGTTGAGATGAACATGGAGCGGGCGTGGACGAAGGAGGTGTTGGTGAGTCCGCATGATGTGCCGGACAAAGCCGTACGTGTGCGGCGAATGTTCAATCACATCGCACCCCGCTATGAACTGGTGAACCGCTTGTTCAGCTTTGGGCGGGATGGGGCTTGGCGCCGAAGAGCTGTTGCATTGGCCCGGGTGACGGGCGAGGACGACGTGCTGGATGTGGCCTGTGGGACGGGTGATTTTGCGAGGGCATTTCTTGAAGCGAACCCGCGGCGCATCGTAGGATGTGATTTCGCCCACGACATGCTGGTTCGAGCGGCGACACGTTTTGCGGGACGGGTGGATGGTCGGTGTCGACGCGGATGGTGTGAAAGCGATGCCGCGAAATTGCCCTTTGGAAGCGGTAGTTTTTCCGTGGTCTCTTGCGCATTTGGGGTGAGAAATTTTCAAGACCTATCCGCCGGGTTTGCGGAGATGTTTCGGATTTTGCGACCTGGTGGGCGAGCGGTCATTCTCGAGTTTTCGCAACCCACGAATCGATGGATTCGTTGGTTGAATCGGTGGTATTGCGCGAAGTTCATGCCGGTGGTCGCGTCTTGGATCAGCGGCGATCGAATGGGTGCGTATCAGTATCTTCCGCGATCGGTTCAATCGTTCGTGGATGCGGATACGTTGGCCCAAACTATTTTGAATGCCGGTTTTTCTCGGTGTGACGTGGTGCCCGCGAGTTTCGGTCAGGTGACCGTGCATGTGGGGTGGCGAGATACAGTGTGACGGAGATCGAGTCCAAACCAACAGAATCAACGAGTAACGCTACGGGTGATCGCGGAGCGGATTCCGTTCCGGAAGCATGGAAAGACGTGTGGTCTCGACCGGGGCGAAAGTACCGGGTTCGGGCGGTGCTGTTGCTGACGATCAACATTCTGCTGTTCGCAGGGGTAGGGAGTTTTGCTTTCTGGCTACGAAGCGGAGTCGCTTTTGCGCCGACGATGGGTGCCTATCGGGATCAACTGTCGCGGACGTTTAGTTTTGTGCGCGGGAGGAACATCACGCTCGGTTCGTGGTTGATCGAGCCCATCAATGTTCAGGACGTACCGATGCAAATTCCGATTTTGGGTTTGCTGATGGCCGCCCTCATTTCGATTCCGATCCTGGTAGCGATCCTGTATCGGTTTTGGTGTTGTTTACCGTTTACGGCTATTGTCGGTTTGTTGGCGGTCATGCCTTGGCTGGCGATCACGCTGACGGCGTCTTGCATCATTGCCGCGATTCGGCCTCTTCGCACTCCGTTTCGTTTTGTCTCCGCATTGTTGGGTTTGGTTCCTTGCGTGGTGTATTTGTTTCTTGCCTCGGCGGGGACAAGCGAAGTGGTGGCGGGTCGAATGGATCCGGTCGATTCGATCAAGTTCGTTGCCCCCTGGGTGTTTGCGATTGTGGCGGCGGCGTTGGTGTTCGCAGTGGTCTTGATCATTGCCAAATGGGTGGACTATCGAACGGGTGCGATCACGCCCTTGTTGGCCGTCATGTTTGGGCTGCCGGTCTTCTTGTTTGAGGTGTATGTTGGTCGCGACGAGTTACACTACCGACTGTTGGAGGCGTTGTCGGAAGCCCACTTCGAGGATGTGGATGCGTCGGCCGAGTTGCCGTTGGCCGCACAGCGGGCGTGGGATCGGCATCCGTTGCCCAGGCCTCGGTGGCAGGAGGTCTATGAGGCGGAGGAAGAGAAATGGCAAATGGCGCTGGCAGCCGATGTGCACCCGTTTGAATCGGAGCTGGTTCGTCACCAGGCTGATCTGGTGAGGCGCTGCGAAATCTTCCAGAAAACATTTCCCCAAAGCGTGTATGCGGCGAGTGCATTGTTCCTTCAGGCGAAGGCGCTGGATACCCGCGTGGACGTCGGGGAGTTTCATCGAACAAAATGGATTCGGTATTACGACGATTTTCCTTCTTGCGCGTCGACGCTGACCTGGCGAGTTCTTGCGGAAAATCAGCCGGATTCGTCGATCGGGGCCGTCGCCCGGTTGCGACTTGCCCAACTGGAGTTGCGAGAAGGAGACGTGGATCGGGCGGTCCGCGGTCTTGAACAAATGCTGCACCATTTCGAGGAAGGCGCGATGGGTTTGGGTCCCGATTCCAAGGTCGCTTCGCGGGCGAAGAGCGTGCTCGACCGGGATGCGCCCGAAGCTAGTTTGCATGTTCCCTTGAAGCAGGTTTTTCTGGAAGCCAGACGGTTGCAGGATCTTTGCTCAAGGAACTACGATTCGGCGCATGGGGTGGATCCGCTTTGCGGCCCGAAGCGGCGATCTGAAAAGGTCTGGTTCGGCCTCGCGGATTTGGATCCTCGACACGAACGATACCGGACGAATCTGGAGAAGCTTCTGGCGCAGTATCCGCGTTGTCAACTTGCCGACAATCTTGCCTTAGAGATTGCAAAAGTTTCCGATTCTGTGACAAGCCGTGTCATGTTTCTTGAGCAGGTGTTGGCGGACTTTCCTGAGGGCGACGCCGTTCCCGAGGCTCTTTTTCGACTGGGAGTTGAATACAAAACGCAAGGGCGCGAGGAGCGATGCGCGGCGGTGTTTACCAGGCTGCAGCGGGACTACGCCCAATCGCCTTGGGCGGAACTGGCGAGCGCTTACACGCGAGTCCACCCACGAACCGAGCGAATGACCAGCACCGGTTATTGAGTCGAATATGGCACAAAAACGAATTGTGGTGGGGATAACAGGAGCGAGTGGAGCCGCCTATTCGCGCCGATTGATTGAATGTCTGTGCGACGCGGGGGTCGACGTACATCTGGTCGTCTCTCCCAACGGTAGGCGGTTGCTGGCCGAAGAATTGAATATCGCGGAACTGAGCGTGGAAAGCCTTTCCGGGCGCGAGGATGCTCCACTCACCATTCACCCGTACAAAGACGTGGGATCACCGTTGGGAAGTGGGAGTTTTCCAACGGACGGCATGATCGTTTGTCCCTGCAGCAGTCATTCCCTGGCCGCTATCGCCACGGGATTGGGTGAAAACTTGCTCCATCGAGCGGCCGCGGTGACCCTGAAAGAAATGCGCCGGCTGATCGTGGTGCCTCGTGAAATGCCGATGGGTCGCATGGATCTAATGAACGCTCTTCGATTGAGCGAAGCCGGTGGCGTGATCTGCCCCCCCTCGCCTGGTTTTTATATGCTTCCGCAAACGATCGGCGATCTGCTGGACTTTGTGGTGGGCAAATTGCTGGACCTGGTGAACGTTTCCCATCAACTCAATACCCGCTGGGTCGATCAACTGACCTCGCATCGAAACGACCATGAGCGAGATTAACCCGCCCGTTTCCAAGGTCTGGTCCTCCGTTCAAATCTGGGCCGAGATGGTGAAACTGTCTCACTCGATCTTCGCCCTTCCGTTTGCGTTCATCGCCGCGTTCCTGGCCGGTCGACATGTGCCGGGAAGAGGGTGGCCTTTTTGGGGGCAGCTTGGACTCGTGGTGATGGGTATGGTTTCGGCCCGAAGTGTAGCCATGACCTTCAATCGCATAGTCGACGCGCAAATCGACGCTCGCAATCCTCGGACTGCTCAGAGGCCTCTACCGTCCGGTCGGTTGTCGTTTGCCACGGCTTGGCTGATGTGGGGATTGTCCGCTTTAACGTTTGGTCTGGCGTGCATGGGGTTTTTTATTTTCTATGACAACAGTTGGCCTGTAATTTTTTCAGGACCGGTGCTCGCGATTCTGTGCGGATATTCATTTACGAAACGATTCACAAAATGCTCGCATGTCTATTTGGGAGCAGCCATCTCCATGTCTCCGGTCGCCGCATGGATCGCGGTCCATCCGGAATCCATCGGCCTATCGACCTGGTTGTTGATGATCGTGGTCACCTGTTGGGTGGGCGGTTTCGATATTATTTATGCCTGCCAAGATATTGAAATCGACCGACGCGATCATTTGCACAGTCTCCCTTCAAGGGTTGGGCCAAGAATTTCATTGTGGATTGCCAAAGGGTTGCACTTGCTCGTCGTAGTCGGTCTATTGGCACTCGGTTGGGTGGAAGCTCTGGGCGCCTGGTACCATGTCGGCGTGATCCTGGCCGCAATTCTTCTCTTGGTGGAGAATCTACTGGTTCGCCCCGGCGATTATCGGATGGTCAATGTCGCCTTTTTCACGATCAATGGAATCGTCTCCTTGGTCGTTGCCTTTACCACGATCATGGATATTCTATGGTCATCACCGTCTTGAAAAGATCGCAGGTAGCCGGTCGGCTTCGGTGTGTGGGGTTTGAGACAGCGTGGCGTCTGTACGGTTAGAG
Organism: Planctomycetota bacterium; assembly: GCA_038043045.1. Lineage (GTDB taxonomy): Bacteria > Planctomycetota > Phycisphaerae > UBA1845 > UBA1845 > JBBTCX01. The sequence continues at coordinate 6,843 of JBBTCX010000052.1, read as the reverse complement.
AGTGTAAGCAAGGCATTCCCTGTAAAGAAGGGGGCGGTCGTGGCCTTACGTGATCTGACCCTGGATGTCGAGGATGGTGAGTTGCTGGTCCTCGTGGGCCCGTCGGGTTGCGGAAAAACGACCACGTTACGGCTCATCGCAGGTCTGGAATCCATCACGTCGGGTCGCATTTGCATCGACGGTTTCGACGTGACCCATGTCGCCCCGAAAGACCGTGACATCGCCATGGTGTTTCAGAATTACGCGCTGTATCCACATATGAACGTTTTCAAGAACCTGGCGTTTGGTTTGAAGATGCGACGAACGCCACGCGCGGAAATCGAACGGCGGGTACACGAGGTGGCTGATAAGCTCGGAATTCGGGAGCTCCTCGATCGAAAACCAGCGACGCTATCTGGCGGCCAGCGGCAGCGAGTCGCCTTGGGCCGTGCGATCATTCGAAAACCGCGCGTGTACTTATTGGATGAACCCTTGTCCAATCTCGACGCACGACTGCGAATCAAGACCCGATCGGAGATTCGCTCCCTCCAGCAATTTCTACGGGCCACGATGATCTATGTGACGCATGATCAAGAAGAAGCCATGACCGTGGGGGATCGAGTCGCCGTTCTGGATGTCGGCATTCTGCAGCAGTGCGACACGTCGATGGACATCTACCAAAGACCGGCCAACGCGTTTGTCGCCCAATTCTTCGGCCAGCCGTCCATGAACATGATCCGGGGGCGAATTGTGCGAGCAGAAGATCATCTTGTTTTCGAAAGTGCTTGCGGAACGGTGCCGTTGCATGGCACTGCCTCGGCCGCTTTGATACCATGTGTGGACCGCGCCATTTTATTTGGAATCCGACCGGAGCATGTCCGAGTACGCGAAGCCCATGCGGAATCGGTGGCCGAGAACTCGGAGAGGTGTGCGGACGAAGAAGCATCGCCGGTGTTTTCGGCGACGGTGGATCACGTCGAACCGTTGGGGGTGGCCGTCAACCTCTATGTGCAACCGCGCTCAGGAGATCGATGGGTGGTGCGCGTTTCAAGCGGCTCCACGCCGTTACGCGGACAACGCGTCAACGTATCGTTTGATATGCGCTACGCACATTTCTTCGAAGCGGATGCTGCAGGACAGCGCATCCTCTGAAGCCCAACGGCCAACAGGCGAGCAAATGAATTGTTTAATCGCCTGAAGAAAGCAGGTCTTCCACCGGAACAACCGTCTGAAGAACCAGTCCGGCACTGCCTTCCACGAAATCCAAACCGGCAGCGACCAAGCTCTTCCGAATATCCGACGCGCAACTCGTACCCAGCGCAATCGCGCCCGGCACAAAGTAAAGAAGCCACTTGGCCCAAAGGTCGGTCAATGATCTTCGACGCATTGATGTCTCCATTCTTACAAAAAACCCGTTGCCCTCAAAAAATGATCCGCACGCGTACGCCGCCAATGATGGCGTCCCGATCGTCCTTGTCTCCGCCGGGATTGGTCACGAATTGCAAATGCGGCGACACGATGCACCAAGGCGTCGCCTGCCACGCATAGTAACACTCGTATATCGTTTCCCGATCGGCCCGCGGACGAACTTCGTCGCCATACCGATCGGATAGAATCAGTTGCGCCGTGCTAAACGCCAACACATCTTGATCGCGGGTTGGCGCCAAACCCCGAACCGACGTACCGATCTGCCAATATTGACTCACGCGATTGACGTCGGAATGTCCCTGGCCATATCGGGCGAATACTCCCAAGCCCTGGCTGTCATCGCTCTTTTCATTCTCTTTCCAGATCATTTGGTCCACGCCGGCATAGAAGCCTACGTCGCCTGTTCTTTGTCCAGCCTCGCGCCTTCCGCCCAACGTGTCCCGGAACACGGTCTTTGGATTCGCGTCGTACCATCCGCCGACGCGATACCGTCCCGGCATCGGACCCTTCGCGGTAGACCATTTCGGCGTGGCACCGATTTCCAAATATCCGTTGAATCGATCCTCATCATGAAAAGCGGTGTCGAAGCCCGTACGTCGGGCTCGACTTTGTGCGTCAACGGCCGCCGTTTGCAAATAGAGCCAGGGAACAGGCTCGACCTTTACGAATGCGCCGAGTCCATTGCGATGCGGAATCGTCGGGTTTCGAAACGAACCTCGATTGATGAAATCCTTGTCTTCGTGGTTCGCATACACGCTTGTGTCAAAGAGGTCCTTTTGGGTCTGAATTCGACCCGCACGAATCTCAACCCGCTTTTCCAGAAAAGTATGCCAATACCACCATTTGTTCAGGAAGACAGGGTGGTCGTCACCCGCGTCGGAGTTTACCTCCGAAAGCGCGCCGACCTTGTTGGGGTTGATTCCATCCGACCAAGTTCCCTTAAATCCAAAGAAAAACCCCGCGTTGTCCCAAAGGTCTAGCTTCTCAAAATCAAACAACAGTTGCACATCGTAACTTCCAGACAGGCGATGCCCGTTGTGCGTGTCCAAGCCGCCTCTAAAGTTTTGCTGAAATTGCTGATTGTAATAAAGGCGTAGGGAAACACCCTCGGTTTCCAACTTCTTACGAGTTCCGTCCCAATCGCCGGAAAGTTCCTTCGCGTGAAGTAAATGTTCACCCAGCTGGAAGGGCGGCTTGGTGGATTCCAAATCGAGGCTTTTGTCCGAATCACCCGTGACCGTTTGTTGGGTCGATTGGGCAAGCGCCGCCGTGGAGATCAAACTTGCAGCCAAGAGGCAAGTGACCCGCCGCGGGATTCTCCGAGCGAATTCGCAGACCAGAACTTCGAAAACTCGGTATCCCAGATGTTTGCGGTCTCTCATGGTCGACGCTTGTAAGGGGTTTCTTTTAAGCAATTGTGAGGAAATCGCGTGAAATGGGTAAACGCTTTGAATATTTCGTGATCAGGAATTCTCCCATACCGGAGAGGGGGGGATTCGAACCCCCGGTACGATTAAAACCGCACACTGGTTTTCGAAACCAGCTCCATCAGCCGCTCGGACACCTCTCCCTAATGCGCCGCAAATTCGGACGCCACATTCAGCCCGTCGGCTTTGCCAAAAGCAAAACTCCGCCCCAAGCTGATACTACCATAGCTTGGGACGGAGTTTACTCGCAATGGGTCTTGATGCTCAAGCGGCCTAGCGAATGGATTTCACCTGGGATTTTGGAGGGTCCAAATCATCACCCAAAAACGGCAAGGAGAATCGTCAAAGCGATGGCAGCCGCCACGCCGCCCAAAGCGCAACCCCATGCAAAATCGCGCAAGGAGAATCTCCGTTGCACGTCGCGGCGAATATGCAAGGTGACCAGCGGTGAACTTGAAACTCTGGGAGTTTTTGTCGCCGCGATTTCTGGCTGTGTTGCACCCGGGCCCATGTTGGAGGACGAAAGATCGGAGATCAGCGGAAACTCCAATTGGGTAGGTTGTGCGGCTACAGCAACTTCGCCCACTGTGGCCGCCGACGGAAGGAAGTAAGCCCGTCGGCCTATGGGGACGCTGTCCGCGCCTTCGTGAGCGTCCTCGCCGAGTTCATGATATTCCGAAATCCATTGACGGGCGTGAATACGAGAGGCCCGTGAACGATCGCGTTTCAACCGAGCTTTGCCGGAAAGTCCGGCATGTCTTAAATCTCGCATGGAATGGTCTCCTGTGAACCCATGTTTGGTTTTGGCCGACAGATGGCCACCTGGTTTTCCGTTGATCCATATCGTCGAACCTCTGCGTTTCTTGGCAGGAAAACCCGTAAACGTGCTTGATCGAAAACGGTAGCAGGCTTTTTCAATACTATGAGACGAAGTTTGCCTCCTATCGTCACGTTTGTATGCGTTCGCACTATAAGAATGCATCCAAAAACCCCAGCGAACCGCGGGCAATTCAAACCCGGCTCTCCGGGAGCCCGCGCGACCCTTTTCGGAATTCCCGTTCTTAGGACGCACCATGGGTAAAAGCAGTGGGAATTGGTCCGTCAATTGCCATGAATCATAATGGAGTACGCGAGTTCGTCGTGCCGATGTTCGGTGACGAGGATTCGATTCTTTTGGGAGCAAGCATCATGATAGCGACACCAGCATGTGTGCGTCGGGCAACCACGATGGAAGAGGCGGAAATAGTGGCCGCTTGGTTGCAAGCGAAAGGGGTCAAGGCCACGATCGTGGATCGTGAAAACCCCGGGGTTCGCGCTTTTGGTGTCACCGACATCGAAGGCGTAGGGGTGTATGTTCTCGATGCCGAAAGCGTGGAAGAGGCCAAGAGACTTCTGGAAGAGCATGATCGAGAAAAGGAAAGCACTGCACGGGCTCGAAACGTTCCGGTACAGCCTCGGGTGATTCCTTGCATGGAATGCGGCCAAGGTAATACGTTTTCACAAGAATTCGCCGGGACCGTGCAACAATGCTCCAAGTGCGGCGCTTATTTGGATCTTCCGTAAAATCGGTAGATCTACTGTGGCATTGAGCTCGATCTTAGGCAACTACAAACACGGCCCTACGCAGAGTGCGTTTCCGCCGAAGGCTTCGATGAAGACAACGAGGTCGTCCACGTCGATAACCCCGTTCCCGCCACAGGGAAAAAGGTCGCCATCGGGATATTGCACTTCACCCGCGAAGCTATTTAGAAAGAGGATGAGGTCGTCCACGTCAACGACGCCCGTTAGATCGAGGTCGCCGAATAACCGTGGCGAGCAGGTCACGTCCAACGCAATTCCGTGAATGCCGGCCAGCACGTACAAGACCTCCTGCACATTCGTACCGTCAAGGTTGGCCCTACGAATCTTGGCAGAAGGAAAGATGCCCGTTGAAAAATAGAGCTTCCTATTCATGGGGTCCAAAGCAAGGCTGCTTTCAGCACTCGTGATCATGAGGTCCGTTACGTCCGAACCGTCCATATTCGCGCTGCGAATACCCGCCGACGATTCCACCCAGTAAATCCGCCCCTGATTCTCATCCAACGCGAGGCCATACGAGGTGCTCAGTCCCGGGCTCAGGATAACCGTTTCGATGGAAGTGCCATCCAAATTGGCACGCTGGATCATCTCTGCGTTCCAGTCAATCCAGTAAATCTTCTCTGCGGAGAGATCCAGCGCCAACCCGAAGTCGGATACGTTGGCCGGGTTGACCAAATCCTCGACATCCGTCCCATCCAGGTTTCCGCGACGAATAACGTGATGGTAAACGTCGCTCCAATAGGCTTTCCCGCCGACAAGATCAAGGGCCAGCGCACGGGGCAAAAAGTCCGATTCCACAACCAGGTTTTCGATCACGGTACTGCCCAGTTCAGATCGTCGTATCATTTCATCTTCGCCCCAATAAACCATGTTTGCGGCGACATCCAAAGCGATGGGACCCGGATAATACAGCTCGGCCTCGAAAAGGGTCTCCAACGCCGAACCGTCCAGATTAGATTTCTCAACATTTCCTTGGCTGGAAAAATAGACCTTGGAGGCCGCGGTATCGACAGCGAACCCGTCAATGAGATCGTTTGGCCCTTGGGTAAAAAGGAGCTCCTGGTTTGAACCGTTGATGAGATTGGCTCTTCGAATATTGCCGCCTTCAGACCAGTAGATTTTGCCTTCTTCAGGGACCACCGACAATGCTGTAATACTCCCAGTCAGGATCAGCGCGGCGCTTTCCGTTCCGTCCAAGTTGGTTCGAAAAATGATGTTCGAACTCGTGCCACCTCCGCCTGCCCAATATATTTTTCCTCCCGCAGGGTCGATCGCCTTTGCCATGCCAGCTGACGCCTGAACAATCACGGTGATTTCCGAACCGTCCAGATTCGACCGGTAGATGAGCCCCGAGCCAAAGTACATCTTTCCGGCTTGAACTTCTAAAGTCAGCCCGCCTGGGATGCCATTAAACGGCACCACGACTTCAATTGCCGATCCGTCCAAGTTCGCCCGAACGATTCCGCCCGTGGAAGCCTGATATGAGTAGGAACTCCAATACACCTTTGCAGAGACTAGGTCTAACACCATACCATAGACAAATCCACCCGTGTCCGCAACCACGACTTCCTCTTGGCTCCCATCAAGATTTGACCGAGAGATTTGGTTACGTAGCGTGTCAGCCCAATAGACCTTTCCCGCAGGCAGGTCCAATGCGATCGAACGCGTATTCCGACCTCCCGAAACAAGCGTCTCGATTTCCTGCCCATCCAACGTCGATCGTAAGATTCTACGTAGTTGAGGATCACCCGACTGGACCCAGTACAACTTCGCCGCCTGGACCGTGGCCGCGATACAACCAATTCCCACCAACCCAATACAGAAACTCGCCTGGTTTGGTTTCATCGTTCTGCTCCATCGTCGGAATGACTGACGAATTCCCATCCACCAGAAGCGCTGCGTGCTACTTCCAATCGAGGACAACACCGACCCCGGCTCATCCGACACAACAGCGCAGGGGGCCGGCCCTCTAGCACTTCTTGTCAGAGAAGTACAATTCTACTGCTCTTTGGCCGTTTCTGCAAGCAATGAGGAGAACGATTCGACTTGTGACTTGTAAGACCCAATCGAGAACGGCGCGCTAAAAAGTACTGGCCCGGATGCCCTAACTGGTGTCGAGGTGGGGGAGCGATGATGCCGCCAAGCCGCGAAGGTTCGGTCCTCGACCCGACATCCTTCGCCATTCCACGAGTGCCATTATGTGGCACTTCCGACAATCAATACCGAGACCGTAAGGCAGCGAACGCGCTCTCCCCCCGAAAAGCCACTTCCCGCCGGTCGCGACTTGATATTACAAACACGGCCCTACGCAGAGTTCGTTTCCGGCGAAGGCTTCGAGGAAGACGATGAGGTCGTCGATATCAATCACGTCGTCTCCACCACAGGGGTAAAGATCACCATCGGGGAATTGTTGCGAATCGACGAAGCCGTT
>JBBTCX010000051.1:0-49785 GCA_038043045.1 Planctomycetota bacterium | reverse complement strand
TGGGCGTAGAGACTTCCACCTTTGATTTGTAGCGCCTCGGCTATGTCGCGCACACTTGTGGCATGAAATCCGCGTTGCGCAAAAAGCCTCTCCGCAGCCGCCAATACCTCATCTTTCCGTTGAAGAACAGCATCAGCCATACCGAACTCCATCCGCCCGTGCCTCCCTAACAAGCGCTTGTTTTCATAATACGATGATCAATCAGGACTCGTCAACCCTGAAGCTAATCGATCAACCGGGAAAAAAAGTCCGCCCTGGGAGGGCGGACAAGAAAACACCAGAAGGGGAATCAACCCATCAACCCATTCACTCGGGTTTTTGATCCTTATTGTTGGCGATCTCATCCCGCAACCGCGCCGCGTCTTCAAACCGCTCCTCGGCGATCGCCGACTGCAACAATCGATGCTTCACCACCATCGAATCCTGCGGAAGCTGCTTGATAATCTCGGTCCCCAGTTGCTGAAGCACCTTCAACTCCTGACAACTTTCAATCTGGTCGGCCTGACCACGCTCTTCCAGGAATCCTCGAATCCGCATCACGCCCCGATTCACATGGGCCAACGCGCTCGCCGGCTCATTCTCTTTCAACGCATGATAGGCATGGGCCCGAGAATCCATCATGTACACATAAGGACGATACGGCTCCATGCATGATCGATCGTCATTATGAAATCCGTGCACCTTGCACAGATCGAAGATGGCCAACGTATGGGCCGTGTCTCGATACACGTTTGCATATTCTTCCAACACAAATAAAGCCACATACCGTCGGTAGAACTGCGACGCCTCCACCCGCAACGCAAGACATTCTTGCGGCGTCAGCACGAAACCCAACTGCGTGCCGTTCTTCCCTTCGTGAACAGCGAGGCGCTCTTGCTGGTAGACAAGCTCGGTGTCGCGCTCGTGAGGCCGAACTCCATCCGGACGACCTTGGACTTCCATCTGCAAAATGCCGAGTTCAACCCGCATCTGCACTTTCACGCTGCCGTCGACGGCTACGATCTTGCGAACCGAAACTTGTTCAGGATCGTGAGGCCAATCCCCAAGCGCGCCTTGCATATCGATCTGAGGCATGATTTCTCCCTCCTGTGTCGAGTTTGGGTCGCAACTCGCACACCTCGTTCCCGACCGATCACAGTCTACGATTGGAAATCTCTGCCCAAGAGGCCATTTTTTTCGGTGTCCGACCATGACACAAAATTGTGTCAAGACCATGACACTAAGAAAGGGAGACTGTCCATTTTCAATGGAGGAAAAAACCGCAGTCCGATAGCGCAAACGAAAGTGAAAGGTTATGACACTCCGGGAAGGCCGTATAACCCATGCTCTTGTATGTATTCCTCCACATGGGGTGGAACCAGTTCATGAATCGATTCACCCCGCTGGACGCGCAGCCGAATCTCCGAGGATGAAATGGCAATCTCCGGCGTGGCGAGAATACCGGACCGCAACCGCGAAACATGTTCCTGGCCGATTTTCGCTACTAGACGTTTCCACTCAAACGTCCCAACCCCGGGCCGCGCGGCCGTTACGATCCTACAGGTATTCACCAGTTCTTTGATCCGATGCCACGTCGCCAGATCATTCAACGAATCCGCTCCGATCAACCAATACAGCTCAACATCCGCCCCATACACTGTCCGAAAATGAAAAACCGTATCAATCGTATAAGTCGGACCAGGCCGCGTCAGATCAAAATCGCTAAACTCAAACAACGCTTCACCGGAAATCGCCAGCCGCACCATCTCCGCCCGATGCACTGCGTCCGCGTCGTCACTCGGGTCTTTATGCGGAGGCCGCACCGACGGAAGAAAAATCACCCGTTGCAAATTCAATTGTTCCCCCACGGCCCGCGCAAGAATCAAATGCCCGTGGTGTATGGGGTTAAAACTCCCGCCATATAGTCCAATGCGTTCCGCCATGAAGACTTCCGCAACGAGTGCCAGAGCGTGCCACTGCTCTTGAGCAGTGGTTTCAGTACCGCGACCGTGAGGGAGCGGGAGTTTCCTGAGCCAGGATTCCGCGCAACAAATCCCCCCCAAGCACCGATCCACAAGCCCCGCCTTACACTTCCCCAATCCTATTCAAACCCCCTCATATCTCCGGTGAAAACTCATTCTGAAACGCCGCGAAATCTCTCAAATCAACATCCTTGTCCTCATCCATGTCAAACAAAAACCACGCCCGCACGCTCGGAAACACCCCCGGCCCGCCACCGTCTTCCGATTCAAGAATACTCCACAACACGCCATAGTCCGTCTCATCAATCATTCCATTTCCATCATAATCCCCCGGCCACCCTCGAATACCCACGCTGTGCAACTCGCCTGCGGCGATCGCTATGAAGTACTTGTTAGGCGAAGGTACGTTCGTTTGCCCAATTCTTTCGTTTCCCCATGCGACAACGGAACCGTCCGACTTAAGGCCTAGGTTGTGGTCCCAGCCGGCAGCGACGGCGACGAACCCAGAATTAGGGGAAGGAACATCCGTTTTAACGAAGTCGTTGTCTCCCCACCCAACTATGGATCCATCGGCCTTGAGACCTAGGCCGTGGTCTAGGCCTGCAGCGACCGCGATGAACCCTGTGTTGGGTGATGGAATGTCTATCTGTCCAAGGTATTCGCTACCCCATGCGAAAATGGACCCGTCGGTCTTTAGACCCAGATTATAAAAATCACCCGCGCTAATGGCAATGAACCCCGTATTAGGTGAGGGGAGGTCCGTTTGACCGTAATCATTGTCTCCCCAAGCGACGATGGAACCGTCCACTTTCAGTCCTAGGGTGTGGACTGCGCCTCCGGAGACCGCAATGAAACCTGTGTTGGGTGATGGGACATCGCACTGACCATAATTGGCTTCGCGATCGCACCCCCACGCGACAATGGACCCGTCGGCCTTCAGTCCTAAGCTGTGGTAAAACCCCGAGGCGACGTCCGTAAACGCTTCATTTGGGAACGGGAGGTCGCACTGACCGTAATTGTCAGGCGGAACCCCGCACCCCCACGCGACGATGGAACCGTCGGCCTTCAGACCAAAGCTTTGTTTCCCATTCGCAGCTGCAGCGATGTACCCCATGTTAGGCGGAGGGATGTTCGTTTCACCAAAGAAGTTGCTTCCCCACGCAACGACGGAGCCGTCGGCCTTGAGACCTAGGTTGTGCTTCCCACCCGCAGCGATAGCAATAAAGCCCGTGTTGGGAGACGGTGTGTTCGCTTGACCGGTGTCGTTGTCTCCCCACGCAACGACGGATCCGTCGGCCTTCAACCCTAGGCTATTGCGCTCGCTCGCGGATATGGCGATGAAGCCCGAGTTAGACAAGGGGACGTCGCACTGACCGTAATCGTAACCATTGTTACACCCCCACGCGACAATTGAGCCGTCGGCCTTGAGACCAAGACTGTGCCCTGATCCCGCCGCAATTGCGGTGAATTGTGTGTTGGGCGTTGGGATGTCGCACTGCCCGTCATTCAGCGGACCACCGCACCCCCAAGCAACAATGGACCCGTCTGACTTGAGACCTAGGTTGTGGCCCACGCCGGCGGCGATGGCGGTGAACCCAATGTTGGGTGAAGGAACATCGCACTGACCATAATCGGAGTGGCGCTCGCATCCCCATATGACTAGGGAGCCATCGGCCTTTAGGCCCAAACTATGGTTCAGGCCTCCTGCGACAGCGATGAACCCCGCGTTGGGAGAGGGGACGTTGATCTGACCGGAAAATTCAGATCCCCACGCGACGATGGAGCCGTCAGTTTTTAGACCCAGGCTATGGTACATTCCCTCGGCGATCGTGATGAACCCCTTATTGGGGGACGGTATGCCCCTTCGACCACCGTGGTTCGATCCCCATTCGACAACTGAGCCGTCTGCTTTTAGACCCAGGCTGTGGTTCCATCCCGCAGCTACGGACACAAACCCTTGCGACAAATCCACACCCACAATTTGGCCACCCCAACCAACAATCGATCCTCCCGGCTGCACCACTACACTTGTACCGCTCAAAAATTCTCCCGACTCATCCATCGTTGAATCATTGGTGCTTTGTGGCACCATGAATCGTCCAACTTCGGGCGCATTCCGCGCCGCCTCCGCAACACCCACAACTCCTATCGCTACCCATAGAAAGGAAAAGACGTAAATGTACATGAATGCACTCCTTACAATGACCTGCATGTCTTGCGAACGTGTCTACCAAGATTCCGCTCGCAAGTCAGCGCGGTGGATATCCGTTGCAACCCGCGTGCCAACCTAAAATTAATACGAACGAAACGTAGAAAGGTTCAAATAATTCCAAGGTTTCAGAATTCGCCGTTAAGTCGAATGCGATGTCCGCCATTGAGCGGCCATGCCTTCGTGTCGGGCAGATCTTTCCCGTCAAAAAACTTACGAAATTCCCAAATCCGCCTTGCTCAACAACGCCTCAAACACGAATCCACCAGCCTCGATGTTCTCCCGCGCCCCCTCTTGTCGATCAATCACCGCGACAATCTTCTCGACCACCGCTCCCGCCGCCAAAATCACCTTCGCGGCCTCCAACACCTGCCCACCCGTCGTGGCGATATCCTCCACCAACAACACCGAGTCGCCGCGTTCCAACTTCCCCTCAAACGCCTTGCTCGTGCCATAATCCTTCTTCGCATTTCGCACGATAATAAACGGCTTCCCGCTCGCCATCGACACCGCCGCCGCCAGCGGCACACCCCCCAACTCCGCCCCGGCAATCCGCGTGGTCTTCACCGTGACATATGCTGACATCTCTTTCCCCAACGCCGCCAAAATATCCGGCTGCGTCTCGAACAAGTATTTATCCAAATAATACTTGCTCTTCCTCCCCGACCGCAGCGTAAAATCCCCCTCCAAATACGCCGTCTCCCGAATTCTTTTCGCTAACGTACTCTTGTCCATTTCATTTCTCATCGTAACGCCACAAGAAAATCAAGCGAGTTCAACTACTTCGAATTGCCTTTCGGCAGCGCCTCAATTCCATTCGCCCCGCGGACGTAGGCCACAAAATGCTTGGCCCAAGAAGGAGTTCGCGGGTCGAAGGGTTGCGGATAAAAAACCACAACTTTCGCCGCGTTCCATGGGGCATACCGCTCAGGTTCGGCACCGTATCGAGGATCGTTGATCTCCGCACCGATCGTCCACGAGTGGATCAAATCATAATCCCAATCACTCGTCCATTCCTGAAACTTCCGCGCATGAGGCTTGTAGCCAGACCCCAACGCCACCCACGGGGTCACGTCTTCCTTGCCGCTTTTCTTGGCCAACTCCACCGTCCGGCGAAACGACTCGCGCATCGTGTCAGTCTCTGCCACTCGATATAGCGAGCACGAAAACGAATCGGCCTTATTGTCAAACGTATTCCAACCATAAGACGACCAGCCGGATGAATGCGCGGTCCGCTGAATCCCCCGGCCATACCATTCGATGCGAGCATTCGGAAAAACTCGCTTTCCGATATCGTAAAACGCGTCATATTTTTGGGTAATGGCTTTGTTCCATTCGGCATCATTGGGTCGCGCGTAGAGTCGTTCCGAATCAAAGAGCAACGCGGTGACTTCGATTCGCGCACCAAATTCTTTATTCGCCGCCGCCAACCAATCACGAATCGTGGTGATTCGCTCTTGAAAAAAAACGAGTTCGGCCTGATGACTCGGGCCGCAGTCGGTCACGGGCAACTCTTTTCCAAATCGTCGATGCCACGGTTTGAAGCAAAGAGCCAGACTGGCTGGAATGGATGGAGTCTCGGCATTCTCGCGTTTGCATGCCTGTACGGCCGCCACCACGTGTTGTTGTATGCACCATTCTCCGCTGATGGTGACAGCATGTGACAGTCGCACGTACTCGCGCAAGAGTCGGCCATCGGGTTGTTCCAACATCGAATTCGGTAACGGCCAAGAATAGTGGACTTTCTGCAACGGTTTCAGCGGACTCAGAAGTTCAACAACCGCGGCCTCGTTGGGAATCAGCACTTGTTTTGACGCCGTTGCCGGTGGCGATGGGCGCGAGCTCTGGTCGCTCCGCGTACTCACCTGACCCTGAGCAAGCGTGCCGTTTGCCAGGTAGTACATCACCGTCAGCACTACAAATGACCTGAGCATCATACCCTTCTTGTTCGGAGTATTTAGGACCATGTCGTTTCTCCTTCCATTCTCGCCCAGTGAATAGGCTGTTGTCATTTTCTTCTTTCGTTCGTACCCGGAGGGAATAACGCGCGAGGCGCGCGGTTGGTTTTTTTGTAGTTAAATACTGCGTCCGATAAGAATACACGTTCATTAAACTAAGAACGGAATTATTTCCGCAATTCCGTTACCGAAGAAAAGGGCCATACCACCGGAAGGGTATTCGAATGCTCTTCATACGAAATCCAGTAGCTATTAGAAGAGGATTTGACATTTTGAAGCGTTGATTGGTCGACAATTCGAGGAGCAGTTATGGGACGAAATCATGGTCCGAGAACTCGAGAGCGTAGTCCGATAATCGCAATATTTCGGTCGTGTTGTTGGGGGTTCATGCTACAATTCCGCCCGATTGATGACGAATATTGCGGATCGGTTTGTTCGTGTGTTCATCGTGGGAGGCGTACGACGAGGGGTTTTATGAAGAGTGGAAATACCGAACGGATGTTGCGATGGGTTTGCCTGATTGGGTTCGGATGGGTCGTTGGGGTGACGGTTGGTGGCACCCAGCAGGCGACTTCGACGATTGAGTCTTATCGGGCGACGGCCGAGAAAATCATTCAAGAAACGATGAAGGGAAATGACTCGTTCAAGAAGCTGGAAGGGCTTTGTGACGACATCGGGCATCGCTTGAGTGGATCGGCGCAACTTGAACAGGCCGTTGTGTGGGCGGTGGAAACGATGAAGCGCGACGGGCAAGAGAATGTTCGTGCGGAACCCGTCATGGTTCCGCATTGGGTGCGGGGTCAGGAAAGCTTGGCGATGGTGAAGCCGAGGGCACAACCGTTGGTCTTGTTGGGTCTTGGCGGATCGATTGGAACGCCGGCGGAGGGAATCAACGCCGAGGTGTTGGTCGTTCGGGATGAGGCGGAGTTGGAATCGCTGGGAGACCGGGTGAAAGGGAAGATCGTTCTGTTCAACAATCCGATGCCGGAGTACACCGTGGAGAAAGGGACACAGTATGGCACTTCGGTACGGTTTCGGAGCAAAGGGGCGTCGTTGGTCGCGGAAAAGGGCGGTTTGGCGTGTTTGGTGCGGTCGGTGACCGCGTCGAGTTTGCGATCGCCGCATACGGGCGCTTTGCGCTACTTGGAGGATAAGCCCAAGGTTCCAGCGGCAGCCATCACCTTGGAAGACGCGGAAATGATTTCGCGGTTCCAGGCTCGTGGAGTGCCGGTGGGTGTCACCCTGAAGATGGAAGCGAAGACGTTGGAGCCGGCGAAGTCGGCCAACGTCGTCGGCGAGTTGCGCGGAAGCCAATGGCCTGACGAGGTCGTGGTCATCAGCGGGCATCTCGATTCGTGGGACATCGGTCAAGGCGCGCACGATGACGGCGGCGGATGCGTGCAAGCGATGGAGGCGATCAACGTACTTAGGAGGCTGAATCTGAGACCGAAGCGGACGATTCGCGTTGTTCTGTGGACGAATGAGGAGAACGGATTGGCTGGTGCGAAGCAGTACGCCATCGACCACGAGGCGGAGTTGGTCAAGCATGTCGCGGCCATTGAATCGGACGGGGGATCGTTTCGACCGAAGGAGTATTCGGTGGAGTGCAGGGATGAGGCGCGCCAGGCGGTCGCGTTGGAGCAAATGAAATCTATTTTGGATTTGGTGTCATCCATTGGCACGATGACGGTGGAAGCGGACGGTTCCGGCGCCGACGTGGGGCAGATGAAACCGGCGGGGGTGGTGCTCATGGGTCACAACGTCGAGGCGTCGAAGTACTTCGATTATCACCATTCTCCGGCGGATACGATCGACAAGGTGGACCCCAAGGAGCTCTCGCAAAACGTGGCGGTTATGGCCACGGTGGCGTTTGTGCTGGCGGACATGCCGAAGCGCGTGGGGGAAAAATAAGGTTTTTCCGGCAACGGAATCGGGTAGTCGTCGTACCGCCCGACTTTTCACCGCTCTTGCGGCCAAACCAACCTAAGGCTATCATTCATCCCTCATCTCCCCAGACTCTCGAGCTCGACAGGGGGGCACTCTGTCTTGACATGAGGGCGTGAAAAGGCTCGTTCGGCGGGGGGAGGCCATGGCGTGCAAGACGGGGCATCGACTTGTTGCGGCCCTTTGGCTGCTATGGGCGGGACTTGTTTCTCCGGTTCAGGGCGAGATTATCATCAACGGTACCCTGGACGATCGTGAAAAAATCGCTCTGTGGTTATCCATCGCCACCCACGTCAACGTGACCGTCAACGCCGCGGGAAAAATGTTCGTTCCGCCGGACGGTAACCCCACAGGGGTAGACCTGAAAATCATGGCAGAGGACCCGACTTGGATTGTCCTGCATGTCATCAATAAGACTGGTCTAATTTCCTACGGTCGATGGAATGATGCCAACGGAACGACCTCCGGGATTCAAGACATCGACCTGGTCGACATCTCAGAGCTGAATAACGACTACAACGAGTATGGTTATGGCCCCGCCGCCAAACTCATGCACGCCATCACTGAAGTCTTCGTCGCCAAGAACTTGGGATACGCCTACAGCGAGGCCCATCAGAAAGGCGTCGAAGCCGAAATAAAAATCATGCAGCTCTACGGCACAAAATGGATAGGACCCCGTTATCTGCCGGATCCGGAAGGACGCACCAACATCAATGTCAAGCAGCAGGACGGCAGCCAACTCTTCGCTCGATTTGAAGCCTACCGCTATAACCAAGATACGGAGTGGCTTACGGAAATTCTGCCTGGCGCCACGATCAAGGGACTTTTCGCCATGGTCGATTCCACTCAGCAAGTGCGATTGATGAATTACGATCTTGACGGAAATCATTCCTTCGAGGATTCGATCGAAGTCGACGACGGCGCCATGACCGGTGTCGCCTTTGATCGAGACGGAAAGATCTACGTCGCCGTGGACTTGTTTGAAGGACCCGATGAACTCCGCATCTACAAATCCAACGGTTTTTTTCAAAGCTCGATCTCGGGGCCGGAATTGGAAGACCCCGAGGGCGTTGATGTCGACACCATTTCGGGCGAGGTTTTCATGGCCGTGGATGGCGAGGTGATCCGATACAGCAACACCTTGGAATTCCTCGGAACCTACGACGTTCAGATTCCCAACTTCGATCCTTCCGATGTTGCGGTGTGGCGAAACGATGGAACGAACTACGAGGACATTTCCGGCCTTGGCGACCGCCGAATGCTTTTCGTCACGGATCGCACTACGTCGATGGTGTACGGATTCGATATCGAATTGGACATGAACGTCGCCTCTCACACTCTCGCCTTCGGCGCCGGATACATTCTCACTCCCGAAGGAATCTCCGTCGACGAATGGGATGTCGTTTGGGTCGCGAGCACGGGGAACCATCGCATCTGCCGCTTCAGCACCGACGGAGTTCTGCTGCGCAAGAACAACCGGAACTATGTAGTCGAAGACCTCTCACGCACCTTTCTGGATGTCACCGTGGTCGATTTTGACGGGATCTACGTATTATCCAGTCGGGAATCCAGCGAAATGCTCCTTTACAGTCTCAACGGTCAACTCCAGCGCTCCTACGAACTAGGCAACTTCCAAAACCCCGTCTCCTTGGACACATTCTTCCACGTCGATTCCGGCAACCTTAGGACTCTTCGCCAGCCCGGAGTCTTGACCCCCACGGTTTCCCATTGGGGCATCGTCATCATGGCCTTGTTCTTTCTGGTGGGCGGAAAGCTGCATTTTGGTCGCCGATTCCTACTCGCGCCCTGATCGATCGGCGCCTCGTTTGCCCGTATCGTGCCCGAGCCATACGATCCAGGCCATGTCCACTTTGTTCGACCAACGCCGATACCTCAGCGACTTTGACTCCACCCGCACCGGAAACATCGTCACCGATGTGCTGGTTATTGGTTCGGGCGTCGCGGGCGCACGCGCCGCGATCGAATCCGCCGAACAAGCCTTCGTCACCCTCATCACCAAAGATCGATTCGACGAATCCTCCACCGCTTACGCTCAAGGCGGAATCGCGGCTGCGATCGGAATCGGCGATTCACCCGACGTTCACCTGGCCGACACCCTGCGCGTTGGGTGCGGTCTTAACGACCGAGCCTCTGTGCAACGCCTTGTCACCGATGGTCCACGAGCAATTGAAGACTTGCAGCGATGGGGCGCTGAATTCGATTTGACCAACGAAACGCTCGCCCTCGGACGGGAAGGCGGTCATAGCCTCAACCGGATTGTCCACGCCAAAGGCGATCAAACCGGACAAGAACTCGTCCGAATTCTCCGACTCCGCGTTTTGCAATCTCCCAATATCCGCGTTTTCGAACACTGCTATTTTATCGATCTACTGACACTAGATGGCACTTGCGTCGGAGCATCCACGTATCACTCCAAACACGGTCACCAACTTATCTGGGCCAAGCAGACCATCCTTGCCACCGGCGGCGCCGGTCAACTCTGGCGTGAGACCACCAATCCATCGATCACCACCGGCGACGGGCTCGCCGCCGCTTTTCGCGCCGGCGCTCGACTTCGCGACCTTGAATTCATGCAGTTCCATCCCACCACGTTGTACGTCGCCGGCGCCGGACGCTCGCTCATCTCCGAAGCCGTCCGCGGCGAAGGCGCGTTGCTCGTGGACCGCGCCGGCCACCGCTTCATGGTGGACCGCCATCCCGACGCCGAACTGGCCCCGCGCGACATCGTCAGCCGGGCCATTCACGACCACCTGATCCAAACCCGTTCCAACTGCGTCTATCTCGACGTCCGCCACATCCCCGCCTTCGCCGTCCGCTTCCCAAAAATCGCCGCGTTCTGCGCCGAATTCGGCATTGACGTCACCAAAGATTTGATCCCCGTCCGCCCCAGCGCCCACTATCTCGTCGGCGGGATTGAAACCGCTCTCGACGGTTCAACCAACGTCCCAGGCCTGCTTTCCTGCGGAGAAGTGTCAAGCACTGGCGTTCACGGCGCCAACCGCATGGCCAGCAATTCCCTGCTCGAAGGCCTCGTGTTCGGACGACTGGCCGGTGAAACCGCCGGAAGAAAAGCCGCCGCGTCAAACCACGCCACCACCGTCCGCCGCGTTCAACACAAGAACCCGCCGTCGACCCGAACCTCCTTGGATCTGCCCGACATCGCCAGTTCGCTACGATCGCTCATGTGGCGAAACGTCGGCATTGTTCGCTCCGGCGATCGACTCAAGGAAACCCTCGACATTCTCAACTTCTGGGCCCACTACACCCTCGACAAAACCTTCGACACCCCCGCCGGCTGGGAAGTCCTCAACTCCCTCACCGCCGCCCGCCTCATCACCCTCGGGGCCCTTGAACGCACCGAATCCATCGGCACACATTACCGAGTCGATTCTCCTCCGAACGCCCTGTCCATGTACCACGTCACCCTCGAACGCAATCCCGACGGTACGAAACTCGATCGGGCCAATGTGTCGCCCAGAGACACCTAAGCGCTCTTAGCCGCTTTTTCTTCATCATCGATTGGGGAAATGGTGGGGCTGCCAACTTGAACTTCCTTCTCAATGGGGTTTCTCGTTTTCTTATCGTTGCAACGAAGAACTCGACGTGACGCGGACTCAGCAAGTTCGCCCTCAATTGCCTCTCGCTTCAATACTTGTTCTCGCAACATCTTTTCGATGACCTCTTCGTCTACGAGAATGTCGCTCACGCGTCGGACCTCTCGGCGGATCGCGGACTGTACGCTTTCTGCTTTGAGGATAATGGCTGCAAGCATATATCGGCTCGTAGCGTCCCTTCGATCTCGATATGCGGCGAGTTCACTCTTGGTCACACCCTCGCGCGTTAAAAGGTAGAGTTTTTCCTGGTCATCAACACTTCGGTTATTTATTTCGAGCAAGTTTATCCGAGCAATTTCTTGCTTGTCGATCGGTTTTTTGAATATTACGTGATACAAAACCCATTCAACCGCGTTTGTTAGCACGACCCATTCGCACCCCTGATTGGCAGCGTAATCGACCGCTTGTCGTATGTGGGTATCTTTTAGTTCGAGACCAATGGCTTTGACTTCAATCAAGAATACAAGCTTTCCGTCAAGTTTCACCGCAAGATCACAAAAAGTACCACGAATTGAAAACTCGCTTGTCAGTTCAGTGTACTTGTCGTACCCGAAAACGTCGGCTAACAAGTCTTTGACAATCGTGACTGTGTCCGCCTCTGACACGTCACGGGCCTTCTGTGCAAGAAGTACAGTTTGGTACGCCTTCAATTTGGATTGAATACGCTCTGCGACTCGTTTGGGAATAGCCACGACAATTCTCCATTTCCAATGTGCCAAAAGATCACGGGGATACTAATGGCTCATCCCGGGAAACGCAAGTTTGGCTTTATAGAAAAAGGAAGAAGGAGCTTTGCGAGGTTTTCGAGCTGCTATGAGCTTTAAGGGCGTCCCGACACCGGCGCTAATTCATCTTGCGTCACAGGCGCTTGTCCGATTTTTTCCAGGACTTGGTTGATGGCCGAAAGGGACACTCGACTCGGCGCGGGGATCTCCACTCCAATCGCTCGATCATCTTCCGAAAAACCGACGACCACGCCTTCGGCCCTCTCTTGAAATCGCGCGACGAAACGGTATTGTGCTTCGGTTCAAGGCGCGTGGCTGAAGGGGCATTGTCTGGCTTGCTTCCGCACCGCAGGGTCAAGGTATTTCGGGGAGTGAATCATGTTCGGGTCGAATCTCTTGGACATTGCCATCGGGCTCATCCTCACGTACCTGCTCCTCAGTTTGATCGTCACGGCGGTCAATGAACTCATAGCGACGTTCTTTCGGTCGCGGGCCCGCGATTTGGAACGGGGCATTCGCAACCTTCTCGACGGTACGAGCGAGTTCCCGTTGCGGTGGTGGCAACCGGCCTGGCGATCTGTCTGGGGAATTGTCCGCCGGTTTCTTAATCGCAAAAAAGAGGTGGCAGAAATGTCCAAGACTTCTGACCCGGCAGTAACGGACTCTTGGTCCAATGCTTTTTTCAAACACCGGCTTGTCGACGGCCTTTCCAAGAATACCAAAAAGCCTTCGTACATTCCGTCTCGGACATTCGCCATGGTCTTGTTGCAATTGGCCAAGCGGTCGGCTGACGCCAACTCAAAACTCAAGGAAGAAGATGTGCTTGCCACCGGCGCACCCATGAATGGAATGGCCACATTCGATGACATTCGTACAACGATCGAAGCCATGAAAAATCGAAGCATCAAAGATGCCCTGCTTCCTTTGCTCGAAGAAGCTCGGTCCAATGTGACCGACGCGGCAACGGCCATGAAGAAATTCAGCGACCAGGTCGAGATCTGGTACAACCACGCCATGGATCGTGTCGGCGGCTGGTACAAGAGTCGCACGCAAGGATTCCTTTTCTGCATCGCAGCCGTTGTGACCGTCACGTTGAACGTGGATACGATTGTGATTAGCCAGAGTCTGGCGAAAGATGAAGTCCTCCGCGCAGCGATGCTCGAAACGGCCAAGAAATATGTGGAGTCTCCCGCCCCTCTGGATGCGTCGCAACCCGCGAATATTGAAAAGGGTTTAAAGGCTGTCCAGACGGCGATCGCGGAAGTGGACGGGTTAGGTATTCCAATTGGGTGGAACAAGAGCATTTGGGATGAGTTGACGATTCGAAAGCTCATGGGTCTTTTCTTGACCACGATCGCCGTTTCGTTGGGCGCGCCGTTTTGGTTTGACACGCTGAAAAAGGTAATCTCCATTCGCGGTGCCGGAAAAGCTCCAATTGTAATCCCCAAAAAAACCAAGGAAGACCTACGACCCCCAGCCGCCGGAGGAGCTGCCGTTGCCAACCCGTGATGTTAATTCGAAATGACCCTATTCAGACGCGGGCGACAAATCGTGCAGCGTCCAAACAAAACTCTCGATCGATGAGCGCTTCGGCCTGGGCTGCGGGGACGGGTTGGGAGAATATGTAACCCTGAACCAAGTCGCACTCCAGGGCCCGCAAAGCCGCCAGTTGATCGTGATTTTCGACGCCTACGGCCACGACTCGGAGGTTCAGATTGTGGGCCAAGTTTACGATTGCGTGCAGAACGGCGGCGGCGGACCGGTCGCGTTTCCACGCCGCAAACCGACGAAGGGATTCGTTAAGAACCTAATCCCCGAGCGGGATGCTCAAACCGATTCCCTCGGCGATGGGGATGAAGGCCTCCGGGCTGACCAACCCCTTTCCCGGACGCCGCCAACGGTCCAGCGATACGTTTTTCAAACGGCGTTTACACGCGTACGCCGGGTTCGAGTTCCTTGGCGAACTGGTCGAGGAACCGATTGACAATGACCGTAATTAGATACGGTGCCAGGAGTCCGGCACTTTGTGCCGAGCCGTTGGACAAGGAACGCCCGACTGCTTGAAAAAGCGTTATTCCTTTTTCAGCAGGTATTTTCCGTCTTCGAGTTTGAGTTCGACCCCGGACTCTTCGAAATGGTTCAGGTAGCGGAAAACCGTCCGACGCGAGCTGTCGGTTGATTTCATCATTTGCTCGATGGTGGCGCCTTTGGTCAACAAGGTCACGAGTTGGTGGTGTCGACCGCTGACCGACTTATTGCTCTTCATCTGCACCACCAAGGACGAAGCCGTTTTTTTCTGCTTGGCGTTGGATCCGAAACCGCCTTTGGTCAACGCGAATTCCAACGCACGCAAAATAGTCTGTGTTTCAACAAAGCTTGTGTTCTGCACCAGGATCTCTCCAACGTTAGGGTCTACAGTCAAAACCCGTCGATGACACGCCCCGTCATCGACTATGGGCATGATCCTAGCATGACTTCAATGCCAGTGCCAGTCCCTTGTCGTTAAGAAGACTTGAGCATGGCCGTTGCCCCCGCGCATTTTGTATGAACTTGTCGAAGGAAATCGCCCAATCGAATCAAATCAAGCCACAACGTCGATGGAATTCAAACGGTTTGTCCGTAGCGACTTCGGGCTGCGCCACAAAATTGTAACGCGTTTTTTCTATTCTAGGGCTCCGGCTTGGTCGGTTTGTCTTGGGTGTCCGAAGTCTGGTTGTGCTGTTGTTTGACGTGGCCTGGACGCCTGGTTTGAAGGAGTCTCTTTTCCGAGGGGTCTTCCTTCAGAAGGGCTTCGATTTTTACGCGTTGGCCTTCCGTCAGTTGATCCATGATATCGTCCCGAACCGGACCGGAAATCTCCGCGAGGTCCCCAGCATCCTTTTGGTCCGGTGGCATGGCCAAGAGAGCTTCACGAATCTTATCCCGTACCATCTTTTTCTGATCTTCGGTTAACGCGATATCAGGGGAAAAAACAGCCTTCATGAATTCCTGCAAGGTTTCCACTGATTTTTCGCCGCTATCAATACCCAGTCTCCGGACCATCTCTTTAAACTTTTCCGTCTGTTCGTCGCTTAGTTCTTCCTCGACTTTGCCTAAAAAACGAAGTGTCGTTCCCATGGCGGTCATTCGTCTTTCTCGAAGGACCTGGCGCATGCGCTCACGAATCTCTTGCATGCCCTCTCGATCACCGCTTTTCTTGGCGTCTTCGAGTTTCTCTCGCAGTTCGTCCATTTCCTC
This sequence comes from Planctomycetota bacterium, assembly GCA_038043045.1. GTDB lineage: Bacteria > Planctomycetota > Phycisphaerae > UBA1845 > UBA1845 > JBBTCX01. The sequence continues at coordinate 34,116 of JBBTCX010000051.1, read as the reverse complement.
TTTTTTTGGATCTGCCTTGTCGTCCGCAGATTCCGAATTCGACGAGGACGTCTGCGATTTCAGTTCTCTCAGATGTTCTTCGAATAGTTCGTGGATGGCATTCTTTTGATTTTCGTTCAGACCCAGCTCGGCCTGCACCTCGTTGTGGAGTTTGTTAATCAGAATGGCCAAACGGCGGGACCGATTCTCGGCCGTGATTCGTGGCCTGGAGGATGACTCCTCCACCGAGGAGGGTTTCGCCGGCTCCTCACTTCTCGCGGAAAGCGGAAGCAAAAATACGATTGCGAGACACACGGTCAACCGAATGACCCCAGTCAAAAAAGAGCAGGAAGTTTTCATGGTTCAATGTCCCTTCTACATCAGCGAATGATCTTTGCCGGCGTCCCCCCAAAAGAGAATCTTCGACACCGTACTCTCTTGGTTTTCCAGCGAACATTCTCGATCCAATCTTACGATGATTGCCATTTTATCGATAGGTGCGTTTACCCTTGCGATAATCGTCCGATTGATCAAGATACATGTTGTGGTGGTTCATTTTGACCTGCGGTCCAGCCAGAGCGTCGTGATGGGCTTTGGAAACCCGTGCTATCATAACCTATTATAAAATATGCAGTTACTATCAATCATAGCGTTCGCCGCCGTCTTCTGGCGCGCGGAATTGACACGGTTCGAACCACTGGTGGGTCAGAATGAAATCGGGTTGACCCTTCTGATCGCACTTTCTCCGTCCGTTTTGATTGCCGTTCTTGGATTTGTCTGCATCCGGCGCACGCAATCTTTCGTTCGCAGACACCCCGATTCGCCGGAAACCGGGTTGTTCTCCTATCATCGATGCGCGGTCGTTTTTCGAGGCATCGCGGGAGCGGCGTTTTTAGCGCTCACTTTCTTAACCCCTTGGTCCGCATGGTTTGACTTTCGCCAAATCCATCCCGCCCTGCAGATTCTAGGCGACTTGGCCTCACTATTTCCTTTCTGTCTGTCGGCCCTGTCCATCTGGATTTCCGGCTATTTCGTGGAATGGAAAATTCGAGCCGAGGATGGCTTGGTGGATGTCGTGGTTACGACTGAACGATTTACCGGTTCTCGATTCCGGTCGTATTTCGACTTTCAACTTCGTCACCAGTTTCTCACCGTAGCCGTTCCCATGACGATTATTTTATTCGCCTCCAATCTAACGGAGGCCTACGAAGAACCCTTGCAACGGGCATTTCATTCGACCTGGGCTCCGGACACAGTGTTGGGCGCGGTCGGGGTCCTCGTGTTCATTCTCGCGCCGATCTTGTTGCGATACATATGGCGGACGCATTCGTTGGAATCGGGTGAGCTCCGCGGTCGCCTGGAAGGACTCTGTGATCGAATTGGGCTTCGAGTCCGCGATATTTTGGTTTGGTCCAGTGACGGATTGATGATCAATGCCGCGGTGATGGGGATCTTTCCCTCCTTGCGATACGTTCTGCTCTCCGACGCACTTCTCAAAACGATGACGACGGATCAGATTGAAGCGGTCTTCGGTCACGAGGCGGGTCATGTCAAGCATTGTCACATTCAGTTCTTTCTCGTATTTGCCTTCGTGGGCTGGCTGATCGTCGCCGGGCTGATGGAATGGGTCGGGTTTACCATGAAGGGGGAATCGTGGACCGAGCAGGCGGTCTCCATGACCGTGGAAGGCGCGGGTATTTTGGCGACCGTGTTGATTTGGTGCTTGGGATTCGGATGGTTATCGCGGCGGTTCGAACGACAGGCGGACCTGTTTGGATCCCGCTGCGCCAATCCCGTTGCGGAGGAGTGCCATTTGCCATGCGGGTTGCATCCCGACGGCATGACCACGGTGGATGATTCAACCAGGGTGTGTGCCACCGGCGCGGCCATTTTCTCGGGCGCTCTTCGTCGAGTGGCCGCTTTGAATGGAATTCCCTTGGAGGAACCAAGTTGGCGACATTCCTCCATTGCCAACCGAATTCGTTCCCTTCGATCGATGGCCGGCGATCCCGACCGAGCTTTCCGGTTTACCCGACTGTTGCGTCGAATCAAACTTTTTTTGACCTGCACCGCCGTCGTCGGCGCTTTGGCATCGGTTGTGTACATCCTGGTGGTCTATCGCTCCAAATAAGACTGTGACGTTATTTTCTCGGTCTTTGCTATTTTTCCGTCCCGTGGACGAAAACTCGGCGCGATAGAGTTCTCGAAGTATCTTTGAGTTGTGAGGGATTGGGTGGGTACCGTTCAAACGCCATGGATGGGGGGGCAGAGCACTGGAGGCGGTGCGCCTGACGGGCGGCGGATGCGCGCTTGGAGGATGGCGTTGGCGGCTGCTTTGGTGGTGTATTTGTCGACGATGGCGCGGGGTGTGTTGTGGGGGGATTCGGGAGAGGCCCAGTTGCACACGGCCGCCAGTGGTTGGATCGTCGACGGGCAAATCGCCCGGTCGCATGTGCTTTTTTATGCCATGGCGCGGTTTCTTCGATGGATGTTTTCGTTGGAGCCGGCGATCGCGGCGAATGTGGTGAGCGCGATCGCGGGTGCGCTGGCGGTTGCCAATGTGGGCTGGATTCTCTCGACGTTTTGCGCGCGGCGAGCGGCTGTGGCGGCGGGTGTCGCGCTCTGGCTCTTTGCGCATACCCCGTGGCAGTGCAGCACGTCGGCGGATGTCATTGCTTTGACACTGGCGTTGTTGTCCGCGGAGCTGATCGCGGTGTTAAAATTCTTGGAATCGAAGAACGCGGTTTGGTTTTGCGTGGCCGGTTTGATCAACGGTTTGGGGATGTCCAATCACAATTTGGCGATGCTGATGTGGCCTGTGTATGGGGGGATGGCGATTCAATTGCCGTTGTGGCGCGTCATTGGTTTTCGCGAGGGAGTATTCGCAGGTCTGTGTTTCTTGATCGGGGCGGCGCCGGTGTTGGTTTTGTGCGTGGATGATTACCGTACACGCGGGGACTTGTTAACTACGTTGCAGTCGTGGTTGGTCGGGCGTTATGGATCGAAAGTGGCAAATGTGTCGTCGATTCCGGTGTTGGCCGGATGGTCGTTGGCGATTTTGGCGCTGAATTTTCCGAGTCCACTGCTTTGTTGTGGGGCGTTCGGCGCCCGGCGAATGATCGAGCGCGTCAAAGAATCTAAGACTTGGTTGGTCCTTGGCGGCGGATTGATCTACGGCGTATTTGGCGTGAGATATAGCGTGGCCGACCAACATGTTTTTCTCGCGCCGGCCATGTTGTTCATGGTGATTGTGGTCACATTGGGAGTCCAAGCATTCTTGGAGAGGACGTGCGCACTTGGGTGGACCGTTGCCATCATTCTGTGTTCGTTGTTGAGTCCGTTGATTTATGGGGCCTCTCCCGCCATCCTGAAACGACTGGACATTCGGCTGACCAGAATTCCCGGGCGAGAGCTTGTCTATCGAGACCGGTTTTCGTGGTATGTCAGGCCGTGGCGCTGCGGATACGATGGGGCGGAGCGATTTGCGAGGGAGACGCTGGAGTCTCTTCCGCAAGGAGCGGTGTTGGTTGCCGATCCAACGTTGGCGACTCCGCTCGCGTATATGCAATCGGTTCGTGGATTGCGAGGGGATGTTTGGATTGACTCTTGGGCGATTGGTCCGGATGCGCGAAAGAAAATCGAGGCCATGCCCACGCACGATGAAGCCATTCGGACCGAAAAACTGTTCGTCGGTACGAACGACCCGAAGTATTTGCCGGGTTGGTTGCTAAAACGGTGTTATGTTTTCGAGCCAAGCGGTCACGTTTTTCAGGTGCGTGTCGCGGGTCTTTGAGTAAGGCGAAATGCATGGCGGAACGTGTTGCGTCGAGAATTCCTTGGGCGGTGGTGTTTGACATGGACGGCGTTTTGGTGGATTCCGCCGAGCCGCATTTTCAAAGCTGGTGCAAATTGGCGGACGAAATCGGAAGCACGATCACGCGAGAACAATACAGAATCACCTTCGGTCGACAGAATCGGGATGTGATCCCCCTGCTTTTCGGCGAGGAATTCCGGGGACGAGCCGCGACTCTGTCGGAGCGAAAGGAAGCAATTTACCGTGACATCGTGCGGCACAAACCGCCGGTTTTTCCTGGAGTGGTAGAGTTGATTCGGGCACTGCATGAGCGCGCCGTGCCCTTGGCGGTCGGTTCATCTGGACCTCATGCCAATATCAAGTTGATCTTGGAGACTGCGGGGATCCGTCATTTTTTCGCGGCGGTGGTGGGCGAGGAGGACATTTGTCGAGGCAAACCGGCCCCGGATGTCTTCATCGAAGTATCGAAACGCTTGGACCTTCCGCCTCAACGATGCGTGGTGCTGGAGGATGCGCCGGCTGGAGTTCAGGCGGCCAAAGCCGCCAGCATGCGCGTGGTGGCCGTCTTGAGTACGCATGGGCGAGAGGCGTTTGATCCGAGAAGTTTGGGGGTCGCGGTGGATGGATTCGCGGAGTCGATGGCCGCTTTGTCGGTCGAGCAATTGGTGGGGATGGTGGCCACATAGGGCGTGGTCGTTTTAGGGGCGATGCCACTCGTCGCAGGCCGCGCAGAGTTCGTTGGGGGCAAATGGTTCGCGTTGGTGGCCGTCACGGATTCGTTGAAACAACGCGCCTTGCCAAATGTCCTGCAGCGATTCACCGCTCGAACCTCGCCCGGTCAACTTTCCAACGGAAAATCTCCCTTGATAGTCTTGATCGCACATCGTGACCGTGCCATCGGCCAACACCAAGCAGCGGGATTGAATTCGCCTACAGGGACCTCTCGCGGCGGGTGCCATGTTGATGACACTTCGGTCGGGCATTTGGCCGGCGCGGTGACTGTAGCCGGTGATGGCGGCGGCGCCGAGTTTTCGAATCCACCCGTCGAAAAAATTGTCCATTTCGTGCACGTTTTCACGGATTTTAGTGAATTCGGGAAGAATGAGCGGGGTCACCGAGTTTCGCGCTTGGCGAGCCTCGGAAAGTTCGTCGAGAAAGAGCAAAACGGCATGGAGTTCGGCGTGTTCGTGGGCATTGGGCGATTGGACGCGGGCATAAAGAGGCGCCGACCAGGCGTCCAACAACACCCCGAATACGTCCACGCGGTGAATCATCAGAAGTTCCATGAGGTCGCCCGATGACATTCGACCGTTGATGGACGAGAGGGTCGCGGAGGTGCGGACGGCCAGGCCATACACGCCGGGGGAATTGGATGGCGTCGGACGTAAGATGTGTAGGACTTCCCTCAACTGCGGGTGACACAACGGGTCACCAAAACCGCCGAGTACGACGAGCGAGTCGTCCGTTTCCATGAGTTCCGATGTGATTTGTTGAAGAATGGCCGGATCGATCGGTCCGCGTTGCGGGACGCGCGATCCACGAGGGCGCAGCAACGATTCGGGATGAGGATCGTCCGTCGTCAGCTCGATCTCCACCTCGCGCGGAAGCTGGGGAATGTGGGACTCCGCGCGACGCATCAACCAGTGACCGATCGTGGAACCGTCGGGATCCGAATGGTCAGTCAGCAAATCGGTGAGCGTATTCATGGAGTGATCGGTGTCGGCCAACAATCGACCGGAGGATTGCCGAATCTCAACCGGCGTCGAACAACAAGCGGTTTCGAAAATCAAATCCTTGCGTGGATCATCCGGTTTGTAGGCGAACACCCAACCGAGCGGACTGCACTTTTCGGCCAATTCCTTGATGAGGCGGGCATGCAGCAGCACGCCCGTCAAACCCGGCGGGGCTTGGGAGAATGCCAAACGTGTGTCACTGTCATCGGCTCGCAGATGCTCGACCAGTCGATCACAAAGCGCGGGATCGAGAACCGGAGCGGCCGCCGGAAGGCTGAGTACCATGTCGGCGGAAACGTGTTCCAATAGCCCCGCCAACAGCCGAACGTCGACAAATTCATCGAATGCCGTCGTCCCACCGATACCGCCGCGCCAGCCGTCCAGCGACCATTTGCGCGCGGTCTGAACGAGGGTTCGCCAGGGCGGCGGGCCGCCATCGTGTGGGCGAATGATGGCTTGGGTTCCCTTCAAGATCGAGGAACATCGCTCAACGTGATTCAGCGGGCAGAGCACAAATGTGGGACCGGCGTTTTTCGCTCGAGCCACGCGTTCGACGGTCCGGCGAAGGACGGGTATTCCCAGAAGGGGTTCCGTCAAACGACTCCGCGTGCCGATCGGTGTCACTTCCAAATCGGCTTCAATGACCGTGCAAATGGACGGCGTTTGGTTCATGCGCGGAGTCGAATCTTTTCGTTGTGACGGCGATCAAACTCTTCCAGTCGTTCAATGGCTTCCACCAGCAAGGGCTGAATCTCCTTCGCGCCATCCCGAACGGCCGTGATAAACTCTTTGTCGCGGGCGAGCTGACGTTTCGCCCGTTCCGCGTCGTTGGTTTCGGCGGTCCCGATTTTTCGATCCGCCGAATACCGCCGAAGCTCGGCCAACTGAGTGTAGGCGTTGACAATCTGGTAGGCGCGGCTGTCTTGGGCGACCTTGGCGCGAAGCTCATCCACGCGAATGAGCCGCTGATTGAATTTCGTGGGGTCTTGGGTCAAGCCGGTCAATTCGTCGAGCAATTTGAGCAATTCGTCGCACACGTTTGTCGCTTCATCGAGTTCCGCAAGTCGCTGTCGAATCTCCGCGCATGCCGGTTGAATCCTTGAATCATCGCGCTCCGCGAACCCATTCGGCGCCTGAAAACGTCGCGGATCTATCGGTTTTTCACAAAGCTGTTCGGCTGCTTCGTGCAAGGTCATGGTCGTCGTGCCGCGAATGTGAGCGCCCCCTTGCGTAGCATTGATCACCCTCGCCGGCATTGCTCCGATGTCCTTCTCGAATTGCTCAAGATAAGTGAAAAGTAATTCATCGGTGTACAGGTCCGCGCTGCCATCGGCGGCAGGCACACGACGCAGGATCGGTCGATTGCGGGCGATGCGGTCCCATTCTTTTTGCTCCATGGTGTTGAATCGGTTCAACTCCCCGCGCCAAGTGCGATGAATCTCCACGCCCGGTACATAAAACACGTGCCCGGTAAAGGCAAGGTCCTGTCCGACGAAAATGATAGGATTGCAACCCAAATATTCCGCGAGATAGAACGCCAGATGTGCGACGGTCGCGCCCGCCCGCAGGCCCGCTCTCTGGCCGAGGACATCCCCGAGAATCATCTGCGCCCAACCATTTCCTAGAACCGACACCGGTCCGGGATAATGATCGAGCACATGCCAGGTCGCCTTCGGTTCGGCCACCAATCGAATGCGACTCAAGTCGCCGGCTTGCTCAAAAAATTGCTTCGAGACTTCATGGAAGTCCAGCGTGGTGACAAAGTCCGGCACAATTCCACGTTGCAACAGCGGTTTGAGGGCCGTCTGCACCGCGCAGAGTACCGCTCGCCCCTTCAATTCAGCCAGAAGATGGATGTTCCGGGACAGCGACGGTCCGGCGGATATGATGATCGCCGGGTTGCCCTCGAATCGTCCCTTGAGCATGTCGATCGGCGGAGTAGTGACATAGTGTGGCATATTCATGGCGATATTTCGGCAGGTGATTTGTGAATTGCCAACCAGGGTTAACAGCGACATTCGCGTATAGGCGATAAAATCCGTCAAAGCCTGCAGAATGGGTTTGTGTTCCGCTTCCGCGATTTGCATGGACGGCGCATGGCGAATGAACCGCGAGCCCAGCATCATCAGCGTATTGCAAGGCCTCAACAGGTCATGCAACCGGGTCTTCTCCCCGTCGGTCAATATCAACAGCCGGCGAGAGGAGATCGCGTCGGTCAAGTCCGTGCAGGTCAGGGCCGTTGCAAGGAGCGGAATTGAAGGCTCCGTGCACACGACGATCGCCTCGCTACGAAGGGCGTCCAATAGGGCGGCCACGAGATAACCCAACCCCATCCCACTAACGACGAAGCAAAAGGTGTCTTTCGCATCCACGGCAGCGGCGGCCCGCCGCGCTTCCGTCACCGGATCGACGCGGCTATGGAGGTAAATCGCGGAACTCCGCGACGTGGACATCTTCGCGGTCCATGCTCCCGAACGAGTCGGCTCCAGCGGAATTCGCTCCTCGTCATTCACCGCATCCACTCGAAGGGCCAGCCACGGATCATGGCGCCACAACGCTCGCATGTTGTGGACGAACATCTCGTTTCCGATGGCGGGAGGCGATTGGAGTGTCATGTCGAAGGCTGCTCCGCGGGGTCAGGGTGCGGGGGGGATTGCGGATCGTCGTGCACGAATTTTCGATCCAATGCCACCGCCTGCCCCAAGCGTTCCAAATACTCATCCCGGGAAATTTCCGTGACTCCGAATTGCTTCAGGTGCGACGTTTGGAATTGAACATCCAGCAGCGCAAACCCTTGCTCACGCAGCCGCCGCACCAAGAAAACCAATGCGACTTTGGACGCATCCGTTTTCCGATGAAACATTGATTCCCCAAAAAACGCCCCCCCGATGGCCACGCCGTACAATCCACCGGCCAGTTCTTCCCCGTCCCACGTCTCCACGCTATGGGCAAAGCCAAGCCCGTGCAGTCGTTCATACGCCCTTCGCACCGCCGGCGAAATCCATGTTCCCTCACCCCGATCTCCACAGGCCGCGATTACATCGTGAAACACCCGATCCACCGTTACCCGAAATCGTTCACGTTGAACGAGGCTTCGCAATGAACGGCTGATTCTAAAGTGGTCAAAATCCAATATCGCCCTCGGATCCGGCGCCAGCCAATGCAGCACCCCCGCGTCGTCCGCCATGGGGAAGAGACCGGCGGTATAGGCGGTCAAGAGGTATCGAGGCTCCAACGATAGTCGCATGCTCATGTCTGGTTGGAGAATGATACGGAAACAGCACGTCTTCTGCTAATTTCTTCCAGAAAGGATGCCACGAAAGCTCGCGCTTCCTTGGGGCAAGTTCTGCCGGTGGACGCGCAGGTTTGACCGGCCTGTCAAGAGTCCAGCCGCGACGCAACAACGACCGATATCATTAAGGTCGCCGGATTCAGCGCGGGTGAGTCGGAATTGCGAGTGCGGGCGACGAAAAAGGGTGGGTCCATGAGCGGTATTTCCAGCGGAATAGGCTTGGTTTCCGGGATCGACCGAACGGCGATCATCGATCAACTGTTGGCAATTGAAGCGAGACCGGTCCGGGCATTGGAGCAGCGCGTCGGCGACATTGACGTCCAAAGGACGGCCTTGTTGGAGCTATCGGCCAAGCTGTTGGCCATTCAAAGCGCGGCCACCCGGTTTACTCGTTCATCGCTTTTCCGCCAATACTTGGCTAGGTCAAGCCATGAAAGCGTCTTGAGGGCCAGCGCGGGAGAGACAAGCGCCGCGGGAACCCATCGACTTCGCGTTCGATCATTGGTCACGCAACATTCCATCGTCAGTCGTGGGTTCCAGGATGCGGACCGGACGGCAGTGGGAGCGGGAACGATTACGATCGAGTCGGCCCGGGCGCGGGTGAATCCAACCACCGACTTAGCGAGTTTGAACGGAGGCGAAGGAGTTCGCCTGGGCGTGATCCGAATCACGGATCGAAGCAGCGCAACGGTGGATATCGATTTGTCGTCAGCGCTGACGGTGGAAGACGTTTTGGACGCGATCAACTCCGACCCACGAATTCAAGTGCACGCAAAAGTGACCGGGGCGGCGTCGAACGGCGCAACCGGAGACCGGATCGTGATTGAAGATGCCACGGGTCGCGCGGAAGGACGTCTTGTGGTTGCGGATCGTTCGGGCGGATTTACGGCCAAGGACTTGGGCATTTTGGGATTTGTGGATGGCGCGAGGTTGGAGGGTAAGGATTTGGTACGTCTTTCGAATTCCACCTCGTTGGAGTTGCTGAATGACGGCAACGGCGTCGGGCGATCGCAAGGGGCCGGCGGCGATCTTCTTTTTCACACGTCGTATGGTGATTTCGGCGTTACTTTGTCGGATGTGTTGGCTCCCTCCACGGATCTTCGGCTCTTGAATAACGGACAAGGCGTTCGATTGGGCGTGATTCGCATCACCGATCGGAGCGGAAAATCCGCCGACATTGATTTGAACGGCGCGGTGACGGTCAATGACATTCGCGGAGCGATTGACGCCGCGGACATCGCCGTGGATGTCACGGTGGTGAATGCGGGACTGCAAATCAAAGATTCCTCCGGCGTGTCCGGCGCGGCTGCGAAGAACCTCAAGGTTGAAGATGTCAGCGGATCGGCCGCCGCGGACTTGGGCATCGCGGCGAATGTTGCCAGCGATACGATTTCCGGTCGAAGCATCTACCGCATCAACACGCTCGGTGATGTCATCCGGTCCATCAACTTCGCCGCCGGCAACAACGGATTCGTACAAGCATCCTTGGGCGAGGACGGCAAACGCATCGCCGTTCGTGCACTCGGTTTTGATAATTCCGTGACCATTCGTGGTGTGGCTGGATCGACCGCCGCTTCTGATTTGGGAATTGCGGACGCAACATTTGACGGGAATCAGCCTTTCGCGACTCGTCGGCTCATTGGTGGATTGGGGACCGTTCTGCTGGGCGGACTTCGAGGCGGCGGAGGTGTGCATCTTGGTACGGTGCGTTTTACGGATCGCGCCAACGCTACGTCGGTCATCGATTTTTCTTCGGCGGAGACGTTGCAAGACGTGATCGATTCGGTTGAATCCGATCCCGCGACCTCGTTTACGGCTTCGATCAATCGTGCCGGGAACGGCATTGTCGTTCAAGATGAATCGGGAGGAAACCTGTCGCAGTTTGTCATCGAAGATGTCACCGGAGGCCTCGCGGCGGATTTGGGAATCGAAGTGCGCTCTCAACTCGGTTCCGTGTTTGAGGGAAACAGTATTGACGGCGGAAATCTACAGCGACATTATATTTCTCGCCAAACGAAACTGAGCGAGCTTAGTGTTGGCAACGAAGTACGCCTCGGTGAAATTCGCATCATCGATTCAGCGGGAACGATTCACGACGTGGCCCTTGCCTCCAATTTTCGAACCCTCGGCGAAGTGATCGACGCGATCAATCTTCGCACGCCCGACACGCTGGAAGCTCGAATCAACGACGACGGCGACGGAATCGTGATCCGTGATTTAACCAACGGATCGCAGCAACTCACCATCTCTGATCTGAACGGGGGCCAAGCCGCCGCGCTGCTCAACTTGGACGGCACCGCAAAAACCGGCCAAAGAGAAATCGACGGATCGTTCGAAGTTCGCGTGGATATCGACGCCGAGGACACTCTCCAAGAGGTCGCGTCGAAACTCGGCCAATCGGGCGCGCCGGTCACTGCAACCGTTGTGAATGATGGCGGTACGAGCACCCCGTTTGGACTGGTACTGACCTCGACCCTTGCAGGCCGACGGGGAGAATTGCTCGTGGATTCCTCTGGGGTCAATGCCCATTTCGAAACGCTGGTCCGGGCTCAAGACGCCGTCGTGACCGTCGGACCGCGCGGAGCCGGTTCTTCATTGGTTGTCTCAAGCTCCACAAACACGGTAACCGGCGTGGTTCCAGGCGTGACGTTTGACTTATTGGCCGCCAGCGACGACGAAGTCACCGTTTCGGTGGAGCAGGACCTGAATGCGACCGTGGAGAGTTTGCGGGCTTTCGTGGACACCTACAACGAAGCCATCAGCACAATTAATGAGCAGACTCGTTTTGACCAAGATTCATTGGAAAAGGGACCGCTTCTGGGCGATCGAACCGTCGAGGTGATTCGAACCCGGTTGCAACGGGCGGTCACCCGATCTTTTGGGGTAGACGATGCAACGTTTTCCCGACTCTCTTCGGTCGGAATCCGTTTTGGAAACGGCAATCGGCTGGAGTTCGACGAAGAAAAATTTCAGGATGCTTATACATCCGCTCCGGGGTCCGTAGAAAACCTCTTTACGACTCCCACGAACGGTGCGGGAACAGTCCTGCAAGACGCCCTGGGTGATCTCACCAACGACCTCGATGGCGTGATTTCGCGGCGAAATAACGTTTTGACGGACCAGCAGGAATTGCTGAACAACCGAATCGCAAGCCTGAACGACGTCCTGGCCATCAAGCGGCTGAGGCTGGAAAATCAGTTTATCGGTCTGGAAACGGCCCTCGCAGCATTGCAAGGTCAGCAGACTGCGGTCACCAATTTGGCGCGGGTCCTGGCCACAGCGCCGAGGTAATTAGGATACTCTTTTCCGTCGGGTCGGTTCGAAAACGGGCGCGACACTCCTCGTCCCGTGATCGAGAGGCTACATGAACTACGTCGCTCTACAGGCCGATATTACCGACCGGATGACGACCCTATTGGACAATCCGTATCTCCGTGAAGCCGTGATGACGGCGACCCCAGAGCAACTTCAACTGATGCTCTACGATGGGGCGATCCGATTCGCTTCGCAAGCACGCGATGCGATCGTGACCAAAAACTACGAGACCTCTTGCGATCGATTGGTTCGCGCGCAAAACATCGTTCTAGAAATGCAAACGGGCCTTCGCCACGACGTGAACCCGGAACTCTGTGGACGAGTGGCTTCGGTGTATGCGTTTCTCTACCGAAAACTCGTCGATGCCAACCTCAATCGAGATGTGCAGGCCATTGATGATGCGATGAGAATCCTGCGAATCGAGCGAGAAACGTGGCATCTGCTCATCGAACGGGTCAATCAAGCCCGGTCTCAAGATTTCCCGGATGCTTCCGACACCTCGACCAAATACCATGAACATGCGACCACCCTTTCCATTGAATCGTGAATCCATACCCATCCCCATCGTTTCTTGCTGCATCATGGAACCCCTTCTATAGTCAACAGGCAATGATGATCTCTTTGGCGCTCGCCGTTCTTGTACTGCCTATCTTGGCCGCATCGGACCCTTCGCAAAGCGATCAAACAGATTCGAGTAATACCATCGCGGAACCGACCGTTCCTACGGACGACCTCATTCGAAAAGCCAAGGAACTTCTCGATCGTGCGGATCAGAGTATTGTGTCCGCTGAGCGCCAAAAAATGGCCGAACAAGTTCTCGGCTTGGTCGACGAACTTCGATCGCGGGAGCCGACGAATGTTTGGCTTGTATACCTATCCGGTCGTGTCCACGCCCTTTCTCAGCGCGGCGCCGAAGCCCGTGATGAACTCCGCAAGTTCTTGGAAACCAAGGAAGGGCGAAACGAATGGACGGCCTTTCGCACCCTTGGCGAATTGTTTGTCCAAGAATTCCCCAGACTCGCAAGAGGTCATTTTGAACAGGCGCTTCGACTTCGCCCCCAGGAACCGAATTGCCTCTTGGATCTATCCATTTGCGATTGGCGCCTCGGGAACATGACCAGCGCCCTTCAGTTTGCCCAACTTGCGGCTTCCGTCGACGGCAAACGAAACGTCAGATTCGTCAGTCACTTGGCCAGTGTTCTCGCCGCCAACAAACAGTGGCCGCAAGCGGAGATTGAAGCCACGACGGCCGTTCAGTTGGCCGACGATGCGGGAAAGCAGAGTTCCGGGGTCCGCGAATACGTCCAGCGGTTGGACAATCAATACAATCTCTTGATCGAAATTATCCAAGCAAGGATCAAAGAATCACCCGGCGATGCAGAGAACTATCTTCGCTTGGTCGACGTTCAGCGCCGCCGCGCCGACGTTCGTGCCAAACTCAGACAATACGATGTTTTGGCGACGTTGGAACTAGGGATGAACAACGCGACTCCCCCCATACCGATTTCGCTTCGAGAACGATTCGGGATCGCCCTTGTCGACGTGGGGCGGATCGAAGACGCCATCGAACAGTTTAAGTCCATCTTGGAAACCTACCCGGACCACGCCTTGGCCATGGAGTGGTTATCCAAACTTCAGCCTTCGCAACCCAGCAGCCGTTGAATCGCCTTTCAAGGTGAACCCGCGCGTGTCTGACCCCATTTACGTTCGGCGCACTTCCTTCATGAGGACCTGGACGCTTTCGCAAAGAACGGTGAATTCGTCTTGGCCAAATGGGTATTCGGAATCCAGGCGATCCCCACCTCCGTCCGCAAAAGATAAGCAATCCACCAATCGCCAAGTTTGCTCCCCTCGGCGCAAGGTCACTTGCACTTGCCAACCGCGTTGTAACAGCCAGTCGCGAAAATGGTCTTTCAGCAATTGCTCCGCGAATGAAACATCGATCGGGATGATGTCATCCTCGTCGGCTCCGTCGCCGCCCATGGCCCAGTAAGGGGGATCACTAACCCCTAGAAAGAGAAGCGAGTCCCGTTCGCCCGGATACTCAGGGCAAGGCCAGGAAGGCACGCCTGTTGCTTCACAAGCGGCCAAGGATTGCTGGTAAAGTTCATGCGCCGTCATGCGTCATCCACGGAAAAATCGCCCCGCAAGGGATTGTAGCGACCTCGTTCGATCCTGTAACCCATCCGCCAACTGGATAAAACCCCTGCCCACAGGCCGTAGGTTCGTCAAATGAGGTATAGGCAACAAAATGTAGGCTTGACTAAACTAGATAGCCGATACTATATTTGAAGCGAATGGGATTGAAAGGACTTCGGGGGCAGGAACCAATGGATAGGCGCTCAGGGAAGAAGCGAAAGCGTTTTGCAAGATCAAACCTTCTAAGCAGGGATTATGGCTTGATTGCGGCGTTCGCCGTTCTGACCACCGGTTGCGCCGCCGTCCTTGCGGAGACGAGACCCACGGACGGCATCCGTGACAATTCATTTCTGGTTGAAGAAGCCTTTAATCAAGAAAAGGGCGTCGTCCAACACATTTTCACCACCCGGTATGGCATCGACGAAAGAGGCGTCGATCGAACCAAGAGTTGGGAATTGGCATTTACACAAGAATGGCCGGTTTTTTCGCAAGACCATCAGTTTTCTTACACCATCCCGTATTCATTCGTGGATCCACCGGGTGAACATGACAGCGACATCGGGGACTTGTCGTTGAACTACCGGTATCAGCTTTGTTACGAGGAGGGATGGATGCCCGCGATTTCCCCGCGGGTTAGTATGATTCTTCCCACGGGCGACGAAGATCGAGGATTCGGAACCGGCGTGGTTGGTTACCAATTCAACCTGCCGATCAGCAAGACGCTTTCGGATCGGCTTTATGTGAACGCAAACGTCGGCGTTACCGTGTATCCCGATGCCGACCTTCGCTTATCCAACGGGAGGCATTCAGGCGAGTTCGATCTCGTAACCGTCAATCTTGGCCTCAGCGCGTTTTACGCGGTAACCGAAGACGTGAACTTTTTGCTGGAGGCCGTTTGGGAATCCGGCCAGGGTCTGGAAGAGCGACCTTCAGTCGGTGGGCAAAGAATGTTTGCGCGACGAACGAACACCGAGGAAATTGTTTTGGCTCCGGGCATTCGCTGGGCGCACAACCTTCAAGGCGGGTTGCAGATTGTACCGGGGATTGCTTTTCCGATCGGACTGTCGGAAGACGCAATGGATTACGGCGTGATCCTGTATCTCTCGATCGAGCATGCGTTCATGGAAACCGAGGAATAGAGCGTGTTTTAATGGAGAATAATTCATGCGTGGTGTCTTTCTGTTGAAGTTGGATGGTTGTGCAAGAAACTCGTTGCGAGCACTATTGCGCCGACTTTTCCTGTGGCTTGGATTGGGCGTCATCGTTTTTTCCGGAGCGTCCTGCCGAATCGGAGAAGCCGTGACGGATGGAATCTACGGGAGTATCTCCACGGGCGTCAGTACGGTTCTACTCGAACTACTGACTGGTGCAGCGGGAGTATCACCTTGAAGCAAAGTACAATGATGAACCCCGATGGATTAACCGGAGATGAATCTGTGAATCATGAAACCTTGTGTGCATTTCGATCAATGGCGGTGCGACGATTGAATGTCGTAATCAAAAACTGCAAAAGCCTATTCTCCTTGGTTGGGGTGCTTCTTGGGGTTTTTTTCGCAACGGAACCAACATGGGCAGACCCGCCGAAAACCTATCCGTATAAGGTCACGACCACGGTGGGAATGGTCACGGACATTGTAAAACAAGTGGCCGGCGATCGCGCGGAGGTGACCGGAATCATTGGAGAGGGAGTCGATCCTCATCTTTACAAACCGACTCGAAGCGATGTGGCCGCCCTGACGTCCGCCGACGTGGTTTTCTATAGCGGGTTGATGTTGGAAGGCAAGATGGCCGACACGCTGGTCCGGGTCGCTCGCTCAGGAAAGGCCGTCTATGCCGTGACCGAATTACTTGACGAGAAGTTCCTGCTCGAACCGGCGGAAATGCAGGGTCATTTCGATCCACACGTTTGGATGGATGTGGCCGCTTGGTCGAAAGGCGTGGAAGCCGTTGCCAAGTCGCTCGGTGAATTCGACCCCCCTCATTCGGCCGTCTATCTTTCGAACGCCGCACGATACACGAGCGAACTTTCCGCGTTGGATACTTACGCGCGAGACACGATTCGCACCGTTGCCGACAAGCAGCGCGTTCTGATCACCGCCCACGATGCTTTCAATTATTTTGGTCGGGCTTACGGAATGGAAGTGAAAGGAATCCAAGGAATCTCCACGGAATCCGAAGCCGGATTGCAGGACATCAATCGATTGGTTGATTTCATTGTTAAAAATGAAGTCCGAGCGGTGTTTGTGGAAACCAGCGTGGCGGAAAAAAACGTCCGCGCGCTAATTGAAGGAGCGAAGTCTCGCGGCCACGAGGTCAAAGTCGGCGGATCGCTATTCTCCGATGCGATGGGGAAACCAGGTACCTATGAGGGCACCTACATCGGCATGATCGATAGCAACGTGACCACCATCGTTCGCGCACTGGGAGGCCAGGCCCCGGAGCGAGGCCTGCAAGGCAAACTGGTTGCGACGAAATCTCCTTGAATCGGTATGGACGACCATGGTCCTAAGAAATGAACCAAGCATGAAATTACGGCAAGCTTTGGAGATGGCGCCTCATTCCATCGCCGACCCAGTGGCCACCGGGGATGAGCATCCGTCATCGTCTCCTCTTTCCATCCATGATATGACGGTCGCCTATCATCGTCGGCCCGTTTTGTGGGATGTCGATTTTGATGCTCCCGAAGGACGGCTCACCGCTATTGTCGGTCCGAACGGCGCGGGGAAAAGCACGCTCCTCAAAGCCGTTCTTGATCTCATTCCGAAGACCTCCGGGCGGGTCATGATTTACGGTCGACCCTACCGGAAACAGCGTCACTTGGTCGCCTATGTGCCGCAGCGGGAAAGCGTGGATTGGGATTTTCCCGTGAACGCGATGGATGTGGTGGCCATGGGGACGTACGGCAAGATCGGCTGGTGTCGTTGGGTCGGTCGTGCACAAAAGCAGGCGGCGCTGGCTGCATTGGATCGCGTGGGGATGGCCGATTATGCCCGTCGCCAAATCAGCCAGCTTTCCGGCGGGCAACAACAACGCGTTTTCTTAGCGCGAGCTTTGGTTCAGGATGCTCGACTGTATTTAATGGATGAACCGTTCAGCGGCGTCGATGCGACGACCGAAAAAGCGGTCGTCGAGATTCTTCGAGAACTTCGGTCGAGCAACAAGACGGTTCTCGTCGTCCATCATGATCTCCCCACCGTGCCGGAATATTTTGACGATGTCGTTTTGTTGAACATGCGAATCGTCGCAAGCGGCCCTGTGGCAGAGGTTTTCACCACGTCGAACCTGCAAAAGACGTATGGCGGACGACTCACGCTGCTCGATCAAGCCGCTCAAGCCGTGGCGACCGGCACGAGAGAGAAATAACCGATGGTTCGGTTTTCGCGAAAGAGTGCTGTCGACCCCCGGAACTGTCGTCTGGTCTGTCCGCACCTTTATAGTTGTGGCTCTGTTACGCTTGACGGTACACGGTTTTTTCTCACAGACCATGGGCTTGGTCGCACGGCGCGAATTTTGTTGGTTATTCTCGCATTAGCTTGGGTGGGGGCGTCCTCCGCGCATGCTTCGGACGGGAAACCTTCCCTTCCGCGCGGGACCATAACGGATACCTCATTTACTTGGCCGAGTTGGGCGGATGTGATGCGTGTCCTCACGCTAAGAGATTACAACACGCGTGTGGTGATTGCCGGCGCGGCCTTGCTAGGACTCTGTAGCGGTGTCATTGGCACATTCATGCTTTTGCGAAAACGTGCTTTGCTGGGAGACGCGTTGAGTCATGCCACACTTCCGGGAATCGGCTCAGCCTTCGTGGTGATGACGGCCTTGGGCGCAACGACCAAATCGTTGTTGCCGTTGTTGGTCGGTGCGACGATCACCGGCGGTCTCGGCGTGGTGGCGGTTCTATTCATCCGTCGGTTTAGTCGGATCAAAGAGGACGCGGCGCTTGGAATTGTGCTTAGCGTGTGGTTTGGGCTCGGTGTTGCCATCCTGGGAGGAATTCAGAAGCTGAGCACGGGTCACGCGGCCGGATTGGAATCGTTCATCTACGGCAAAACGGCGTCCATGCTTGAACGAGACGCCCTGATGATCGCCGTGGCCGCGGCGCTGGTCAGTGCCGCCTGTCTCCTTCTTTTCAAAGAGCTTTCTCTTCTCTGTTTTGACGCGGATTATGCGAAAACCCAGGGATTCACGACCGTGTGGCTTGACCTCGCGCTGATGACTCTCGTGGTGCTCGTGACCGTGATCGGCCTCCAGGCGGTGGGGCTGATTCTGATGATCGCTTTGCTGGTGATCCCACCTGCGGCAGCGCGGTTTTGGACGGAACACTTGCCGACGATGACAGTGACATCGGCTGGCATCGGAATGGCCAGCGGATTCGTCGGCGCGTGCCTGAGCGCTTTGGTGCCGAGGTTGCCCGCGGGTGCGATTATTGTCATCGTGTCAAGTTGTTTTTTTTCGTTAAGCCTGCTGCTGGGACGACGGCGCGGAGTATGGGTGCGATGGATGGACCACCACCGCCTTCGTCGGAGCATCGCCCGACAGCATTTGTTGCGAGCCTTATTCGAGCGACAGGAATTATTCGGCGTCGCGGTACTCGTTCCTCATACCCTAGACGCTGCGTCCGGGGGTGTTTCCATCGTCGACCTCCAAAAAGCGAGAAGCTGGTCGCCTCAACAACTTCGTCGTGAGTTGGTTCGGGCCGAGCGAGACGGCCTGGTTTATTCAGTGCACGAAGGCCAATTCGGTTTGACGCCAAGAGGATGGGATGAAGCCCGTCGCTTTGTTCGTCGGCATCGACTTTGGGAATTGTATCTGATTACCCACGCCGACGTGGCCCCCAGCCACGTGGACCGAGACGCCGACCAGATTGAGCATGTACTGCCGCCCAGCGTGATTGCTGAATTGGAATCCCTACTTGCGTCGGAGCAAGCGGGACAATCCGTTCCGCCGAGTCCGCATGTGATCACAACGTAGGAGCCGATGACAGACCATGACATGGACGAGTCTCGATAGCTGGATCGTCGTCGCGGGCGCGGTGGCCGCAGCGTCCTGTGCGCTGCTCGGCAACTTCCTTCTGCTTCGAAAACTGAGCATGATGGGCGATGCCATCAGCCACGCGGTGCTCCCCGGCATTGCCACAGCTTTTTTGTTGACCCAAAGTCGCAGCGGCGTGGTGATGTTGATTGGCGCCGCTGTCGTGGGTTTGTTGACAGCCGCCGTCACCGAGTGGATTCATGGATTTGGAAAAGTGGATGAAAGCGCCTCGATGGGCGTGGTATTCACAACCCTCTTTGCGATGGGGTTGATTCTGATCGTGCGCGCCGCGGATGCCGTGGACTTGGACCCCGGTTGCGTTCTTTTCGGCGCCATCGAATTGGTTCCGCTGGACACCGTTTCGTTGGCGTGTTGGACCGTCCCCCGATCCGTGGTTACGCTGACCATCGTATTGACGTTGGACGTGGCGTTTGTCCTCTTTTTCTTCAAGGAATTGAAAATCAGCGCTTTTGATCCGGCTTTGGCGACCTCTCTGGGCATCAGTGCCCGCTTGATGCACTATTTGCTGGTGATCATGGTCGCGGTGACGACGGTGGCATCCTTTGAAGCCGTGGGGAGTATTCTGGTGATTGCTATGCTCGTGGTTCCGGCGGCGACCGCCCATTTGCTTACCGACCGATTGGGACCCATGCTCGTGGTCAGCGTCGTGACGGCCGTGTTCTCGGCGGTGGCGGGACATCTGGGCGCGATCACGGTTCCTCTTTGGTTCGGCGTCACGGATACCAGCACGTCAGGCATGATCGCCGTAGCGGCCGGCTGTTGTTTTTTCTGCGCCCTTTTTGTTGCCCCACGACACGGGGTCTTGAGTCGGATTGCGAGGCGATTGTTGCTGGCATGGCGAATCTTGTCGGAGGATTGTCTGGGGTTGCTCTATCGGCTGGAGGAAATCAAAGCCACGGCGACCAGCGCCGAGCTTCGCTCTTGGATTCAACGAGCGGGCGGAATCAGATTCTGGATGAGCGCGCTTTCATTGCGCGCCCTGCAGTGGAGTGGAAAAGTGCGATCGACTCGGGGGACTTTTCTTCTCACTCCGGTGGGTCGGGAACAGGCCGGTCGATTGATTCGCTCACATCGATTATGGGAGAGTTTCTTGGCCAAGCATCTAGGTTTGCCGGAGGATCACCTTCACTTGCCGGCGGAGCGGGTTGAGCACTTCATTTCCGAGACCATGCGCGAGGTTATTTCCGCCGATCTCCAGGATGCGAAGTTTGATCCACATGGTCACCCGATTCCGCGATCGAGCAAACGCGATGATGGTCCGGTGTCACCATGATCAAAAAACGCAAACGAACGAAAGTGATTCCCGTGCGAACGTCCATCCCTGCATCCTCCGGCCGCGACACAAGCCTCCTCACCACGGAACGATTTCGGCAGACGCGGGAGCATCACGCCCTCGAAGCCGCAGAGGATTACGTTGAGCTGATCGATGATTTGATCCGCGAATGCGGAGAAGCTCGCCTGGTGGATATCGCCCGTCGAATAGGCGTTTCCCACGTGACCGCCAACCAAACCGTTCGCCGTTTGCAACGCCAGGGATTGGTTCAAAAGGAACCCTATCGGGCGATTTTTCTAACCGATCGCGGTCGAAAGATGGCCACCGAAAGTCGCCAGCGCCATCGAATTGTGCTGCGGTTTCTTCTAGCGATCGGCGTTCCCGAACGCCAAGCCAATATCGATGCCGAAGGGATTGAGCATCACATCAGTCGGGTCACCCTCAAAGTTATGGAAAGCGCGATGCGAAGTTTGAAACCCGCAATTCCAAACACTCTCGCCGAGTAACCCATGCCTCTCACTCATTCGTGGGACGTTTCTCCTTCGCAAGCCATCGAACTTCAAAGAGAACTGGCTCCAAAGGTCATTCAAAACGGTTCGTTGGATTCCACGGATTTGATCGCGGGAGCTGATCTGGCGTTTTCTCCGGACAAGCGATGGTGCATCGCGGGCGTTGTGGTTTGGGCGAAAAGTGAACATCGCGTCACGGAACAAATCGTCGTCCGCCGAAGGGTTCGGTTTCCCTATGTCCCGGGACTTCTGAGTTTCCGCGAAGCGCCGGCCATCCTCGCCGCGATCGTCAAGCTAAAATCCGCTCCCGACGTGTTCCTGTTCGATGGCCAAGGCTATGCCCATCCACGGCGTTTGGGATTGGCTTCCCACGTAGGACTTTGGATCGACCGACCGAGCGTGGGATGTGCCAAAAGCGTACTCGTTGGAACCGGCGATGAACCGGAACCACGCAAAGGTTCGATGGCGGAACTACGGCATCGCGGCGAAGTGGTCGCCATGTCCCTCCGAACGCGCGATCGTGTAAAGCCTGTTTTTGTCAGCGTCGGACACAGAATCTCACTCGTAGCGGCGGCTAAATTGGTCCTGTCGTGTTGCACACGCTTCCGATTACCGGAACCGACTCGATTGGCGGATCAACTCGTTGGCCGATCCAGACTTTTGCCAAGGGAACAATAGCGAACAATTCGCACTTTCAACTTCCGATGAGACTGGGATTACAAAAAACTGCGGCAACCCAATTCAATAAAAATCGGTGCAATTATCGGACATTTCATGGTCCAATAACTTCGAATACAACGATATTTTAGTCCCATAACATGATGTTTCGATTGCGTTCTGATTCAAGTTCCGTTCACTTTCGCTCGCATGATAATCTTTTTAGGCATGGTTTTTTTTTAAAGCTACCGTTCACGAGTTTTATAAAAAATTACTTTAATTATTGACAACAATTTCTTTTTCGCTTATTCTAGGAAATTGGAAGAGTTACCGGACGACAGATTTGGATTTTCACTCTTGCTGCTTTAGCGAAGTTGGAATGATTTTCCGGGCATTCTTCTCTTCAGGCCAGCAATGGGCTTGGCAAGAAAACCAAGAGTGAGTTCGGGTCATGATAGAAAATATACGTGGTTCATCGTTAGAGGTTTCGTAGTTTTCCAGACGTCTGAGGCGACGTTCGAATTCGATGAAACCTCGGACTGTTCCCTTGGCGGTTCGGCGGCGCGATAGCGTTGCTGAAGGAGCAGGTCATGCCGTTGAGTTGGGGCATGGATCGTTCAAGTCAAGATTTGCTGAAATGGATCGCCTTGCGATCGGCCGTTTGTTTGTTCCTGGCTGCCGGTGGACTCCTTGCGGCGATTTCCAGATCGAGACCCGAGTCCTCGTGGGTGGCTTGGGTTTCGTTGATTCCGCTGTTTAGCTTATTGAGCGTCTGCCGACCCTGGAAATCGGCACTCGCAGGCGTCATCTGGGGGGCGGGTTCGTGGTTGGCGAATTTTCTTTTCTTCGATTCTCCTCTTGAATCACCCCTTGCATCATTGGTGACACAAGGTGGCATCATTGGACTTTTCGCCGCTGCTTGTTCCCGTCTTGTTCGCCGAATCGGATTCCAGCCCTTGATCCTGGGTTTGGGATGGCTTGGCGTTGAAGCGGTTGCCGGGTTCTTGGCCGCGCTATGGCCAAGTCTTGGCTTTTGCGGTGTGGTCAACGCACAAAACGAAAACTCCGGTTGGCTGGCTCAGTCATTTGGCTACCTCATCGTGAGTTTTCTGGTGTCCTTTGGGAATGCCGTTCTACTTGTCGTGGTCAGCGGCATCCGCTTGCGTTGGAAATCGCGCCTCCGCTCGCTTCCCGCGCGCGTACGCAATTCCGTCTATTTCTCAGATTTGGAGTTATCAAAAAGACTTTTTTGCTTTACCTCTTTGCACCCTCGGGCTCCACCTGTTTCCGCTTGAATCAAGATGGCGTCATGGCGAGATCATGGAAAGTATCTTCGTTTTAAAAGCCTATAAGGACAGAATTAGAAGAACGAAAGGAAGGTTACAGATGTTGTGGAGACAATATCGAGCGGATAGAGCCCTGCTTGTTGCAATCACCCTGTTAACTTCAACTGCGTACGCCTCAAACGATTGTTGTTGGGATTGGTCACCCACGGAGGCTGGGGCGAATGATGAACCGGAGCAACCGGAGGCCAAGAATAAGTTGGCCTCGGAGTACGCCCAATGCACGCCCACGCCCGCGGCAAATTGTTTTTCGCGGCAAGGACGGCAAATGATCTGGTTAGGTTGGCATTGCATTGTTGGTGGAGTGGCTCCGGACACCCAATCCAATGCCCACAATCCCACTGCGGGATGGTATTGCTGGAATAAGGCCAATGGGCCTCCACCGCCCCCTCCCCCTCCACCCCCGCCGCCACCGCCTTGGCCGATGCCTTGGCCATTTCCACCCCCGCCGGGAGTCGGACCGCTGGGCCAAGGCCCTCTGGTTGCCCAGCTCCCCCCTCCCAATGGACCTGGCGCAGCCCCTGACGTGATACCGGAACTCGCCGGTCCAGTTATTCCAGCGGTTTCAACCGTTGGTCTCGTCTTGTTGGCGGGAATCGTCACCATTGGCGGAGCGTGGGTGTTTCGACGACATAGGATAATCCCGGACGCGAAATGACCGGATTGTTCGACGACACACGAGTGTCGCGATTGTTAATTTGAGAATGAAAGGGCCCTCCTTGTTGAACACCAAGGGGGGCCCGTTTTTTCGATTCGTGTTTGCAATCTGGCTTCCTGAGTTCGGTTTGTTATGATCTCTTCATGGGTCGGTTCTTCATTCCTATCTTGACCCTTGCCTCTTCAATTTCAGGTGTTCTTGTAACGGTCACTTTGGTGAAGGACCACTTAGCCGTCTACAGTGGCAACGTGGCCGAGGGGCTCTTCTGCGGCGGCGCGGGGCGATTTGATTGCAATGCGGTGGCCGCGCATGCATCCTCCTGGCTTTTCGGATATCCCGTCGCGGCTTGGGGATTGGCGTATTACATTCTCATCACCGGAATCTCCTTGTCCGTGGTATTGCTTCGCGGTCCTGACCGAAAGGCAGTAGCGGCCCTTGGTGTCGTTCTGGTGGCCATGGCGCTTGTTGTTGATGCTTATCTCGCCGTCGTCATGTTTGCGCAAATTGGTCACATCTGTTTGAATTGTGTCGCCACGTATGGCATCAACATTTTCTTGTTTCTGCTGTTTTGGATTTCCACCCGCGGTGTTCGAGAGCCGCTGAGTTGGCTGCGCGTTTTGCCTTCGTCGCGATCGTTGCTCGGCGGTGATGATCGCGCATACTATTGTTCCGTCACCAAGGCCGGTATTTTGCTACTGGCCTTGAGCGGGGTCGTGTTTTCCGTGTGGGTGGTTCGCGAGCCGCTTCACCAGATTCAAACCTGGGGTGAAGGACAGATTCAAGAGTTTGTTCAACAGATGAGGAAACCGCCCAACGTGGACCTTCGACGGTTCGACGGGCAGCCATCGATAGGCCCTGCGGATGCCGAACTCACCGTTGTGCTGGTCGGTGATTTCCAGTGCAGTTTTTGTCGATCGCTGGCCAACAACGTGGAGCGACTGCGGGTCCAATCACCGGACCGAATCCGTGTCTTGTTTGTGAATTCCCCAATCAGTGGCCTATGCAACCCGGCTATCGGCGAAACAGGCCATGAAGATGCCTGTTGGCTGGCCGAAGCGGCGGAGTGCGCCCATCGACAGGGTAAATTCTGGGATTACCACGATTTTCTATACGTTCAAACGCCTCATCCGAAAGTTTCTCGCGCGACCGTCGAAGCCGGCGTGGCCAAGATCGGTTTGGACGTACCCGCTTTCCAATCCTGCATGAACGCGGGGGCGGGAAAAGTCGACGTGCAAAGCGATATTGCCCTTTGCCGCGAGATCGGTCTAACGGTCACGCCTTCGGTTGTACTAAACGGGTACTTAAAACGAGGAAGTTTTTTCCCGTGGATGTTGGATCGCGTAGTTGGTGATATTCTGACCCGACCGTAAACTGACGACGTTGTTCGCAATCAGAGGGCGGTCGGATCGATGACTCGATCAACCACGCTTCAAAAACCCAAATCCTGGAATCGCCAATCCCCCGGCTCACGCACTTCGTTGGTGGCACGTATCTTGCAAGAAGACTCGTTGCGCCACGGCGGTTTTACATTTTTTTGGAGGTTTTGACATGGGACGAATTGGCAGTGTGGTGTTGGCGGCCGGAGTGTGGATGGTTTGTTCGGGAGAGGTTTGCGGTCAGTGTGGGGAATCCCCGAGTGACTTCTGTTCGATGGCACGGGTGGTTTCCGGAGAGGTGGGTCAGCATGTCGTGGTGATGGGAGTATCCGAAGCGACGGATTCCGGGGAGTCTTATTGCAATGTCAATGTCGGGCACACGGTGTGGTTTGAAGTGGTCCCCGAGGTCAGCGGTCCGTTGACGTTTAGCACGTGTCATCCGACGACGACGTATGACACCGTTGTCCAAGCGTATCGGGGAGGGGAATCCCGTTGCGAGTTCATGAACGAGGTTGACTGCAACGATGATACGTTTGATGCGGAGTGTGCAAACGGATGTAACGGAGCAGGATCAAGAGTTTCGTTTGAGGCGGTTGCGGGTGAGCGATATCGGTTCGTCGTCGGGTCCTACAACGATAATTCGGCAGGGTGCGCGCACTGCCTTGGCGTGATCGTGACGATAGGGGAACCCTGCGGAGGTCCGCCGACGAATGACTTCTGCCAATGGGCTCAGGAGATTCCTGGAACACCCGGCGTGCACTCCGTGACCGTCGATGTCACGGACGCCACGGCGGATCCTTTCACCCCTTCGTGCGGTGTCAATGTGGGGCATACCACGTGGTTTCAAGTGACACCAACGGTCAGCGGTCCGATGACGTTTAGTACCTGCGAGCGCGGAACGACGTTTGATACTGTGGTGCAGGCATGGACCGGGGAATGCCAGGGGTTGATGGTCCAAATGGGATGCAACGACGATACCGATTTGCCGGAGTGCGCCAACGGTTGTGCCGGAAAGGGGTCGGTGGTGTCAGTGAATGGGCAAGCGGGTCGAACCTATTACTTCCAAGTCGGTTCGTACAACAGCAACGCCTCCGGTTGTGAGCCGTGCATGTCGGGTACGTTGGAAATCGTGGATATCTGCGCTAGAGAGAACACGCCGCCGGAGGCGATGATCGCGGACCCATTGTTCAGCTCGTGCGTTTGCGGAGTTGTGCCGATCGTGGGAACGGCAAATGATCCCGATGGGACCTTCCGGGAGTATCGATTGGAATTCTTGCCGGCGTCCGGCGGAAGTTGGATGTTGATCGGTTTCGGTAACACGCCGGTCGACGGTGGGGTTCTGGGTTTTTGGGATACGCAGGGACTACCGGAGGGGTACCACGTTCTTCGCCTGACCGTCGAAAACTCATGCGGAATGGCCAACACCGCCGTTGCGGTTGTATGGGTCAACGCGGAAATGAGCACCGTTGAAATGCGCTCGCCGGCAACGGGATCGATCGTCGGCGGGTTGGTTTGTCCGGATGGAACGGTTTGGGATCATTGTTTCCATCGGTATCAGGTCGGGTATCAACCGGCGGGAGGAATGATGTATCTACCGGTCGATCCCGGGCAGGCGGACTATCACAATGTTGTCCTCAACGACCCGCTGGCCCAGTGGAATACGCGAAATGGGATCGCCAACGGAAGCTATTCTCTCCGTGTGGAGGGGGTAGATTCTTGTGGACATGCCAAAGTAGATACACACCAAGTGGAGGTAGACAACGTCAGTCCCGTCACGGAGATTCTCCACCCTTCGGCGTGCGCGGAGGTTGAAGGCCTGGTGGAAATCCACGGAACCGTGAATGACCAACATTTGGGCGGATGGGTTCTGGAGTATTCAGGCGGAGCAATAAATGGTTGGGTTCCGATTACCATGGGGTCAACGCCGATCATCGGCGGCGTACTTGGAACATGGGACACTGCGAGGCTGCGGCCGTGCGCATACGTGTTGAGGCTTCGGGCGTGGGATCAAGCGGTGTTGGATTGCAATGGGGCGATCCACAACAGCAGCGAATACGTCGTAACGCTCAATGTGGGTGTGTGCGAGGATTTTGACTCAGATGGGGATGGTGACGTGGACGTTTTCGATTTCGGAGCGTTTCAAAATGCGTTCACCGGGCCGGGTTGATGGGTTCAGGTAGAGTGCGATCGAAGACCTCGGCAAGTTGAAAGGTCCCTGCATCGGACATGGATGGTCGTCATTTGACCAAGGTCCGCAGAATTTCGCAGCCGGCGCGGATGGTATCGTCGGGGACGGCGTAGCTGATGCGGAAGTGTGTGTCTTGGGCGCTGAAAGTTTCGCCGGGGATGATCAATACGTTTCGACGGATGGCTTCGTCGACGAACGCGCTGGCGGTTGGGAAATGTGCAGGGGCCTTCGGGAAAATGTAGAAACCGCCCGAAGGCCTCACGAATTCGAAAGTTTCCTGTAGCTCACGACAGATCAGATCACGTTTGGCGCGATACGCGTCGCGCTGGGGTGACGTGTCCGTCTGCAGAGCTTCCAGGGCGCCGTATTGAACGGGATGCGGCGCGCAGACGTACGTGTATTGTTGCAACTTAGCCATGGCGCCGATGATGTCCTGCGAACCGGCTGCATAAGCGATTCGCAACCCCGTCATGGCGTGCGATTTGCCAAACCCACGCAGGAGCACCGTGTGTTCCGGGGCGAATTTCACCGGACTTACCGCAGGTCCGTCATAGCTCAACGCACAATAAATCTCATCGGAAATGATGAGTAGATCCCGCTGCCTTGCTAACGCCGCAATGGCAGCGACGTCTGCTTCGCGTGATACGACACCCGTGGGGTTTCCCGGTGAACACAGAATCACCAGCTTCGTCTTGCTCGTGATTGCCCGCGCAAATCGCTCGGGGCGAAGTTGAAAGTCGTCATACAGCGAAACGGTCATCGGCACTCCGCCGGCCAACCGAACCAAATGCGGATAAGACACGAAATACGGGTCCCCGATCAATACTTCATCGCCCGGATTCAGGCACGCCATCAACGCCAGATACAGTCCTCCCGAGAGTCC
Source organism: Planctomycetota bacterium (assembly GCA_038043045.1). Taxonomy (GTDB): domain Bacteria; phylum Planctomycetota; class Phycisphaerae; order UBA1845; family UBA1845; genus JBBTCX01. The sequence goes on along the minus strand of JBBTCX010000051.1, from coordinate 5,905 downwards.
CGAAGTCACCAGCACATCGGCTTGCCAGTCCAATTCTGCCGACAGGGTTGAGCGTATTTTGTCGCGAAGTTCCGCAATCCCGCGCGTGACCGTATAGCCGTTTCGATTGGTCTCTACAGCCCGGATGATCGCTTGTCTGACATTGGGTGGCACCGGATAGTCCGGCTGCCCAATCGAAAAGTTGATGGGGTTCTTGAGCGTCGCCCCAAGGTCAAACACCCGCCGTATGCCCGATGAACCGATTCCGGCTACCCTATCCGCGACAAACGAACGACCGGCCATAGCGAACTCACTCGAAAGAAGTTTCGTCTGATCCGCCGCAAAAAAACACCGCCGGTTCCATTCTCCGGCGGTGTTCGACTTCAATGCAACCGATCATCGGCGTGCGACCATCTCCACGCGATGGGGCTATTTAGCTTTCTTCTCGGCTTCGGCAGTCGGAGCGGCCGCTGCGCCTTCCTCGCCAGGCTTCTTCTCAGTCTTTTCCTTCTTTCCAACGGAAACCTTGCGGTGGGCAACTTTTGGAAGGCCCATAGGCCTGGTCGTTTCCGACCAGCGATCGTCTTCCTGCAATTTCAGAATGCGTTCCGCGCGGGAAAGCACGTTGCGATGACGCTCCAGCGTCGATTTGGATCGTAGCGAGCGGTCCATGGACATGTTGATCCGATCTCCTTTGTTGTCGTTACTGCCAGCTTTCGCCCTTAAAAGTTTTCAAGTATCCCTTTAGACGATACCTTCCGCCGTTTTCATGATACTTCGTACCCAGCTTGTGAACACGCTCGACCAACTGCTCGGCGAGTTCCTTCTGCTCCGGGTCTTTCAAATTGTACCCTTGATGGGTTACCAAGTGAATAGTGCCCGTGGGTAAAATCACAACCTCGGCTGCCACACCTTCCGATGCCAAAAAAGCTCTCGCTTTGGCCGCGTCGTCCGTCGCTCCCGTGGCAAACTCCTGGACCACGACATATGCAAGCCCACGGGTCCATTTCGTCGATGTCGGGGATTGACCGGTCAGGGATCGACCGCTTGAAAGTGAACCGGGTTGACCTTGGAGGAGTCCTTCAACCAAATGCGTCGCGGGAGGCTGCTTGCGTATCGCATCGAATTCGTCCGCGACCGTACCGGTCGAAGCGACTCTCCCGGCTTCAAGACCACGTCCGTAGCCCGTGGGGCCGAAACGATCTCCGACCACAAACGCCAAACCCAGAAGGCTGATCACGCCGAACACGGTCACAGCCACCCAAGTCGTGGAAAGCGAAACCGTGACGCGATCGCCTTCCAAGGCAAACCCGCGCGTGATCGTAGGTTGTTCCAAGACGCCTGATTGCGCGCCCGCCGTGGCCACGCTTTCTTCCCGCTGCTCATCCAGCGCTGGTTGACTTCCATCCACGGTGGACGGCACCGCTTGTTTTTGTTTGGGTCGCCACCAGGCTTTTTTGCTATCCAGCTGCGGTTCAGTCTTGTTCGTCTCCGTTGCGTGAAGAACGTCGAAAAGCGCAGGCCCATACTTCGACTTCGACGCTCCGACAACTCTTCGCTGCACCTCGGCCATGATGCGTGCAGTTTAGCTGAAGTTCCCTGTTCTTCAACCCTCCTTCAGATTAGACCCGACTTTTCTGACCTGCGCCCGGTTCGGGTCGGTTGAGTTGCCGTTGAACGTCAATCGTTGAACTGGGGCGCTATTTGGCCTACAAAATATTGCAGCCCCGGAAGCGATATCGAACACTTCACGGGGCTGCACGGTATCCGAGCAACTTAGGGCGGGTTCTACCCTCCAACCAGAACTGTGTCCTCCGCTTGCGGGGTGGCTTTGGCTCGGGCCTGAACCCGTTTCCAATTGCGGATCGCCTCTATGATCGTGAGCAACATCACCGCCGAAACGGCAACAGCCGTGTGAACCCAACCCCAGTTTACAAAAACCGCGCATACCCCCCGCATCGGAGTTATCAAGCCAACTTGCTTCGCAATGGAGGGAATGGCGAACATCCAAGCCCAAGCAGCAACACAACACGAAGCCTGAAGGAACGCATTTCGGATCAACTCGACTGGTTCAGAAAGTTGACCTTCTTCCGTTTCTAGTCGCATGGTTTGCCTAAAAACCCACATGATAGGAAAAAACAGGAGTACGAACCCGCCGAAAATGACCAAAGGAAGTATCAGGAAGCTGATTTGTCCTTCTTCATGGGCTGGATAAATCAAAATCCCTGCGTAAAGCGGCAAAAGTCCAAGCAATACCCTTCGAATCCATGGTGGGTAATTCGGATTCATGCGACACCTACTTATCTCCTACTGGCCAAAGGATTCTCGCACGCGCCTTCGACCTCCCGACCCATGTTTGTCGCACAGTCATCAAGGCTACGATCACCCCAAATACCGCCGTGTGAGTCCAACTCCAGTTGAAAATCTCGTTAAAGATTTTTTCGGCGCGAGGGGGGGCCTCGGAGTACAGGGACTTCAAACCCACGACCCGCGCAAGGCCTGGTCCACCGATAAACCAGACCGACATGAACAGCGTGAAAAGAAAAGCCCGCCCCAATGCGTTCTGTGCGATGTCACGGACATCGGGCAGTTCCCTCCCTTGAGACACCAATCGACCAAGGGACCAGGAAAACCACTGTGAGGGGAAGAAAAGCACGACAAACATTCCTGTCGTAGCCACCACCCAAACGAAAAGAGAAATCTGGTGCTCTTCGTAGGAAGGGTAGGCTAGCAGCCCCCCCACAAACAAAGAACCGACGAGTGTTGTCCATCGGAAAAAACGACGACATTTCTGACATTTCATGGTGCACATGCGCCGTCCCCCTAAACCGGAACCACGCTCATCCCATTTCGCCCTGAATCAACCCCATGAAACCGATCGAGTCTTGATTCCAACTCTTTTTGAACCAATCGTGTTTTCAAATCCGCCTCCCAGATGGAAAGCCACCCGAACAACCAGCTAACAACCCATATCACTGCAAGCAGGATTATGGCGATGAGGACCACTATTGCCAAATGAACAAAGTATGGATCGCACGCACGTAAACCCGCGCAACCATTGGCGCCACCCGACATTTCCAGAAACTGTTGTTCAAACCCGGCATCGGATGCCGGATCCAACTCCCATTCCATGTCATCCTCGAATTCGCCCGGTGTGCCGATCATCCCCCCTTCAAAGACCGTTGGAACAACAACTCCGTATGGGTTGGAAATACTCGGTGGTGTCACTGTCAGAGTACCATAGGTGGTCACCACGCCGTATTCATCCACCGTCGGAAATTGAGTCAAGTTGCGGGTCGTGCCATTTCGGTCCGTGAAGATCAATTCCGTTTGAACCTGGTTCGTCGCATAATCGTATTGGGCTCGGACAATCCCCCGACCGGCAACTTCTCCCTCCAAGTTCCGCAGGCCCACAAGTCCCTCTCCCACGAGAGTATTTCCCGTCGGATCAACGACATCGTGCATCTGTCCCAAGATGGCTCGAGTTTGAACGATGAGTGCATCAGAAGACAAACCCATGCGCGGAGCATCATACCTAACAAACTGCGCCAAACGCTGCAATGGATCGTCCGGGTCGAAACGTGGCGTGAAGGACTCCTCATTTCCTTCCCATTCGATCTTCTCAATTCTGACGACATGTCTCTCTGCAAATAATGGTAGTGTTGACCCCAACACCGCGAAAACAAACGTGCTGGTGAAAGCAACCGGGTGGAACAAATGGCTAACTGTTCCCGAAAGGATTCCCTGGGTCATTGGATTGGCTCCTTCTGTTGAACGGCTCTGTGCGGCTGCCGACCCTCAAGACGAAGGCCGATGAAATTCAGCCGAAGTGCGATCGAACTGACTCGCCTAATCCGGTACAATACTGTTACGGATAAATTTCTGCAACACTTAAATCAGATGCAGCACCACTTTATTTCGATGGCCCCTATTCCGTCACCAACCAGTCGATCACCGGTTGCGTCACTGCGTCGAAGGTGTAATCCCGCAATTGAGCTTTCGCCACCCATCGTGATTCCGCGTAGATGCACGGGCCTGAAGGTTCATCCACGATGGTGAGAAAGAAAAACCGCACCTCGATTTCCTGACCGTCGATCGTGGCCAACAACGGCGGTTGACCGCTGATGATCTCGACGGTCATTCCTAAATGGTCAAGCGCGATCCGTCGAACGGCTTCTTCCGGTGATTCGTTTGGGTTGACGGGACCTCGCGGAAAAAGCCATGCCCCGACCGCATCTTGATCCGCCGTTGTGCGAACGATGAGGAATTGATTATCCGTCTGTTCAAGAATTCCGGCGACGTACTGTGGGCGTTTGGGGTTCGGGGAAATACTCTGCGCTTGATGGATGGGTTTGGCAACCGGTTGTTTGGCTGGCGAAGGGGCGGTAGGCCGTTTGAACTTTCGTCGTTTTGGCGGATTCATGGCGAGTCAGGTTCAACCGACTTGGTTGATGAATCATTCGTCAAACCCATGGTCTGCGAACCAATTCCAAAACTTAAGAACGCGATGGACAATACCACTCGAACGATCCAAAACGTGCCGCGTTGTGGTCGGGCGATTTTCTGCTGAGTTTTGGGCGTGTCCCCGTCCTTCAGCTCCCCCGACGCAACAACCCATTTCAAATATCCAATCGTACCGCCGGGAGAATAGCGTTGCCGAAGGAAATCGTCGATTTCAATGATGACCGCGGTTCGGAATTCATCGCGCGACAACCCGCCAAGGTCCCGCGTACTATTGACGATTCTCTCGGCCATTTCCCCTGGAAAATCCCGCGCCTCCTTGACCACGGAAATCGTCCAGGTCATGAGCACAACGAGGCACGTTCCCAAAATCACCGGCCATCGCCCCAACGGTCGACAAGGCAGGCCAATTCGAAACATCACCGCGCCGATCAACAACCCAAAGAGCACAAAGAAAAACAATCCAAGAAAAAAGGGCAGCGACGCGCCAAAAGACAACAACCATCCCAACGGCAAAGCCGCGATGGTCCCGCTCAATACCGCGCCAATCCACCGGCCTACGGATTTCGGTTTGGATGCAACAACGCGTTGTGCTTGGTCAATGGTTGTCAGTTTCATGCGGGCGGTATTCTAATCGAACCGCAACCATTGTGGAGCGGTCGTTTGGCATCCTTTCAAAACAATCTTGATCCCGATGTGCGTTTCGCGGATACAACCCAAGGTCACTTGGGGATAGGATTTTCGGGCTTGACCACCTTGGCTCTTAGGGAATCCTCTTGCGTCGGGGCTGATGGAGTGTCGGACTCCGCAGGTTCTGCAATTTTCACTTCGATGACCAACGTGACGACATCTTCCTGAGTATCCGGGAACCGTATGCCGACCATGGCTGATGGAGCACTTGCCGCAGGCATCGGTCCAACAAATTCGGCAGGGCCTTGAGACCCGTTCGACTGCTGACGGAACAGTTGCTGTAGTCGATCGGCCACGATCGAACCCGGTACTCGCACTTCCGGTGTTGATGTTGCGCCTACACCGTCTCCGTTGGCTGCGGAATCCGCAGATGTTGAAACCGGTCGATTGGCCATCGCGCTGGACAGATCTTTTTCCACGGTCCGCACTTCGGGCGGAGTTCGTTGAAGGGCAATTTCCAAACCCACCGCCCGAATCAACCCACCGAACAATCCGAATTCATGGGTATCGTTGGAGTCGTCCCCCCGTTTTTTGGTCACGCTATGGTTATGGAATGGCTCATTGAAATCGGCCTTCTGCTCTCTTCGGCCACGATCGGATACCATGCTTTGCGCGACACTCAGGTCCTGAACTCTTTGCTCACGATTGAACAGCATGACCGACTGTCGGCCCGCATTCTGCTGCCCGATCTCCCCCACGAGCTTGCTCATTCTTTCCGCTGGAGCGCGAACGAGTATTTGTCTTTGAGCGGCGTCTGAATAATTGACCCCCGCTC
>JBBTCX010000050.1:0-20341 GCA_038043045.1 Planctomycetota bacterium | reverse complement strand
CGCTGAGCGCGGCGGCGCTCAAGTCGGATTCGCTTGGCCAGCTCAGCGTCGGGATCGCCAAGCGCCGCGAGTTGAGCGAGTGATTCGTCGAATGAGGCTACGGCTCGATGGCAATCACCAAGTTGTGCGTAAGCCCAACCGCGATAGAACGAAAGCCATGGGTTGTTCGGCTCTGCGGCCGCGATGGGGGTGAAAGCTTCCAACAACTCACGGGGGCGATTCTCAATCAGCAGTTTCGTCGCGGCGTCGAGTGAGGACTGAACGTCAACCGGTTGCGTCGGCGGGGGTGCGGCTTCGTCGCTCGCTTGGGCTCGCAGTTCGTATGTGACCGAACAGAAAGCGATGAGAATCAAAATGTCCTTGATGAGCCATGAAACCTCGTCGTGAATGGACGTGCACTTCGTCCTGAAGTCAGGCGGCGTTGGTCGAAGCCCATGATCGTTCGCTCGATGCATCATTCGTCCGGTGCCCTTGGAAATTTCAAATAGGGTAAGGTGATTCCGTTGATGTCCACGTGATCGGCGCGCAACGATTCCACCGGCTCAAAGCCGCGAAGACCCGCGGCGGTCACGATGTCATCTTGGTCAACGCCGTCGCCGCTCACTCCGAAACCGCCGATCAGCTCGACTCCGAATCGATATAGCGGGGCACTTCCCGGGAAAAAGATGATGCCGCTTTGGTTGGGGACCGCTGGTTGGAATCCCTGGGTACAAGCGTTGTCTTGATTGTGAAGACGTAGCGATACGAACGGTCCGGGAAGCGAGTCGTCGATTCCCGGCGGGAAAAATGGTTGACTCCCGAAGCGCAGCGTCCGGTTGGTCACTGCGACCCCCTTGGGCACGCCGGGCAAGTCGCTGATGGTCCGGTTCCGCCCGCTGAAGTACACGACATTGCGAGCCTTGGTCACGGCCACGTCGATACTGAACACAGTCGCATCCGGCATCCGATACAGCCCAAGGACTGCTCCGGAAAGCGAGGTGACGGCGAGGACCATCTTCGTTCGAGCCTCCAGTGGGAGACGGATAGCGGCGCGCGTTCGATTGGCCTCGAAGACGGCGTTCTCAATAATCTGCCGCACGCTTACTTCGGAAAGCTCCAGACTCCCGCGCGGCCCGACAAGCCAGCCTTCGGGAACCTGCGTCCGTGAGCTTCCCTGCGGACCGGCGACCATCGTTTCGGGCAAAACCAAATCGGGAATGGCGACATACGCACCAACTGCCTCGCCGGTGCTAAAGCCAAAGGGCCTGCTGGTTTGGTCGACAAACGGCAGACGAACGCCGTCCAGAAACAGTTCACCCGGCGACGCAGCGATTGGTGAGAAACCGTTCGCGCCTGCTACCGCCGCGAACTCGGCTTGGTCCGGGTTGACTCCGCACACGCCGACACCTCCAACCAATTTGTTCTTCATGTACAGCGGAACACCACCGGGAAACGTCGCAATGCCCAAGCCCGGTCCGGATCGATCGAGCGATTTCGAGGCCGAAATCTGCGAACCTGGTGTATAGTCAGTGGTCAACTCGCAGCCCCGGTTCGTGTGCTCGATGTCCCAAAGCGCACCGGATGCGGTATTCTTGACGCCGACCGCGCGTCCCGATGAGTCAAATGTCGGGGGAAAGTGTTTGCGACTGATAAAGCGAACCGTTCGTGATGAAAGCGGCGCCTGGTCGTTGCTGAAGAATGCGCCGGTGCGGGCCAAGGAGATTGCGAGCTCATTCGCAGAAACATCAAGGAAACGCTCAGCCAACAGGACGCGCACCGAGTCGGGTGCATTCGGCTTACGGAAAACGGCCAGGACGTTACCCTCTCGGTCGGTAACGGCGATGACCAGCGTGTTAGAAGAAAGCGATGCTGCCGAATTCTTAACGATCAGGTCCACGTCGGCCATAGTGAGTGGATCGGCAGGACCGCCGGGGGAGGAGAAGAGCAACCCGAAGTCAGTCCCACAGCCGTGGCTGAACACCGTCAACGCGGCGATGACACCGCCCATAACGAGACGCAAGCGCGAGCGAACGATCCGACAGAGGTCGTGACATCTCATACGCTTGCCCCTTAGCGCAGGTGTTGGGACGTTTTCTGTAAACATGTTCAGTGCAGAGAGCCTACCTGTCGTTCAACGTGTGTCAAGAAACAAGTGCACCACGCGATTTCTTTCTTGACGGCATGGACGGTCATGTTACGCTTTTGACCGCGAGCAGGTTCTAATGGAAAACGACTAATCGTCGCGCTGCGGCCCTGCCGACGCGCGCGAATATTATGGGGAGTCCGCCATGATATGGAAGAAGACACGCAGACTGTTCTTGGTGATTTCGTCGGGGAGTTGTCTGTGGCTATCGTGTCCGTCGGGAACCAACCGACTGGTGGCGCAGGCCGTGCAGCCGGTTCTAACGCAGTTGTTTACGGATATCGCAACCGCCCTTACCGATGGTCTTATCGGTGACGACGGCAATCCGTAGTCGGCGCCGATTCTGTGCGTGGTCGGCATGATCATTTTCGTCGCCCCGCTTGGGCACGCAGCGTGATCGCTTGCGTTCTTCCAGTGGCTTTACCCTTGGTGAGGGCAAACGCTTTACCTCCTTCAGAATCCGAGGCCGCAAGCGACGCGCAGCCACACACACTCAACCGCGATTCAGCGAATTCTCCCGCATCGGAATCTCCCCAGCCAGTGCTTTCACTCCATCCGCAGGACACAGATGTTTTCTTTGAGCCGACTGCCTTTGAGCCAACGGGATTCGCCGGTCGTCTGCGGTCACGGATAGTCCTCGACGCACTTGAGTCCGACCCGGCGACGGACGCGTTCGTGCCCATCGAGGATCGTTGGCGTATCGGATTCCCGCCCTATGATCGGCTTGGTCGGCGCCGGCGGCTTGACGCGGTGACCATGAGTGCCGTCAGCGGAAACTACCAATACGTGAAGGGTCATTGGTATGATCCCTACAATCAAAACGTCCTCAAAGGTGACTATCCCATCATTGGTCAGAACACGTTTCTCAACCTCACATTCACGTCGGACATTTCGTATGAGTCCCGCAATTTGCCGACTCCGAGCGGAGAGAGCACCGAGCGCACATCGAGTCGTGAGTTTTTTGGCCGATCGGGGCAAAACTTCGTCAACAGCAATTTCATCATGCGGGCCGATCTGTTTCACGGTGATTCCGCGTTCAAGCCGTTCGACTGGCGGCTGCGATTGTCCCCGGTGTTCAACTGGAACTACCTCGACGTTGAGGAGCTCGGGGTCGTCAATATCGACGTGAGTAAGGGAATTTTCAGGGAATGGCGTGACTTCGCCCTGCAAGAGGCCTTCTTTGAAGTCCGCCTTGCCGACCTCGGTGAATATTACGACTTCGTCAATCTGCGTATCGGTCGGCAGCCGTTCATCAGTGATTTTCGCGGCTTCGTATTTAACGAGGTAAACCAAGGTGTGCGCCTGTTTGGAAATCAGGATTCCAATCGTCGACAGTGGAACGTAGTCTATTTCTATCAGGCAGAGAAGGACACGAACAGCGACCTGAACACGTTCGATGCCAGAGATCAGCAAGTCATTGTAGCGAACTATTACGTCCAGGATTCGCTTGACTTTGAGTTCGTTCCAGAGTCTTGGCGAAAAGGGTATACAACGCAGTTCTCCATCCATTACAACCATGATGACCAGGGAACACAGGAATTGCATTTTGATCGCAACGGGTTTCTTGTCCGGCCCGATCCGGTGGGCAGCTTCACGCCGCATGATGTCAAAGTCGCCTATCTCGGTTGGACGGGCGACGGGCACGTGGGGCGGCTCAATGTTGACCATGCGTTCTACTGGGCTCTGGGTCGCGATGATTTGAACCCGATCGCGGGCCAGAAACTTACCGTCAATGCGCAGATGGCCGCGATTGAATCTTCGCTGGACATCGATTGGATACGCCTGCGTTCATCCTTATTCTGGGCTTCGGGCGATCGTTCACCTCAAGACCGCGAAGGGCGCGGATTCGACGCCATTTTCGACAACCCAAACTTTGCGGGCGGGCCGTTCAGCTTCTGGAATCGGGAGGCGATTCGGCTGCTGGGCGTCAACCTTACAAATCGTAATAGCCTGTTGCCGGACTTGTCTTCCAGTAAGACCGAGGGACAAGCAAGCTTCGTTAATCCTGGTCTGTTTCTAATCAACGCCGGTCTGGACGCCGAAATCACCCCGAAGCTAAAGGCCATCACCAACGCCAGTTATCTTTGGTTCGCACATACCGAGACCTTGGAACTATTCCTCAAACAACCGGCCATTCCGAGAGAAATCGGATTGGACGTCGGCTTCGGTTTGCAATATCGCCCGTACCTTAACAACAACCTGATTATGAGCATCGGCGTTTCAGCGTTGCGTCCTGGCGACGGGCTTTCAGAGACTCTCGACTCGGATGAAGTGCTCTACGCCTTTTTTACGAACGTGACTTTCACGTTTTAGGAGGTTCAACTCTTGCGCTGGATTGGAATTGTCGCGGCACTCTTGACGGTCGGAGGGGGATTTTATTTCGGATGTCAGGCGTCACGGACACCCGTGGCATTGGTCCCGCTTTCCGGTTCTTCCCCTTTCTTGGAGGCCGCGCGGCGACCCCTCGTGACCCACTACTATTTATCGCAGGATGACGCCGATTCTCGAAGCGCCGGTTGTCTGTCGTGTCATACAAAAACCGACTCGAAAAACATGCACCCGGATCAGCCGTTTGTTTACATCAGTTGTGTCGACTGTCATGGTGGTGATCCGGAAGTGCACAGGCCGGCGGAAGCGCCGAATGTTCGTCCGTACACAAAATCGTACTTGGCGGCGATGCGCGGTGCGCACGTGCAACCGCGCCTGACTTCTCTTTGGAGCGATCCCCTTTCGGGCGAGTATTCCTCGGCGAACCCGGTGCGCAGTTACTCCACGCTTAACCGCGAGGATCCCGCATTCATTCAGTTCGTGAACCCAGGGGATTTGCGGGTTGTAGATCAAACCTGTGGCTCCTGCCATTCGGACATTGTCAGAAGGGTGAAATCGTCGATGATGACGCACGGCGCGCAATTATGGGCCGCCGCACTGTACAACAACGGAAGCTATCCCAGCAAGATTGCCCGCTTCGGCGAGAGTTATTCGCCCCACGGATTACCGCAACGTATTCTCACGAATCGCGCGCCGTCGACTGAGGAGCGCGATCGCGGCGTTCTGCAGTATCTAGATCCATTGCCTCGGTGGGAAATTACGCAGATGGGCAACATTCTGCGGGCGTTTGAACGAGGCGGGAAAGTGTCGCGTATTGAGGTCGATTCGGGGTTGCCCAACGCCTTTGAGGAACCGGGGAAACCGGACATGAAGCTCAGTGACCGCGGACTCGGCACGCAGCTCGCCACCGATCCGGTCTTCTTGAACCTACAGAAAACGCGCTTGCTCGATCCCATCCTGTCAACTTTTGGAACCAACGATCATCCCGGTGACTACCGGGCGAGCGGTTGTTCCGCGTGTCATGTCGTCTACGCCAACGACCGATCGCCCATCCACTCTGGGTCACACGCGGGCGCCGGCAACCGCGGTTGTTCCGCGACGGTTGATCCGACGATTCCCCATGAACAATCCGGGCATCCGATTCGCCACGCCTTTACCCGTTCGGTGCCTTCGAGCCAATGCGTCGTTTGCCACATGCACCCGGGAACGTCCTTCGCCAACTCGTTTTTCGGCTTCACCTGGTGGGACAATGAGACCCATGGCGAATTCATGTATCCGGCGGAGCAACAGCCGCTTTCGGCGCGTAGCGTTGCAAACATATTGAGGGCTAATCCGGAGGGTAGCACTCTTCGGGGCCTGTGGTCGAACGCGCGCCCCGATGCCGTCAGTGCGGCTGGCGTGACTGCGGGGGATGATTTTCTGGAAAAGACCGCGGAACTCAATGACCGGTTGGACAAGACGCAGTTCGCGGATTTTCACGGCCATGGATGGATCTTTCGGGCCGTTTTTAAACAGGATCGTGTCGGTCGGCTTCTTGATCGCGATGGCGCGGTCGTTGAGAGTACAACGCCACAGATGCTTCAAGGCGCCGTCGCATTCACAAGCGGTCAATCCGGCGCGGCGCCGCCGGCCGGACACCCGGTTCATCTGAAAGACATTCATCTCGAACGCGGGATGCATTGTGTGGACTGTCACTTCGAGCAAGATGTCCACGGCGATGGCAGTTTATACGGCGAGGTTCGCAACGCCATTGAAATCGACTGCATCGATTGCCACGGAACAATCAAGCAGCGATCCACTCTCGCGTCGAGTGGACCGGCAGGGGGCAACGATCTTGGCAAGCTTCAGACTCCTTTCGGAAGACGTTTTGATCGCCGCGGGAAGCGGCTCTACCAGCGCTCTGCGATGGATCCAAATCAGGAGTGGGAGATTCCGCAGCTCGTCGACATCGTCGACCCCGCCTCCCCGCGCTATAACGCCAAGGCCGCATATGCTAAGACGTTGCGTCGTGGCGTTGGCGGCGGTGACGATTGGGGCAATCCGGGATGCCCTGAAAGCGGCCTCGCGCACAGCAATGAGAATCTGAGCTGTTACGCGTGTCACACGTCCTGGATGACGAGTTGCTTTGGATGCCATCTGCCCATGCGTTCAAACTTTCGCATGCCGATGCTGCACAATGAAGGGGAATGGTTGCGCAACTTCACGACGTACAACTTCCAGGTGTTGCGCGATGATGTCTTCATGATCGGCAAGGACTCCACAGCAAAAGGAGGGAAGGTAGCGCCGGTTCGATCCTCCAGCGCCGTCGTCGTCGGCTCGCAGAACGCCAACCGAGAGTGGGCCTACTCTCAACAACAAACGGTTTCCAGCGAAGGGTTCAGCGGACAAGCGTTTAATCCGCACTTCCCACATGCCGTGCGAACAACGGAAACGCGAAGTTGTACGGATTGCCATGTTTCCGCGGCCAATGACAACAATGCCTGGATGGCGCAATTGCTTTTGCAAGGCACGAACCTGGTGAATTTCATGGGCCGCTATATCTATGTAGCCGAAGGCGATCACGGCTTCGAGGCTGTAGGGGTCACCGAGGCGGACGAGCCGCAGGCCGTGATCGGAGGATACTTGCATAGTCTCGCGTATCCCGAGCAGCACAAACGACATCTTGCCCGCGACCGGAAACTCGAACTCGCATACGAGCACAAGATGAGCGATGGATTATTCCCGGTGGGTGGTGAAATTCTCGACCTGCAAGTTCGTGGTGAATACTTATATACGGCGCGAGGGAAGGCTGGTTTCTACGCGTACGACATTGCCAATATCGACAACAAAGGATTTAGCGAGCGGATGGTGACGGCGCCGGTTTCCCCGCTCGGACAGAGTTTGCACGTTAAGACAAAATATGCGACATGCGTGGCATCACCGACGACGCTGGCGGTCGACCCGACGCGAACCCGGTTTACGTTCGACATGGAAAAGCCGCTCGGAACGATGCTCGAACCTGCGGCGCCTTGGCACATCAATCAGGAGCAAGCAATCCATCCGCTGTATGCATACCTGTACGTGACTGATCTTTACGAAGGGCTCGTGGTTATTGGCGACAAACGAAACGGGGTAGGAACATTGCTCGATGGGAATCCGACGAACAATTTTTTGAGGCGAGCTCTTGCATTCAACCCCGATGGAATTCTGAACGGCGCTGTCTACATGACGCTGGCCGGTCATTGGGCATACATCTGTTGTGATCGCGGACTGGTGATCGTCGACCTCTCCAATCCGCTGGAACCGCGAGTGGCGGCGCAGATCGAATCTCCTCAAATCGACAACCCTCGTGCCGTCGCCGTGCAATTCCGTTACGCATTCGTCACGGATCGAGATGGCTTGAAGGTCGTGGACATAACCGACCCGGAGCACGCCTATATCGTTGAATCCTCGCTTGTACCGATGGCCGATGCTCATCGCCTGTACGTGGCGCGCACTTATGCCTACGTTGCCGGCGGTAGGGAAGGCTTGCTGATCGTCGATATCGAGAGCCCCGAGCATCCGAAACTCGCCATGACGTTTACCGCCGATGGGAAGATCGATGACGCACGGGATGTCAAGATCGGCATGGCCAATGCAAGCGTCTTTGCGTATGTGGCCGACGGTAAAAACGGATTGAACGTCATCCAACTGACCTCGCCGCGCGACACCCCCGGGTACGGCGGCTTCAGTCCGCGACCGACGCCGCAATGGATCGCCACCTTTGCGACAAAAGGGCCGGCCCTGGCGTTGTCGAAAGGACTCGACCGCGATAGGGCAGTTGACGAGACGGGACATCAGCTCGCGGTCTTCGGACGGCTTGGAGCCCGCCCATTCACGTTGGAAGAGCAAAGACGACTCTATTTGCGAGACGGTGCATTGTATCGGGTAAGCAACGATGTCCCGAAAAATGAGTCTCAACGTAGGAGTCCGTAAATTCGTTCGAATTGAAATGGGTGTTTCCCGCTCCTATTTGCGGACTTTTGGAAGGGCTTGTACAATATTCGCCCCAAGTTGTCGGAGAACGAACGCAGGGATAAAATTCACACGTTCGATTCTCATGGTCCGGGCCGTTCGACCGAAATTCGGAGTGGTTGATACATGACCGCAACACGCTTTTATCTGCTCATTGGGTTGGCTACGACGATTCTAGCGTTCATGGGGGCGTGCACAGGCGAGCCACATGATCCCACACCGCAGGGGAGCGAATGCGGCCAAAACGCTGTTATCGGCTGTTACGATGAATTCGCGCATGAAGAGGTCAGTTTGACTTGCGTGCTTCCGACGAGCCGATGGAATAAGACTGCTTTGACGTGGCGACTCATCGGACGTCTCGACCGGTTGGATGAAGAGGCTCAGCTTCGGGCCGTGAAAGACGCGATTGATGCGTGGGGCGATGCATCGGCGCTGACGTTTGAGGAGTTGAGTGAGACCGAGAACACGGACATCACCATCCGATTTGTCACCGGCGACCACAAAGATCCGTTCCCCTTTATCCAAACCGCTTCGGTCGATCAAAACGTTCTCGGTCATGCGTTTTTCCCCAGCTTTCCGGGCTTTCGCGACCCTCAATACTCCGCCAAGGCGGGCGATGTCCATATTTGTTCAAACGAACTGTGGGCCCTTGTGCCTGATGATGGCGCGGTTGATCTGTTCACGGTCGTTCTGCATGAACTTGGTCATGCACTCGGTCTACCGCACAGTGCTGACCCGGACGCCGTCATGTATCCGGAGTATCCAGTCGCAGGATTCCGCGCGTTGCCAACTCCCGACGTAACGGCAATCCTACGCTTGTATGGAAGTGAGGACGGCTCGGTGCCCCCCGTTCCCGTCGCCCGCTCCACTGATGTCTGCGCTCCGGCGAATTACTTGAACTCGGACATCGACCCTGATTCCGACGGCGACGGTTTGCCGGATACGGTGGAGGTCTTCGTCGTCGGCACCGATCCCTTGGACGCCGATACCGACGATGATGGAGTTTCGGATGGTGACGAAGTTCTGCGGGACCGCACGTCGGCGCTGTTCGCCAATACGCCGGATCAGGATGGGGACGGACTACCGGACGCCCGCGAAATGGAACTCGGAACGAAATTGGATGATACCGATTCAGATGACGACGGGCTGGTAGACGGCGAGGAAGTCTTGATCGGCACGAACCCGCTTGACCCCAATTCCGACGATGATTGCCTTCTTACCGACGGCGATGATCCGTTCCCATCCTTCCCCGCAGAGTGCGCGCTGTTCCCCTTTCCTTGTGACGACGGTCTATTCTGCAACGGGGCCGAAACTCGTCTGAACGATGAATGTATTCTGGGTGAAGCTCCGTGCGCTCCCGATCAGTGCGATGAGGAGTCCGATCTATGCATGACGCCGCCGGAACCTTGCACGCCGGAAACGTGCGATAACGATGGTCTGTTCTGCACCGGCACGGAGGCCTGTATGAACGGCGAGTGCGAGTCGCCTGGCGACCCTTGTGTAGCCTTGGACTTGTTGTGCGACGAAGAGACGAAGAGTTGCGTCCAGTGCTTTGAGGACGGACAATGTAACGATGATAGCGAGTGTACGATGGACGCTTGTATCGAGCACGTCTGCACTCACACTCCGAACCCGTGTGACGACGCTGATGCGTGCACCACGGATACTTGCGTTGACAATCTGTGCGTTC
This sequence comes from Planctomycetota bacterium, assembly GCA_038043045.1. Classification (GTDB taxonomy): domain Bacteria; phylum Planctomycetota; class Phycisphaerae; order UBA1845; family UBA1845; genus JBBTCX01. Next base: position 10,208 of record JBBTCX010000050.1, on the reverse strand, counting down.
ATGTTCCAGGCGCGTGCGGTGGCGGCGGCGGCGGAAACGGCGGTGATGCGTGTACGGGCGTGACGTGCAACGACGGAAACGCGTGTACGAACGACACGTGCGTGAATGGCGGGTGCATATCGACTCCGGTGAACTGCCCGGATGACGGCCTGTTCTGCAATGGCAATGAGTCGTGCGGTCCTTTGACGGGCGTGTGCGCGTCGAGCGGAAATCCATGCACGGGCATTCAGATTTGTGATGAAGCAGGAAATGTGTGTGTCGCCGCACCATGTGCCATCGATGCTGACTGCGACGACAGTAATGCGTGCACCAATGATGCGTGTGTCAACAACGGATGCCAGAACTCGCCCGTCAATTGCGACGATGACGTAGCTTGCACCGATGACGCGTGCGATCCGATCCTCGAGGAATGCCAAAACACGAACAATTGTACAGGGGGCCGGTCATGTTTTGCCCAACTCGGCGAGTGCGAGGGGTGCTTCATGTTGACGCTGGGCATGGATAATTTCGTCGGCGATGCGGACGACGATTGCTTTGAGGCGCCGTTGATGTTCAATCCCCCGACGGGCACGACCGTGCCTACGCTGCAGTCCGGCGATACGCTTAACGGTGGCGGCGGTCCCGCCGACCCGTTGGCAGATAGCATGATGGCCACGTTCAATTACACGGTGCCTACCACTGTCACCCCCACGATGATCGGCATTGAGACGATTAATATTGTGGACTTCGGTACAGGCGCGACGACGTTTGCCGGCGTCCGGACCACCGGCCTGCTGACGATCAATGTCATCGCCAGCACTAACCCCAATGCCTTGACGTTCAACGGACTGGCCAACGTCGTGGACGCCGGCATCAGCAACTCCACGTCGGGTCTAACCTTGGGTTACGCCCCGGGGGCGACGAGTGCAATGATAGATGACATGAGCCTGAGACTCTCGGCAGTCTCCGCCGGAACGTTCAACATCACATCGGCCACCACCAACGGTGTGGAGATTCTCAACATCGTGTCCGACGGTAATGCGGCCAATACACTGACCATTATCGCCCAGACCGTCGGCACGACCATGGCGACTATTAACGTGAACGGCACCCAGGCGCTCACGATCATCAACGCCTTACCCAACTCGGTGGCCACGGTTAATGCATCCGGCAGCAGCGGCGGAGTGGTCGTCGATGTTTCCGGGAACATCAGCAACGTTACGGTGGCCGGCGGCGTCGGGAATGACACGTTCATTCTTGGGGCCAACTACACGACCAATGACACGGTCAATGGCGGCCCCGGAACGGCCAATACGTTGGGCCTGACCTCCGCAACGGCGGCGGCAGCGTCCAACCAGGGCAACGTCACCAATATTCAGAGATTGACCATCATTGACGGCCTGGTGAATCCTGTAACTGTATCGCGATTTGGTTCGGTCGGTACGGTCAACCTCCGTAGGGGTTTCCTCGGGGCGGCAACTCTGACCGTCCCGGCGGGGGCGACGGTCAACATGGGAACCAACAACGCCCCGACAGACAGCACGGCCAACGGAACGGTAGACCTAACCGGCCAAGGCACGGCCGATACAATGACCATGACTCTCAACGACCACGACACAAACTCCGCCTATGTTTTCACCGGCGTGGAATCGCTTAATCTGGAATCCAACAACCGTGGTGACGGCAATCCTGCCGATGCCGGTGCCAACGTCATAGGTGGCGCCCTTACATTGACACCCACCTTCGGCACGGCCATCATCAACCTGACCGGCGCGGCCAACCTGACCATTACCCGCGTGGTAACGGCTGGCGCGCTCAATGCGTCGATTGCGTTCGGCGGCAACTTGGTGATGACGGCGGTGTCGGCTAATGCGATCACCATCAGTAGCGGCACCGGTAACGACACACTGTTCGGTTCCGCCGCAGGCGATACGCTCAGCGCCGGAGCAGGCACGAACGTGTACGAAGGTAACGCCGGGATAGACACGTTCACCCTCGGAGCCGGTAGGGACACGATCCGTATCTTGCTGGCGAGAGCCAACGGCGTCGACCGCAAGATAGTCGCGGGCTTCACTGCTGGAACTGGCGGCGATGTGTTGAATATTGACGGCGACGGACTCAACATACTAGACGGTACCGACAACTTCACTACGCTGGCTTCGATCCAAGCCCATTCGGCCGACGGCAACCTGACGGTAGCGGCGGCGACGGAAATCGTGCGGGTGACATCAGGCACCGTGGCCAATTTTTCCGGTGCCAACTCACTGAATGGGACGAACCTCCTAGCGGCTATTGGCGGACCGATCAGGGCTCAGGCGGCAGGTAACGAGCACCTGTTCTTGGTGGCCGACGCCTCCGGAAACATCGGGGTGTACTACGGCGATGCGAATGCGGATGCCTTCATCTTGGCGGATCAGTTGACGCTGGTTGCGGTGCTGCAGGGCGTCACGATCGGAAACTTGGTGTTCTCGAACTTCTCGAACGCCAACTAGGCAAGGGGAACGCGGGCGAGACCGAATTATGGCCAAGGTAATGCCGCAGGCTGAACTCGAACACCGAGACGGCGACGAGCGACTTTCCCCTGAACAGATCATCAAGATTTCCATCTTTCAGGGATTGAATCAGGCGGCCGTTGAGAAATATCCCGGAGCGATCGTGCTTCGTCGCTATCGCAAAGGGGACATCGTCTGCCGCCAGGGCGACGCGGGATGGACGGCGTTTTACATACTCCGTACGGCGGATGTTTTAAGCCTGAGCGAAGGGCAGCCATCTATTGCGAACACATTGGATAGGGCGGAATTGTTCCGCCGTGCCGAAACATTGGCGCAATGTGAATCGGTTGATAAGTCGCTCGCCGAGCGCGATGCGACGCTGTTGCGTCTAGACGCCGGCGCGAAGCGCCTGCGCGCGAAACAGGTTGAATCCGTGGATGCGGAGATATCGTCGGCGCTTCGTCAATCGGCTGACGGAGACGACCTCCGCCAGAAAGCGGTCGTCTCTCTGCAATTTTCGAAACCAACGACCGAGCGAAACGGAAGCTGGTTCACGCGTCTGTTGACCGGGCGGATGAAACCCGCGCCACGGAGGACTGATTCCGCAACTCGGACCTACATTCCGATCGATGGTCCCGTCGATCTGCAATACGACAACCCGATCGCAAAGTTGCACGAAGGCGAGTTGTTTGGGGAAATGTGCTGTCTAAACCGTGCCCCTCGATCGGCGACGGTCCGTGTGACGGACGACTGCACTATGATCGAAATGCTTCGAAACATTTTCGAGGTGTTGCAGAAGAATAAGGCTTTCAAGGAACAAATGGACGCAGTGTATCGTCGCCGCGTGCTCGCCACCCACCTGCGCGGACTCCCCCTTTTTTCCGACCTTTCAGAGACCCTCCTGCACGAACTCGCGGATCGTGTCGAGCTGATCGAAAAAGAACCGGGCGAGATCATTTTTCGAGAGGGTGAACCCGCCGACAGCCTTTATGTCATTCGCGTCGGCACCGTCAAGGTGAGTCGTAAGGCGCCCGGCGGTCCGCGCGTATTGGCCTATCGCGCGCGCGGAGAGCATATTGGAGAAATCGGACTTCTGCGCAACGAACCTCGCATGGCCACCTGCGAAGCGCTCGATCACCCAGTGGGAGAGGGCGCCGCGAAGCGACGACCCGGACGAGTCGAACTTGTTCGCGTCAGCCGTGACGAGATCGAACGTTTGCTCAACGAAGCCCCGCAGTTGCGTGAACGATTGGAGGCGACAGCCGCCGAGCGCCTTCGTCCTGAATCGCGACCGGCCGTTCGAACCGTATCGCTTCTTCGTCAATCCGATGAACTTGGGCTGTTGCAAGGTCAGAAGTTGATGCTGATCGATCTAGAGCGCTGTACGCGTTGCGATGAATGTGTGCGCGCCTGTGCCTCGACGCACGCCGACGGACGTACCCGACTCATCCGCGAAGGAGAAAGGTTCGGTCGCTACCTGGTGCCTTCCACCTGCCGCCAGTGTCTCGATCCCGTCTGCATGATCGGTTGTCCGGTTGGATCTATTCATAAGGGTTCGACCGGTGAGATTCTGATTGAGGATTGGTGCATTGGTTGCGAGATTTGTGCCAAACAGTGTCCCTATGACGCGATCAATATGCACGAGCGGCGGGCGGGAGATAAAAACGATGCCGCAGTCGACGTGGCCCAAAATGCCGTCGTGTGTGATCAGTGCGCATCGTTGAAAGACGGAATCCCCAGTTGCGTATACGCATGCCCGCACGACGCGGCGCTTCGCGTGGATGCCCGTCAGTTCTTCGAACGGCAATTGGAGGCCGTCGAATAGTCGCAGGAACGCGAATCTCATGCTACTGAATTCCACACACCGTTCATGGTTGATCGCTACGATCTTATTCCTGGCCGCCGGCGCGGCATTGTATTGTGTGGAGGTCTTCACGAGCCCCGTCGGTCCTCGTGGCGATACATGGATCGGGCTTACCCTCGGTGTCATCGCAACGGCTTTTGTGCTCTACCCGGCCGCGCTCGGTATACGCAAGAAGTTTCTGGTTCTCCGCATCGGCTCCATCACGTGGTGGATGAAAGGTCACCTATGGTTGGGGCTCGCTTCTCTTCCGTTTGCCTTATTTCATGGAGCCTTTTGCCTCGGCGGACGACTGACCACGATTCTACTGATCTTACTCATCTTCGTGGTCCTGACCGGCGTCATCGGTGCCGCGTTGCAACATTTTCTCCCGCGAGCTATGACTGCCGAGATAGAGGCCGAGCATACCTATGAACAGTTGGATCGCGTACGTTGGAATCTTCGATTGAACGCCTACGAAGCCGTTGCCGGCGTATGTGGCCGAGTCGCCGAGGCGGACGAGGAGCGCTGCCGGCTCGAAGCTTTCTTCGAACATGGACCGCGCGAGGCCAAGAAGCCGGAGACCGTCGTGGGAGATGAGTCATTGCGTGAGTTCTACGTGACCACGGTGGTTCCATTCCTCTGTGATGGATCAAGCGGACGTTCCGCGCTACGACGCGCGGACCAGGCTGCGTTTGTGTTCGACGAAACGATGGTCGTCGTCGATCCGTCGCGTCATGACGTAATAGGCGACCTTTCCGCCATATGCAAACACGCTCGTGAACTGAACGTGCAAGCGAAACTCCATCGATGGCTTCATGGTTGGCTGCTCCTGCACATACCGATGTCAGCCGCGTTGATCGTGCTGCTTGCGGTTCACGCCGTGATGGCGCTGTATTATTGAATGCCATGAGCCGCTCCGAAACACCACTTTGGAAGCAGGTCGATGTCGCGTACTTCCGTCGTCGTCCGGCCTTTCGAGCCTGGAGAAGGCGACTTTATATCGCCGGACCAGTTGTCGCGGCGTCGTTGCTCCTCCTCATGACCGCTACGGGCTCGCGCCGCTTGTTCTCCAGCGGCTCGATGTCTCGCGGTCATTCGTTTCTCGAGGACCAGTGCGCCAAGTGCCACACGGACTCGTGGCAGTCACTCCAGGGACTTTTTCGATCCGCCAAGACCGATTCCGTCAGAAATGAGGCGTGTCTTACTTGTCATGGCGGCACGATCGGATTCGATGAGTCGACCTTTTCATCTCTGCATTGGGTTGATTCGGTAAAGGCGACTGGATACGCACCGAAGCTTGCGTGCCACCAATGCCACCGCGAGCATGAAGGGGTTCCACCATTGTCCGAAGTCGCGGATTCGGAATGCGTCGGCTGTCATGCGAACCTCCGAGCACACGCCGCGGAAACAACTTTCGCGCCGAACATTACCGCCTTTGCGTCCGACCACATCGATTTCCGGAGAACTCGACCAGGGACTGCCGACTTCACGACGATTAAATTAAATCACAAGGTGCACTTGAAGCCGGACCTTCTGGGTCCGGGCGGACCTACCCAGTTGAATTGCGATGACTGCCACCGGGCCGGGAGAAGCCTGCGACCTTGGCGGTTCGGACAACCGACCACTCACGAGGATGACCAACTTGATACAGACGTTTCGGGGCCAATTCTACAAGCAGCCTACATGAATCCGATTCGCTACTCGCTCCACTGTAAGAGCTGCCATCCCTTGGTCGTCGACCGGGTGCGTTGGCCGTTCGGTGAAAAGGGAATCATCCCGCACGAATCGCCCGCAGTCGTTCGGGCGTTTCTACGTGGAGAACTTGCCGGAATGATAAAGGAAAAACCGGACATTCTGCGCGAGCGGAAGGAATCGTTGTTCCGTGACCGGCCCCAGCTTCGTGAGTTGCCTTTGGGGGAAGAGAACAAGCTGGTCGTCGATTGGATTGAAGAGCAACTTGCCGTCATCGAGCAAACAATTTATGACGGCAAGAAGATGTGCCTGTATTGTCATGACCAGGAGCAACCCGCGAGCCCTGCCGATCTCGTGGCCATTGTTCCTCCGAAAGTCCCGCAACGATGGTTCGCCCACTCCTCGTTTTCACACGAGCGACATCGTGTCGTAAGCTGTGTCGCGTGCCACGACCGGACAGAGCAAAGCGTCGAAACGTTTGACGTATTGATCCCGCCAATTGAAACCTGTCGATCTTGTCATGCACCTCGTCACGGTGAAGGGGACGTCGCTATCGGGGGAGTCGCATTCAATTGCACGCTCTGCCACACGTATCACCGTCCGCCGAATGATGAAAACCATAGACCTACCACCAAAAACGGAATAGATGATCTTGTATCAGATTTCGGGGCGACTGAAGCTGATGGCTCGCCCCGCTGAAGTGGACCGATGGAGAAACTCAGAATAGGGTTTGTGACCAGAATGAGAGCCGCAGCATGAAATTGCTTGCGAAATCAGGATCGACTGTTCTTGCCGAGTTTCAGCTTCACAGCGGCGCAATGTTGACCCTTGGAGCATCGCGTGACGCCGACCTGACTGTTGAGGGAGAAAACTGCCTAAGTCGGTTGCACGCAAAACTCCACGTTTTTGACGGCCAAGTGACGGTGGAGTCTTTGCCCACGGCCAAGAACCCGATCTTTGTCCACGGTACTCCTCGCGAACATTTTGAACTGAAGGCAGGGGACTTTTTTGTCATAGGGTCGACTTGTTTCCAATTGGTCGACGCCCTGGCCGCTGCAACGCCCGAACCGTCTGTGCCTGGCGAGCCGATCTTCCGCTTCTCCATTCCCACGGAAGAGCTTCGCACCAAGGGAAGCCGTCGCGACCGAATGCGCCTGCTTGATCTGATGGAATTGCCCGACGTACTGCGCACTCGTAGTCGATCCGAGTTCTACGCCTTTGCCTGCGGTCTTTTGCGCCTAACCTCTGGAGCGATTTGGGTGCGCATCCTATGCGTGGACGGCGAATCGAACACGGTTCTGGCCGAGGATGCGGCAGAGGACGTGGCGAAACCTAAACACGTCAGCCGATCCCTCATCCAGGCCGCGATCACCGAGGCGCCGAAACCGGTGACCTATTGTTGGAGGTATCCGGTCACTGACACATTGAGCGCGACCGCAACGGAGGGTGTCGACTGGGCGGTTTGTTGTGCCATGCAGATTCCGGGTGAACCGCCGGTAGTCTTTTACGTGGCCGGAAGCGCAAATGCACCGGGTGGTGAATTCTCTTTGGATTCAGCAACGGGCGCCAAGTCATTCCTTCACGACACATCGCGGTTGGTAGGGTTGCTGGCCGACATGATCGGTCGAACCATGTCGCTGCACAAGGTGGAGACGTGGCATACGAGGCTTAATCGCTTCTTCCCACCGAAGCTGGTAACCAAGATCTTGGAGTCGGATCCCGGCGCTCCGGGACTGGCTCCTCGGATCACCGAAGCCACGATCATGTTCTTCGATATTCGCGGTTTCTCTCTGATGACCGAGGGAAGCCTCCAACGAATGTTAGAGTACGAAGGCGACCTTCGGCGTGTTCTAACAGCCATGACCCAATGTGTGCTCGATCAGGACGGTATCGTATTGCGATATATGGGCGACGGGCTCCTCGCGTGCTGGAACGTTCCCTATCCGGTACAGGATCACGTCGCTCGCGCCGCAACGGCTGCTTTGCGAATGGTCACGTCGATGGGCCACGTGATGAAGGATTGGGCTTGCGGGATTGGCATCGGGGTGGGCGAGGTCGTCGCCGGTTCGCTCGGATCAGAGCAGGTCTATGCCTACGACATTCTTGGCGCCGTAGCCAACCAGACCGCGCGCGTGGAAGGCATTACGAAAATCGTCGAAGTTCCCATCCTTGTGACGGACGCCGTCGCTCGCAGAGTGCCTAACACCATTGCCCTGACACGTCGCGTTGCACGTTTCCGACCGAGCGGAATGGAGACGACGCTGGACCTCTTTACGCTGGAACGCCTGCCAACCGAGGAAAACGAGCTCGCAACGATGCGCCAGAGACTGGACCTTCACGCGGCCGGGTTGGAAGCGTTTGAGAAAGGCGATTGGAAACAAGCATTCCACATTCTGCACCCGATCGTGGAACTGGACGCAGCGGCGCGGTTCGTCTACAAACGTGCCCTCGCCGGCGCTCCGCCCCGGGATTGGGAAGGCGTGGTGGAGTTGACGTCCAAGTGACCTTGCCCTTAACCAATCTGCGAAATGGAGGACCAACCCTGTGGTTCACATGACTTCATTAGTTTTCTTGGTCACGGTGTCTGCAGTTCCATTGTTCCAACCCGTCGAACCGTCGCCGTCCGAATCGTCATCGAGCACGCCGTCGTACTGGAACACCTATCGTCACCGGTTTGACGTACTTCAAAAGTCGCTCTACGCCAGCGGCGCGGGCAACTGTAGTGGCACAATGTGTCACGGCGGCGCCGAGCCCCGCCCTGGCGAGGTCATCCTCGGCGATGAATGGGATCGCTGGTACGACTCGGGGAAAGGCGTGCATTTCAATGCATTCCACACGCTGTACGAAGAACGATCCGATCGCATCGTCAAGCTACTTTATGGAAGAGACGCCGTTGCACCCGAGACGGCTGAGTGTCGCGCGTGCCATGCGTTTGACGTACCCGAGCAGAAACGCCCAAAACGGTTTGATGAAAAGGAAGGCGTGATGTGCGAGGCTTGTCATGGACGCGCTGCGTCATGGATCGGGATACATCATATCCGTCAAACGTGGGATGTCGAACGATCGGAAGAGCAACGAACCGCACTCGGTTTCTATGACACGCAAAACCTGATCCGCCGCGCGGAGAAATGCCTGGAATGCCATCTCGGTACGGCCACGAAGCGCGTGACCCATCGAATGCTGGCCGCCGGGCATCCTCCGGTTGCGCTGGAATTGGTGAACGATCTAGAAAGAGTGCCCAGACATTGGACTGATAAACAATCGTTTCTAACGCCCGGCGAAGGGTCATGGTTTCACGCTCGCGTTTGGGCGGTCGGACAGGCCGTTCGACTGCGCGAATCGATGTATGGACTCGCCACGTGGGCGGACAATATCGGGCCACCGGACTACTCATTTTTCAACTGTTACTCATGCCACCATGATCTCAAGAATGAAACCAGGCGTTCTCATGGCGTCTCGCCCGAAACGCTCGGTGATCCGACCTTCGATCAGGCGACAGTATTGATGTGTCGATCGCTCGTTGCCATCCTTCTGCCTGACGACGCGGCGACGTACGACAATGCCGCCAACGCCGTGACGAAACTTCTGTCAATTTACGGGACCGATCGAAACGCGATCAAGAAAGGCGCATTCGATTTAGCCGCACTCGCCGATAAACTGGCCGTGACTGCGGAACGCAAAGCCTTTGACCGTTCGATCACGTTTGCAATTCTCCAAAAGCTGGCGAACGATCGCGAGGCCATTGCTTACCAGGGTTACCGTGCTGCGGTCGAAATGTTATTCGCCTGCAATGCGCTGTATGTAAAAGCAGTTCTGAGTGATCGCAAGTTGACCCCGACCGACCCGCTCGATGACGCCCTCCGCAAGCTCGACAACATGCTTTATGACGAATCGGGAGGAGAGACGCCTCAAAAGTACGATCCGGCAACTTTTCTTGCGCTCATGGCCGAAACGGCATCTGGGCTCGGGCTCCTTGATAAGAACCCGTGACCACGGCTGATACGCATGTCGCTTTTACATCAGCGAGACGACTCGCGTTCGGTCACGAACCAGAGGACGCTCTTGTCCCTGCCAGCTCCAGATCGCTGCCCGAGGTCAACCTCGATTGCCAATCAAAACCAAAACAAACTACCACTACACCGCTATTTTCGCGGCCAATGACAGATGCGGCAATCCCGCAATGTCAGGCCGATTTCGTGTAA
>JBBTCX010000049.1:0-7536 GCA_038043045.1 Planctomycetota bacterium | reverse complement strand
ACCAAGACCGTCTGAAAGTCGAGAAATGGATGAATCATTCTGCGTTCCTACTTAGCTGAAGAAGTGAGCCGGGATATAGCGGGAGTCTTGGAAGACGCGGGTGAAGGCGGTGAGGACGCCGCGGGTGGTACGCGGGCCGATTTCGGTGATCCAGGCGAGGGGGCCTTTGGGGTAGTTGGTGCCCTTCATCATGGCCAGGTCGATGTCGGAAGCGGAGGCGACGCCTTGATCGAGTGCGTGGGCGGCTTCGTTTAACACGGCGCTTAAAATTCGGGTGAAAATATATTGCTCGGTTGATCCGGCGCGTTCGGTGGTGGCGCGTTCGGTGAAGGCGCGAAGGGCGTCGCTAAGGAGCGGTGAGAGTTCAAACGTTTGTCGATGGACCGCGTAGGCGGGCAGCGGGTGGTCGCCGTTGTAATCAAAAAATCCGCGTTTGGTTTTTCGACCGAGATGACCTTTGGCGACGAGCGATTGTTGAATGGCGTGCGGAGCGAATCGGGCGGCGCGGTCCATTTGTTCCCAGACCGACGTGCTGACGGCTAAGTTGACATCCAGGCCGACGAGGTCCATCAACTCAAAGGGACCCATTCTAAAATGTCCGAAGCGACGCATCACTCCGTCGATTTCATCGATACCGGCCACACCTTCGCCGAGTAATCGCAGGGCTTCGAGGTAATATCCCCTGGCCACGCGGTTGACGATAAAACCGGGAGTGTCTTTGCATGTCACCACCGTTTTGCCCCACTCGCGGGCGGTTTGAACGCCGAACTCCACGGCGGAAGGATCGCTTCGATCTCCCGCGACAATTTCGACCAGGGGCATCAAATGCGCGGGATTGAAAAAATGCATTCCGATCAACCGATCGGGTTGATCGAGACCTTCAGCGATGCGAGTGACGGATAATGACGAAGTATTGGTGGCCAGAATCGCGCTTGCGCCGACGGCGATGCTCGCCGCACGCAGTGCATCTCTCTTGATGGCCAGGTCTTCCACGATGGCTTCGATCACCAGGTCTACCTCGCCGAGGCGGTCCAGGGCCGGGACCACGTGGATTCGAGAAAGTAGAGCATCGCGGTTCACGGGAGTGAGCAGGTTTTTTTCAACTTGTCGATCCACTTGGGCGTGGATTCCCTTCAGGGCACGGTGGCAAGCGTCGTGTGCGGAATCGGTTAATTGAACCCGCCAACCGGAAGCGGCAGCGACTTGGGCGATTCCCGCACCCATCGTGCCCGCGCCAAGGATAGCAACGGTACGCTCGCTCAACGGACCGCCCCCTTCAATTTAGTCGCACCTACAATCCACACACGTATACCATTCTCCGCCTGAAGGGTCGCGCGGGCTAAAGCCACGCGGCTCGCTAGATTTCAGAACTCCCTCTCAACCCCCCGGCGGTTCGGAAAACATTAGAAGCAAAGTATAGGCTACGACGAGGCTATTGAGGACTATACCGGCGGCGACTACGCCGAATCCCGCGCGATCGTCATAGCGTCCGACCACTTCGCACATGACGATGACGAGAAGTATCGTAGAGAGTTTGAAAACAATGGCCCAGCCGAAGCCCATGACGCTCATGATCGCGGCGGCCAGCGGGTTCGCTTCATGTGCGGGCCAAAGGTGGACGATCAACAGGGTCAAGATTATGTCGAGCGCTGACACCAGCACCAACCAGACGTATGCGTTTTGATAGCGCATTTCGGGGAGGGTCAGCAAGTCGGGGCCCATGCCGGTGGAAACCACATCCAATCCGGCCCCGCAATGATGACAGACGTCAAGCCGGCGAGATCGCAACCGTCGCCCGCATGTGGGGCAACGCCGCTTCCGCGAAGCTCGGATGGGTCTCGTCATCGTTCGTCCCCGGCGCGGGATTCATGGAATTCCGAGCTGCGAAATACCCAGGATCATGCCGAGAGAAACTGGTCGGCAACTTTTACCAGCTCTTTGACATGTTCCACGCTGGTCTGGAACATTTTTCGCTCATCGCCGTTGAGTTCCACTTCTATGATTTTTTCAACGCCGTTCGCACCAAGTACAGTCGGAACGCCGACGAAGTATCCGCCGACGCCGTATTCCTTTTGGCAATAGGCCGCACAGGGGAGAATTCGCTTTTTATCTTTCACGATAGCTTCGGCCATTTGGATCGTGCCCGACGCAGGCGCGTAATAGGCGCTGGTGCCCATGAGTTTGACGATTTCGCCACCGCCGTTTTTGGTTCGGTCGATGATTGCGGAGAGGCGATCGGCACTAATGAATTGCGACACGGGGATTCCCGATACCGACGTATATCTCGGCAGCGGAACCATGTCGTCGCCGTGGCCGCCCATGAGGAGCGCGGTGATGTCCTCGACACTACACCCGATTTCCATGGCGATGAAAGTGCGATAGCGTGCAATGTCAAGGCAACCGGCCTGTCCCACGACTCGATTCGGTGGGAACCCCGTTTTTTTCCAGGCCGTATAGACCATCGCATCGAGTGGATTCGAAACCACGATAACAATGGCGCCGGGAGCGACCATGGCGATTTGCTCCGAGACGGATCCGACGATCTTGACGTTGGTCGCAATGAGATCGTCGCGGCTCATTCCCGGTTTCCGAGGAATGCCCGCGGTAATGATGACCACGTCGCTGCCGGCAGCATCCGCATAGTTGGCGGTCCCGATGATCCGACTGTCGAATCGTTCGATCGGCGCGCACTGGGCCAAATCCAAGGCCTTTCCCACGGTCTTGTCACCAAAATCGGGAATATCCAGCAGCACAATATCGCCGAGTTCCTTCGCCGCCGCCCAAACCGCGCAGCTTGCTCCGACATTTCCTGCACCGACCACGGTGATTTTCGCTCGTTTCATTTGTCACTCCATCTTGGCCGTTTGCGTTACGCGGTCTTCTGTACCCCGCTAGGGCAACGACTCTACTCTTGGCATCTTAGATTGGATTCTCGTGGACGCCAATGCTTTGCGTGTCGGGGTAGTCAACGACCCTCGCGGCCGTTTCCGTGGCGTTGCTTGGATGCAACCCTCAACATAGAGTACGTGCGCATGAAAGAGGAAACACTGCGAGGATTGCTGGTCGACGTTAGGAATGGGTCGACGTCCGTGGATGAGGCGATCGGGCGGCTGCGGTCGATGCCGTTTGAAGACCTCGGTTTCGCAAAGGTCGATCATCATCGGGCCATTCGATGTGGGTTTCCAGAGGTCATTTATTGCGAAGGGAAAACCGCAGAGCAAGTGGGGACAATCTTCGGGCGGTGTGCCTCGACGGGAGCGAATGTTCTGGCGACGCGCGCGTCGGTGGAGGCCTATCAGTCTGTTGCCCTGCAACATCCTAACGCCGTGTATCAACCGACTCCGCGCATGATCACGTTTCGACAGGTCGAGGCACGAACCGGTGATGGGATGATCGCGATTGTGGCTGCCGGGACGAGCGATCTGCCGGTCGCGGAAGAAGCTCGGATCACGGCGGAGATGATGGATCAACGAACAAGCACGTTTTACGACGTGGGGGTGGCCGGTATTCACCGACTGCTCGCTCACACGGAGGCGGTTCAAAAGGCAAGTGTGGTCGTCGTGGTCGCAGGAATGGAGGGCGCGTTGGCCAGCGTCGTCGGCGGATTGGTCAACGTTCCCGTCGTGGCTGTACCGACGAGCATTGGGTATGGGGCGAGCTTCGGCGGAGTGGCCGCGTTGTTGGCGATGCTGAATAGCTGTGCCGCCAACGTGACTGTGGTGAATATCGACAATGGTTTCGGAGCGGGGTATTGCGCCGCGCTCATCAATCGGCGCAAGTCGGTTTCCGGAGTCCCAGCGGATGGTTGTTAGAAGCGTGATTCGGAAACTCCCGGGTCTACCGAAACGGGCGGACGACTCCCACAAAGGCGACGTGGGTCGAATCATGGTGGTGGGCGGATGCCAAGGCCCTGTCACAATGATCGGCGCGCCGGCACTGGCGGCTAATGCCGCGGTACGGAGCGGCGCGGGGTTGGTTCAAATCATGGCGCCAGAAGGAATCCTATTGTCACTGGGTGTTTTGGCACCTGTTGCGACGCTTCGGCGCCTTCCACCGGATGGCGCGTCTTTGTTGGAAGCCGTTTCAACCTTCGGCACCGATGTTTTGGCGATTGGTCCGGGACTGGGAGCGTCCATAGAACGAAGCACCCTTTTACAAATTCTCACGGAGTTCAAAGGCCCGATCGTCGTCGATGCCGATGGTCTAAATCTCCTGGCCTCGGGAACGCGAGTGGATATTTCCGATCCGGGTCGCATCGTGCTCACGCCGCATCCCGGTGAGATGGCGCGACTTCTTTCTTCGTGGGGTTGCCAAGAAAAGTTCGGACGGACAACCGCGGAGCGTCGAGCGGCAGCGATCGCTTTGGTGGACGCATCGGGTTGTACGGTGGTGCTCAAGGGCACGGGAACGGTTGTGGCAGACACTCACCGTGTCTACATCAATGAAACGGGCAATTCCGGTATGGCCACCGGTGGATCGGGCGACGTGTTGACCGGGGTGATTGCCGCATTTTTGGGACAGGGCATGGCACATTTTGATGCCTCCATGCTCGGGGTTTATCTCCACGGTTCGGCGGGAGACTTGGCCGCCGAAGACCTTGGACGCCATGGAGTGACCGCTCTCGACCTTATCGATTTCCTACCCGATTCGTTTTGCGAGTATGATACCGACCACGGTGAGTAGGGTGGTCAACAACATGGCACAACATTTCAGTCCCTTGCTTTCGCGGCAAGGGATAGGTGCCAAAGCCTAGCACTACACGGAGACGGCCTGAACCTGGTTACGCCCTTGATGTTTGGCGTCATACAAGACTTTGTCCGCCGCCTCCGTAAACGCCGATTCTGAAATGCCCCCGCGGGATCCTTTCCAGACCGCCACGCCAATGCTCACCGTCAGTGGAATGACTTGGTCGTTGTACCGAAACACCTCCTTTTCGACGGCCTGTCTGATCCTTTCGGCCAGAGCAATGGCACCCGTCGACGTATCATGACAACTGATCACCGCAAATTCCTCTCCCCCGAATCGCACGACCACATCGATCGCGCGAACGATCCCGGAAAGCACCTTGGCCACTCCGCGAAGGGCGACGTCGCCGGCGGAGTGACCATATGTGTCATTGACTCTCTTGAAGTGATCCGCGTCCACGAACAAGAGCGCCGCATAACGTTGCTGTCTGGCCGCTCGAGTCAGGGCCAGTCTGAGTTCACGATCATAAACGGTTCGATTATAGAGTCCGGTGAGGTAGTCCGTACTGGCGACGCGGATCATCGCCTTGCGGTCCTCGAGGAGTTGCTCTTCTCGGTGACGGGAGGCAGCCTCGCGGCGGGCGAGGTCCGTGCACTCCGCCTCCATTTGATGGGTCAGTTGGGCCATGCGAAGCGTGGCTTGAGTTTGAAATAACGATCCCACCGTGGTGTTGATCGGGACGGCCAACAAAGCAGCCGTATCGGCCACTTGCCTATCCAAATCCTGGAACAAGGCATCGGAATTGGCGGCGGAGATTCCCGTCCGATCACAGAGTTGCCGCCGAATCAAGAGAATATCAGTGGGTGGCCGGTCCCCGGACAGATGACCGGCCACCTCGGAAGCGGCAAAGCTGAGCTTCGCCAGCTCATGCGCTTCACCGCCTAAACCGTCCCAATGGTCTCCGTGATGAGCGCCAATCGCGCGGCATATCACGCCGGGCAGGCTCCAATGTTCCAAGAGTTCCTCACCGATGAGGCCATGATGAATACCCAGAATCCGCTCCTCCAGTACGTGTACCGGTTCGGTCATGCGACTGGGAGCGCGGAGAACTTTTTCATACAATTCCGGAACGCATTGCCAAGCGGCGACCATGCCAATATCCGCCAAGAGTCCCGACACGAAGGCCTCATCCGCGAGCCGAGGCAAAATCAACTTTGCCAAAGAACGAGCGGCCACCGCGTGGATGATGGAACGCTTCCAGTACTTGGGATAATCAAATTCGCTTTTATTCGGCAGACCCACGGCCGTGCTCAAACTAAAGCCGAGAGTCAACAAGGTGGTCGTGCGTATGCCCAAGGCGATCACCGCGCGGTGCACGGAACCGATTTCGCGCGGCATCGCGAAAAAAGCGGAATTGACCAACCGAAGGATTTTCACCGTAAGAACCGGGTCCTTCTCGATAATGGCGGCCAGGTCCTTGAGAGAGACCTTGTCTTCTCTCGCCAATTTCAAGACTTCCAGAGCAACAGTGGAAAGAGTCGGCAAATTCTCGGAATTGCGTATGCGTTGCATGAGGTGGTGATGCCGAGAACGCCTTTCGGCGTTCTCAGGGATCGGCATCACGGCAACCGCGGTCTTTACTGGCATAGGCTTCGCATCCAAACCCTTTGACCATCATTGGGTTGCTTTGAAAATCGGAAGGAATTATGTCGTGCCAAATGAGTGAAACATCGTTGACGGGTGCGGATTTTCCGCTACAGAATTGCAAGGCTTTGTATCTGTTCATAAGAAAACCCATAGTATTCTCGCGGGATTACGTAATGATGCCCATCAAGCCACGTGAAAACGATCGTTATCTCCACTCGCGTGCCTCGGTTCTTGCGCAATGAGTCTGCGACAAGAAACAAACTTGTGCAGATTCAGATGAATCGGACCACCCTCTGCAATCTTGAATGAAAGGTAAATGAAATTTGAGGGGAAAAATCAACGCCCGGTTGACCGCGCGGACTCGTGATTGGCCGCCGGGAGAATCACCCGCATCGTGTTGCCCTTGGACTCAGGGATGCACTCAATCGAACCATGATGGGCCGTGACGATCAATCGCGCGATGTACAGACCGATTCCAAGACCTTCCGGTTTTGTTGTAAAAAAGGGTCGGAACATCTGTTGTTTTGTCGCCTCGGACAATGGCTTTCCTGCATTGTACACGTTGATCTCGATCGATTCTGGGTCGTGCCGTTTTCCTTCGATCACAATTTGTCGATCCGAAGGAGGATTCATCGCTCCGGCCTCCAAGGCGTTGCGAATCAAATTGTGCAAGACTTGTTCGATCTGGATTTGTTCCGCAAGAACCGGTGGAAGCGATGGTTCCAATCGCACTTGGATGGATGCGTTAAGATTCCTCGAGTCATAATCCGTGAGGGCAAGCGCGTTGCTGACGATCTCCGCGATGTCTACCGCTTTGACCGCCGGCGCTTGCCGTTGAACATATCGGCGCAATTGCTTGATGATGGCGGAAGCGCGCAAAGCTTGCCGGTGCACGTCCGTAAGCGCTTCCCGAATCTCGATAGGAACTGCGCTCGGAGCTTCTAAAAGTCGAAGACAGGTATCCGCATACAACGCAATAGCACAGAGCGGCTGGTGCAGTTCGTGGGCAAAACTGGCGGCGATCTCACCCATCGCACAGAGTCTGCCGAGGTGAGCCAATGCGTCCGGGTTTGCGTCGTTTGACGGAAGGTGTTGTTCCGACAACGGAAACGGCTGCGCCACCATGCGAACGACCCCACAGCATCCGTGCGCACCAAACCTGCCAAACCTACAACGAACGGATGACCCGTTTAGGTGGTAGAC
>JBBTCX010000048.1:0-13585 GCA_038043045.1 Planctomycetota bacterium | reverse complement strand
GTTTGGGAAAGGTCCCGATCGTGAACTTCTCGATCACACTGCCGGCGCCGATGACGCCGGTGAGAATATAAACCATGACCAGCGTCACGAGAATCGGGAACAGCAACAGTCCGATGGCATCTGATTCGAACCGATCTCGAAAGAACTGAATTTGTGTCTGGTAGCCGTATTTTCGGCCAAACGCCCAGAGCTTGATGCCGACAAGGAAGAAACACGCCGAATGGACTATGCCCGACCAAGAAGCCATTTTGCCGAAGACGCCGATCCCGGATTCAAACGCTTCTCCGGAACTGCCTTGCATCGCAAACGCGGTCATGGTCGTACCGAAGACGGAAAGGAGCAAGACAACCGAACCGAGACCACGCGAGGCAACGAAGTAATCGGAAGACGTCCCTTTAAACGCTCTGGCACTCCAAAGACCCAGCGCGATCAATGAGATGAGATAGACGACGATGATGATCGAAGCCATAGCACCCGTGGTCATCGATGCCCTCCCGGTGGAATTCCTGTTTCAAGCAGGGCCGACTCCGGGATATCCACGCCGACCGGCCAGCAATATCGTGAGGCAAGACCCCAAAAAACGCCTGCCAAAATGGAAATGCCCGCGTGGTAGGCGAGACCGATCGGAATGAAACCCAGCACCAACGGATCAACATCGTCCCACCACCAAAAGTCCTGATGAAAAACCGCCAGAAGCACAATCAATCCGTAGACCACTTTTTTCATCGTCAGTTCCTGCTTCGGTCGAGATCGAAGTTGTCCGGAAGAGTGGTGAAGTCCTTCAAGTGTTCGAAGAGAACTTCATTTTCGTCGTGGAAAACGTCGCCGATCAACGTTCGCACCAGGGGATCGTGGCAGTGCGGACGGGCTTTCATGAACTTCGCAAAACTGAATTCACGATCATAGTAGGTGTACACCAGGCGTCGGATCGCGTGTATGCCGTTCACGAGACTCTGGCCGAAAACGCCGAGACGCTTTCCGGAAACATCGTCTGCGCCAAGAGCGTCGTGAATGGCGTCTGCGGCAAAAGCGCCGCTTTGCAGCGCAAGCATGACCCCGGACGAATAGATTGGGTCCAAAAAACAAAAGGCGTCACCCACCATGACCCAACCGTTTCCAGCCAGTTGCCGGGAACGGTACGTAAAATCGCTGGTGACATAAGACCCGCTCACCCGTTTTGCCCCGACAATCCTCTTGGCAATGGAAGGACAATCCTCGATTTCCTGCTCCAACGTAGCCAGCGGATCGTCGCCACGTCCGGTGATGATGCAGCTTGGCGGCGCGACAATGCCGATGCTGGTGATTCGATCCGGCAGCGGAATAAACCAAAACCACCCCATCTTGTTCGGCGTGTGAATGACAATCGTTGCCCCGGCATTTCGCCCTTCATCCACAAAAGCGTCTTTGTAGTAAGCATAAATGGCCGCGTTCTTCAAACCGGGATCACCGACGCGGATCCCGAGCTGTTTCGACAATAAGCCGCACACGCCGCTCGCATCGATCACGACTTTTGCGGGGATGTCGGTCGGTCGACCATCGACCACGGCGCGAACGCCAACGGCACGGTCGCCGTCAAAGAGAACTTCTTTTACTCGCACGCCCAATCGAACTTCAGCCCCGTGTTCGGCAGCGTTGTCGAGCATCATCTGATCAAAAAGATCCCGCCGTACCTGCCAAGTGGTCGACCATTCATTCGGGTCGCGATCGGGAAAAAAGAAAGGCTGGGATTCCTGCCCGTTGGCGGAGACGAATTGCACGCTTTCTTTCCGCGGAAACGGAGAGCGGTTCATCTTTTCCAACATGCCAAGCCGCTTGAACACCCAATACGTATGCGGCATGAGGGATTCGCCGATGTGATGACGGGGGAATTTTCCCTGCTCAAGGATCAAGACGCGATGACCAAAATCGGCCAAAAGCGTGCCGACGGTGGATCCCGAAGGACCGCCGCCGATAATGATGCAGTCATATCCGGCAGTAGGTTGAGCGATCATAATGAAATCCGTCGAATCCATCCGGCCATCATCGGGGCACGACTTCCATCAGTTCAATCGCGGGCTGCGCGTTGCAATGGATGACGCCGATGCGCCCATAGGCTTCGGCGGTCGTCGACCCTTCAAAGTAGGATAGCACCGAGTGCCCTTTTCGGAAATGTAAGAACCACCGTGGTTCTACGCGTCGCAGGACCTGATGACGGACAAGGATTTCCCCGAGAGGCGCCGACTGCTGAAGGATTTCCGTCCGAACAGAAGCCGGTACACAATCCAAGTCGATCCGCACCAGTCCGAATTCGACCGTCTCACCGGAACCGCGTCGCACAAGGGTGATCATCCGACGGTAACAGGAACCCGTGAGGTCTTCCCGAAGAACGTGGAGATCGACCGCGCCGCCATGATGCCGCTGAAGTACGAGCGTCATATGTTCCTCGTGGTGCAAAAGTTCCCGCTGTGGTGAGGGGATTTCGTTCTGTTGCACCAGCTCCACGTTGTTGGTGGAGAGTACATTCGGAATAGTCCAATGGGCCAGATTCTGAATTACGCCTTGCCAATTTGTTTCCGTGGGTGATTTCATGTGTAGCGAACGTTCTGGAACTGCGGTTCAAAAAAAATCGGCAGCACGCTATCCACCCGAAGAAGTCCTTCGCGGGTCAGTTGAATTCGATCGTCTTGTTGATCCATCAAGCCACGGCGGCGAAGCTGGTTCAATGGTTCGCTGAACTCCGCCAACACATCGACCCCAAACCGGGCTTTGAAATAGGCCGATTCAAGCCGCCCAAGCTTAAGCTGCAGGATGAACTGGCGAATGATCACCTGGCGCGGCGTCATCGGCAGCGCGCGGGTGATGGGCAGTTCCCCGTTGTTCACGAGCCGGTCGACGTAATCTTCCCATCGGTCGGCGTTTTGAAAGTGGACCCCCTGAACATGAGAGAATGAAGCCACGCCGGCGCCAATCAGATCAGCACCGTGCCACAAGGCGTCACGATATACAAATCCATCATCGGTCCCTGGTTTCACCAAGGTGTAAGCCGAGGAAACGACGTATCCGGCGTTTTCAAATCGGCGAAAGGCTTCATCGACCCAGGCGCGTTTCGTCGGCCAATCGATGACGGAGGTGCCCGACCCTTGGCGCGACTCGCGGGCAATCAAGGTGTTGTGCGGAACTTCCATCTGGTAAATCGTCACGCTATCGGCATTGAGCGCGAGGGCCCTTTCCACCGCGTCAGACCATTGAGCTTGTGTATCGCCGAGCATGCCCGCAATAAGATCGATGTTGATCTGCCGAAACCCGACTTCGCGTGCCCATTCGTAGGCGCGAAAAATTTCCGCAGATCGATGGGCTCGACCATTGAGCTCCAAGATGCCGTCGTCAAAGTGCTCGACCCCGAGACTTAATCGCGTCGTGCCAATCGCCTTGATGGTTTCGAGCTTGTGCTTCTTGAGCGTGCCCGGTTCGCACTCGAACGTCACCTCGCGGGCGTTCTTCCACGTCCAGGATCGAGCGATTCCCTCCGCCAATCGTTCAAGCTGCTGGTCACTGAGATAAGACGGCGTACCCCCACCAAAGTAAACGAAATCCAAGCTCCGATCGGCGAAAGCCGGTTTGGAGGCAAGAATGGACAATTCACGACACAGGGCATCGAGATACTGTTCCACATCTCGGGAGTTCTTATCCGTGTACACCCGGAAGTAGCAGAACTTACAGCGAGTTCTGCAGAAGGGAATATGCAAATAGAGCCCCAACTGCGTCGAAGAAATCCCCGACGGTGTGTCGAGCACACGGTCGACAACCGGTACATGTTCCGGCGTCCAAGCCGAAAAGGGCGGATAGTTGGCGACAAAGTAACTTCCGACTTGAGTTTCGGAAGGGGTCTCAATGGTTTCGAGTTCGGTCACAAAGGCCTTTCTCAGGGACAACCCAACTCCCGTAGTCTAGCAAACTGTGTACTGGTGGACCTAATGTCAAAAACCGTCAGACGTTACGCCGATTGTGACGCAGGCGTGACAATGGCGCTAGCCATAGGCCAGCCGATAGAGGGCAAGAATTTCTCCGGGTCCGACAGGTCGCGAATTGAAACCGGCGGTCCACTCCATAGCTGCACGATCAGACAAGTCGGTTAGCGAAATAGCGGGAATTTTCAAGTCCTTGAGGCGAGTTGGAAGAGCGGCGCTGATAAGCAATTCTTCAATGCGTGTTGCAAGCGTTTGGCCGTCGAGTCCCAACGCGGCGTAGGGATTCTCACCAGCCGCAATATTGAAACGTATCACATGCGGAAGCATCAGCCCGACGGCCTGTCCGTGAACGATGCCGTGGCACGCGGTCAGCGGATTCGCGCAAGCATGAGCGGCGCCCAACATCGATTGTTCGATTGCGGCCCCGGCCAAATGAGCACCGAGTAACATCTGCATCCGTGCGGATGGATCGTCTGGACTCCGCAAAACCCTTGGAAAAGCCTGATCAAGCAAGTTCCAAGCGGCTGTCGTGAACACAAGCGAGCCGGGTGTTTTCTTCGTGGTGGCAGCAGTTTCGACAGCATGGGCGATGGCGTCCATTCCGACAGCAGCCGTCACCGACTTCGGCGCTGTGAAGGTGAGATCGGGATCGAGGATTGCGACGAGAGGCCGTAAACCGCCGCCTCCAGGCGGTCTCTTGTCACCACATGCCATTTTTCGATGGGTCGACGGATCCGAAATCAAGGCAAAGGATTGAGCCTCGCTGCCCGTGCCCGCAGTCGTGGGAATAAGAACCGACGGAAGCATGGGTTTCACCGCTTTGTTGATTCCCCAATAATCGCGCACGGTGCCGCCATTTGTCAGGATCAAATTAATCCCCTTGGCGCAATCCATCACGCTGCCACCGCCCAATCCAACGATGAAATCAATTCGAGCAAACTCAGCCGCCGGCAAAGCGCGATGCACCGTGTTGGAATCCGGGTTCTCCACGACGTCGACAAACGGAACAACATGAAGACCAGCTTGTTCAAGACTACCAACGGCTCGTTCCACGTGACCGGCGTTCACCAGACCCCGATCACTCACCAGAAAAATTCGCCCAGCGCCATATGAGGCTACGACTTGCCCTAATTCAGACAGTGTACCGGGTCCGTAAACGACCCGCGTGGGAAGTCGCCCCAATAGTTCCTGAACACCGGAAATGGCGTCGGTCATGCGGACACGATCTGAAAGGCACGCTGACGGTACAAGTGTTCAAAGAGGTTGCCCTCGTGCGGCTGGTCCCAACCGATCTGCATCGTGGGGATCGCGCCGATATTCAGCCTATCGACGTGCGGCGAAGACATGAGCAAATCAATCAAAGCCCGATCGCTGGTGACGGCGGATGCTACCAGCGTGGGCCCGATTTGGTTCGACATGTCCGCGGTCGGACATTCGACGACGGAAGCGATTGGAAAAAGAAACTCGCGATTGGCAAGAGTATGGTCAGGCCCGTCGCACCAAATAATCGTCGGAAGCAAATAAGCACATCGACCTAAAGTGACAAGTCGCGACCCTCCTCGAACCTCTGTGGTGAGGTCCACGGCGCCAGGTTCACGAAGACCTTGATCGATCACCGCGGAGATTCGCTCGGCCACACTCGACGTGGCGAAAGCAGCCAACGTGGCGCGAGGGTCGTCGGCGGGAAGCACTTGAATCTTTGCGAGTTGCTCGGCCAAAGCTTCGGCGATGGCACGACCGTGACGCGGCGTCCAAACACCGGATGCATTCAAACACGACCGACCGCCATTGGCGCTAATGGATGAAACCATGAGGTCAACATAGTGTGGCCAATTCTCTGCCGCGTCTTCGCCCAAAATCACTTTGGAAAACCCCGGCCCGTGCAATTGAACACGCGGGTCATTTTTCCAAGGCTTCGTGGTGGATGCATCTCCGAAAAGCATGGAACGGCTTGTGACGCGAAGCAATTCCGCCGCACCGCCGTGATCCGTAGGGTAAAATCCAAAAGCTTCTCGCGGCACGCCGGCGGCGATTAACGACTGGATCACCCGGTACGGCGTCCACGGTTCCTCTCGGCCCGGTTTAAGAACAAGGGGAATTTTCAACGCAACCGCCGGGAGCCAAAGCGAATGTACACCGGGGGAGTTGCTCGGCAAAACGGCGCCGAAGGTACGACCCACTCGATAGTAGCTCAGCATCCCGCCACCATGCCCGCCGTACCCTTGATCCAAAATAGATAGGTCGAATCCGCGAGTTAGTCCCGCGATCACGACATCCATCTCGCTTAACACTTTGTAAATCTTGTCGGCGTTGTTGCGGCAGTAGGTGATGGGCATACCGGTCGTAGCGGAAAGTTGGTGGACATAATTATCGAACGATTGGTTCGTGTCACCGAGCGGCAGCGTCTCGCCACGAAATAGTTCGGCCGCCTTCTTGCAGAGCCCAATCAAATCGGAAACGGTGAAGTCGTCTAACACGTCGTCGCGCATGCGATGCACATCGCGCGGAATCATCCCACTATTCGCCTGGCTGACAGTGGCAACGGGTTCGCCTGTTGCGTGGTGAACGAGCGTAACCTTGTCGACGCTTTCATAGGGTGTTCCGAGTCGAAGGATCGGTATGGACATTTCAGCGTGCTCCCAGATCGTAGCCCAACGCAATCAGACTCGATTGGATTCCCGAAATAAGCGGATTGCCTCGTCTAATACACCCCTTCGATGACCGGAGTCGCAAAGCCGGAAAACGGTCGCACGTCGCCGACACCGTCCCACGGATAGGCTTCGCACGGTGGATGGCGAATCCCTTCATCTCGCTCCAGAAAATGCGGCATGAAGAACTCGCGAGTGAGCGTGGTCAATCGCACGCGGCCTTGCCCGCCGTATTCGACCATTCGCTCAGGATTCTTGGGGTCGACGACCTCGATCATCGCTCGGGGACACGGCGGATAGTAAATCACGCTGTAGTTGTCCGCCGGATCGAACGGTTTGTGACACGCCAAACCCATCAGCGTATTGCCATACGTTGGCACCAATTCGATAACGCCTTCCAAAAGCTCCTCGCGGGCAAAACGATGGAATTGTGCGGTCAGTTGCGTTCCCCCGCAAAACACGCCGGTAATTCCAGCCCGGCGGAGCGAAATCTTCTCGCACAACGATTCCAATAGTTTGGGCGTCGTGAAGAGACAGCGAATGGATTCATGCGCGCGAAGAAGGGTCAGCGACTGGTCGATCACGTGGTCCTTGTACGCGTGCATCACGTCCATCCGACCCATCTTGATGAGCTTTACAACCCATCGCGGGTCCATGTCGACATGAAAGCAGACGCCGCCGCGAAATTGGCACAAATGCTCCACGGCCAACCGCAGCCGACGCGGGCCCGTCGGACCGATCATCAGCCAATCGGACCCTTTGGGAAACGACGCGTCGGATAAACTGCTGCTAAACAGTTCATAATCGATGCGGAAGTCGCTGATATTGATCCGCGACTTAGGAACACCCGTGCTTCCGCCGGTTTCAAACACAAAGATCGGTCTGTCCGCGAACGCCTTCGGCACCCACCGCCGAACTGGTCCGCCCCGAAGCCACTCATCCTCAAATGGTTCGAATTTCGACAGATCGTCATAGCTATGGACATGCCTGCGCGGGTCCCAATTCCTCTTGGCCGCGTATTCCAGCCAGAAGGGACACCCCGTCTGCGGATCAAAATGCCAGGCAACGATCTCGCGCGTATGCGCGTCGAGTTGCGATCTCTCGCTTGCCACGCGCTCGGCAAAAAGCCTGGGGGTTGGTCGGGCTGTGCCCACTACTTCTTCTGCCTGATGGCAAACAACGTATTTCGATTGGCGATGTACAAAGTGCCATTCGATGCCACGGGTGTTGTGTAAACGGAGTTCTCCAGTTCATTCGTCGCCAGAACTTTCATCTCCTTGCCGTGTTGCAGCACGACCACCTTCCCGTCCTCATCGCCCAGCATTACTTTCCCGTCCACCACATACGGCGATCCCCAAATGGCCGCCATCGTATCATGCTTCCAATGAAGCTTCCCCGTTTTCTCGTCCAGGCAGTACAAAAACCCGCTCAAATCCGACGCATACACCAATCCATCCGCCACCGCCACCGTCGACAAGGTTCGATGAAACTCCGCCCCGCCCCGTTCCCAAACTTTGGCCGACTCAGTGACATCGCCGGTCTTGGTTCCATCGATCGCATGCAAATGCCCCGGCCCTTCACCATGCTCAGGATCCTGTCCGACGGCCAGAAAGATCCGGTCGTTTTGAATAACCGGCGTGCCGATAATGTAGCTCTTCGTCCCTTTCCCACCCAACGTATACTTGGCATCCTTGGGGTTGAGATTGTATTTCCAGATCAATTCACCGCTCTTGGGTTCAAACGAATAGCACCACCCATCACCACCGGCGAAGATCACTTGCGGGCGTCCACCGATCACGCCATAGGTCGGCGAGGACCATTGCCCGTGCAACGTGTGTTCGCCGGGATCATTACGCTCCCACACCACTTTGCCCGTCTTCTTGTCAACGGCGATAAACGCCGGTGCACGCGGTGCGGGCAGATTCAAGTGACCTTCGTCCACACCATTCGACGTATGCACGAACAAGGTATCTCCCGCCAACACGGGTGACGACGTGGCCAGATTGTGGGGGAATACCCCGAGCTCCTCGATCATGTCGAGAATCCAAATGTAATCCCCGTCTTGCGATTCCTTGTAGGTTTCATTTTCCAAGGGTCCGTCGTTCTTGCCGTCGAGAAGCCCCTCCGTGTCCGCACAGACCAGTTCGCAACGATTGCTCACATAATAAAGCCGGTTGCCCTCCACGACCGGCGAGGAACAAATTCCCTGCTCCGGCCAATCGTTCACGCGACCACTCGGCAGCTTGTCATGCGTCGCCTGCCAAAGCATCTTGCCGGTTTTCTCTTCCAAACAAAGCATCAGCCCTTTGTCCCCTTTGATGTTGGGACGAAACCCTCCACCGTTGTTCGTGCCGATGAAAATCTTGCCATTCACGATAATGGGATTTCCATAGGATTGCGAACCCAACGGCGCAGCCCAGTGAATATTCTCCTTTTTCTTTGCATCCCAAACGGTCGGAATTCCCGTTTCTCCCGAGACCATGTTGCGGTCCGGCGAACCTCCCCACATCGACCAATCGCCCTTCTTCGCCTTTTCCAATGGCTCAGCCGATACGGCTCCGACCATGAGAAAAACAGTCGCAAGAGAAAAGTGGACGACTCTCGCCTGCCATCGTGCGGAGTTCACCGTGCTTGCCATCGTAACTTCATTCATTCGGACGAACCTCGATGTTATCAAAGAAAACCTCCGGTCCTTTGCTCTTCGGGGTCGTACCCGGTGAATACGCGTACAAACCAGGACTTCCCTCTCGATTCGCAAAAGGATCGACAAACTCAATCGTCCACTGCGCGGGCTCCGCTGAGTCTCTCGGCCAAACCTTCCCGCGAAGATGGGCTTTGTCACCATCCAACTTGACCTCAAACCTCATCCGATACCACCGATCCGTGGACCATTCAAACGCCACGTCGTGCCGCAATCTCGGGACGGGGGTCCAACTTTCCAAACGCAGAACGTTGTTCGTTCCCATCAACGTCAGTTCATAACGAGAATTGATCAGCCCCATGTCCGGACGGAACCGCTCCCCTTTCGGTGTTCCAAGCATATCCGCCACCATGGTATATCCACCGGCGACCGGTGGCGACATATACGCCTTGACTCTCATAAACGGCGCCGACGCGTCCTCCGCCAGCTTCTGCAACACTTTACTGCCATCTCGTGTCACGATCTTCGTCTTGCGGACGACGCCCATCCACCCCGGTGGAGTGCTATCCGCGGCCATCCCTTCAAAATCTTCCCGAAACGGCAATTTCGGACAAACCCGCAACCGCGCCTTGGCCTCCAGCGTACCACTCTTGACTACGATTTGTCCGGCCGTGAACGCCGCCTCGCTCGGTGCCGTGTAAAGACCGTTCGAATCGATCTGACCTTTCACCCCGGCCAACGACCACTCCACCTTGTCCCCCGCCACGACACGAGTGCCAACATCAAGAAAACGGGCCGAAAACTGCGTTTTTTCGCCGGGAACCACCGAAACTTCCCCCGGAAACACTTGCAAAGTCGTCGCGACTTCCGCAGGGTTCTCCCGTTCCTTCGCAAAAGGAGGAATTGGCTCCTTGAGAACTTGCGCATCCTTGCGACCCAAGCAATAGGTCGCGTAACGAGTCATGAAATACACGCGCCCATTGGCCACGGCCGGCGATCCGAAGATCTCCACCAGTGCTTCGTCAGGACGCTTGAACTCCTCCCGATCCAGCGACTCGCATTTGTCCCCCGCATCTCGAAGAATGTGAAACGTCCCCGTCTGTTCCCCGACATAAATGATGCCATCCGATGTCACCACCGGAGAGCCTTTCCCAACCCGGCCCAAATTATGTCGCCAATGTTCCTTACCGCCCTTGGCGTCGAGGCAAAACAAATTGGCCGAATTGTCCACGACGTAAACGCGACCATTGGCTATCGCCGGCGACGCATATCCGACCTCAATCCCGTCCGCCCGCCAGAGGGTGCCGCTTTCGGTAATGTCGCCTCGCTTCGTGGCATCGATACACGCAACCGTACCCATCAACGTACCTTGTGGGTTCTCCTCCCCATGTGTGGCATAAACGAAAGTGCCATCCACGACCGGCGTCGTATTCAAGGCCAACTTGCTTAACCGATACGACCACAGCGTTTCTCCGGTTCGCGCCTTCATCCCATAAAGAACCCCGTCCGCGTTGCCCGCAATGATTGTTCTCCAACCGTCGACAACCGCCGTTACGGTCGTGGAATAAGTGGTATCTTGCGGCGGCCCACCAGGACCCGCCCACAGCAGCACCGCACCGGTGCGCTTATCGAAGATTCCGTATCTCATCAGCGGCTTTGCGTGGTCTCCCCACCCCGACGCGGTAAACCCGACCATCACGCGATCTTCTTCGATCACCGGATTCAGCAAGCGACCGCCATACCCGCTGATCCGTCCGAACTCCTCACGCAACGACCGCTTCCACAGGAGCTTTCCATCTCGATCGAAACAGAACAATTCACCCCCGGTTCCGTGGGCATAAATATTTCCCGTCTCGAAATCCCCGGTGACCGACGTCCACCCAACCCGATTCTCCACCACGTCCGTGTCAAAGACGTTGAACGAATATTCCCAAAGAGTCTTGCCGGTGTCCGCGTCGAGACAAATAACGCGCTCTCGAAGTCCAAGACCCTCACCCACCGGCGCGATCAGAAAAACGCGGCCATTCATCACGATCGGCGTCGTTCGACCTCCGACCGGCACCTGCCACAATATGTTTTCACCCTGCTGCGACCACGACGTGACCACCGCCTTTTCACGGACCATTCCCGTTTGCTCCGGCCCCCGCCAGAAAGGCCAGTCGTGACCGTGTGCCGCGCTCGCCGTGAAGGGGATGACTATCGCAGCGAGGTACAGGAAAGTCTGAAACGTGCGCACCATCGCCCGCCCCTGGTGCGGAGCGTCGCAGGTGCTGGAGCGGTCGATTCGAATTGAAACTTTTCCATCAATCATGCAGCCATTCTCCAATCGTACGCCCGATTTCTCATTCGAAAAATCGAAGGCGCCCTTCCGTCTTGTCGCGGATATTATGACGGGATGTACCAATTTTGGAAATCGGCCAAATCTCGCAGGTCGATGTGACCGTCCTGCGACAAATCATGCGGGCCGCAATCGCCAAGATCACCGTCCGCGGGCCCGGTCAAACAAGTTGGATACCGTCGGAAGTCAGCCAGATTGACGCGACCATTCCCATCCAGATCGATCACACAATTCTCGCCGCATTCGCATTCATCGGGAATTCCATTTCGATTGCGATCGATGCTCGAGCCCGAGGCAATCTCCCCATCATCGGCCAATCCGTTCACGTTGCAGTCCGATGAACCGATCCGCAAAAAATAAACATCCTGCTCACCGTTGAACGTCGCCGCATAGGCAAGATTCGCTCCAAGATTGTCCGACTCCATGTGGTAGTAATCACCGATTTTTTCCTGTTGCGGCCAGCCCACCCAACTATCAAACATCGGGCTCACCGCTACGCTGGTCGCCCACGTCATCCCCGCATCGTCGGAAAACGTATAGTAAAGCTCCGAATAAATGAAATCGGCTCCATTACGGGTGTCGTTCCACACCACGTCGATCCGCCCATTCGGGGCCACCGACATTGTCCCAAACCACTGCCAATTCCCCGGCACGTCGTCATTGACCCGAACAGCCGGCGACCAGTTTCGTCCCCCATCAACGCTTCGTGAAAAATGAACATCCAGCGGGTCAGAACCCGTGGGATTCACCGAAGCAAGAAGATAAAGATGCCGCGCACGAGATAGATCAACCGCAATCCACACCTGACCGAGAAGTCCCCCCGGATTCGGACTCGCAAACTGAAACGATGACTGCGATCCGAGCATGGGGACATTGGCCGCGGATTGAAAGCTGGGCGACTGCATCGGGTCCACCGCATTGGTGGATTTGATCACCACAAACGTCGATGCGTTATCCGCTCGAGCGCCGGCGACATACACCCCCCCATCCGTACCGACCACAACGGTCCCAAAGATCGGAAAGCTTGGAATGGGAACCGGTAACGAAAACGTAGTTCCGCCATCCACCGACCGGTTGAAAATATTGTTGCCGCAACAACCGAATTGATCCCACGCAAAGTAGAGGTGACCACGACCAGACCCCTTGGTCCGATCAATGGCCATCCAAGCCTTGTCCCCACCGTACGAATACACCGGCTCGCTCCACGAAATCCCATGATCCTCGGAACGGAAAAGATGCGTGATGTACAATCCGTCGTTGTTGATATGCAAACTATGGTAATAAAACGTCCCATCCGCATCCGCGCCCAACACCGGATCGCTTCGAAACACACCCGGATCCAGAACCCCGGGAAATGTCCAATTCCTTCCGCTGTCGCGACTATACGCCACTCCGGCTTGACGAAAACTGGACTCAACCGTATCAAACTGCCGCCAACCAATTACGATGCGTCTTGGATCCGTCGGGTCCGTCGCAATCGACGGCTCATTCGCCGCGTCCCCCAAAATGTTACAACCCTCCGCGTCGACGTTAACTTGAATACTGCGATAGCCATCCCGAACCCACGGTTCGCAACGACGCGCCGCTGCTTCGCTTTCCCGAACGGTCGCTCGAGGCCTCAAAGAGGACCGGGGCCATTCCCGTGGAGAGCGAATCGTCTCATGGGGAACTGCGTCACGACTTGACGCCGATTCGAATTTGCCCCAAGCCCATGACTCATTGGGGCGGATGACGACAAGTGCGCAGATTGCAGCTATACCCAACCCGATGAATCCGGCGCGGCCCAAAAAGTTTTTCCTTCGAATCGATCGTCTCGCGGGAGGATGCCCGCGTCACAAACGGTCTACGCGTTGTCGTTGTTCGTCCACTGAATAGAAATGTATCAAAAAATGGCTAGGTGATCTACCCCGTCGGGCCTCAAGTGAGGCGAATCCAACGCGCCGGTTCGAATCCCCTCGACCTAGCAGGCTGTCGGACTTATTGGCGCGCTTTTTTCGGCGATTCGTGTTAG
>JBBTCX010000047.1:0-20811 GCA_038043045.1 Planctomycetota bacterium | reverse complement strand
TCCAACGGACCCTCGCACTTTTCGCCGTTTCGTAAGAGCGCCTTACTTCCCGATCCATTTCGCCTGAATGCGGTTCGATTTCAAGTCTTTGATATCCATGATTGTTGCCCAATCGCCGTCGACCAAATACTCCGCGAGCGTTTCCGCGGTCATCTTGGCCTTGATGCGGAACGTCATAATCCCCTTCGTGGCCGACGGTCCGTCGACGCTGACAATTCGATCCGGATCGATCTCGCGCAGTTTCTTCTTGATCTTGATTCCGTCAGCGATCGTCATTCCTTCAATTTCCAGGGTCAATTCGCCACCGGCGCTGATACGCGTGGCCCAGTTTTTCATCACCGTTTGATAACACCGTTCGACCAATTCCTCGCCGGCGTTTTCGAGCGCCTTTTTTCCGGCCTGTGGCGATCGTTCTCGATACCCGCGAGCTCCGCCGCGCCAGTTTGCCAACGATTCACTCGCCAGAAGTTGAGCCGTATCCGTATAAAACATGCGGATCATTCCATCGCCGTTGTACATGGCCACCGGTTCGCCCGCGAGTTCGCGCACACCAGCGGCATCGGCACTGGCAGTGCCGGTGATGAAAATCTGAGCGCCGAAATCCTTGGCGAGCGCTTGAACTTTCGCGGTGTTGTCCTCGACGGCCGCATCGGCGGATTCTTTCTCCATGATCGCTTTGATTTGTTCCCCCGCGCGAATATCAAAACCGGCCTTGAGCAGCCGCTCTTCGACTTTGGATTGAAGGATGCTGCTGTCTTGCAATTTGCCGTCGATCTTTTCCAGGATGCAGACTACAATCGCCGGTCGTCCGATTTGATCCAGCACGTTTTGGACTTCGCCCCACGTCGTGGCAATGGCCCGCTTGCTGACCTTGGCCATGATTTTGCAAATGCGGGTTCCTCCCGCACCTTCGCCTTCTTCGAGCAGTTTGTAATCGGTGACGATGCCATCCGCGCGAGCGTAAATGGTGTCACGAATCAGTTCGAAGTTTTCGACTTTGCTGTGCGAACTGATTTCAATTCCGCCGCCTTTCTCAAGAGCTTTTCGCAAAGCATCTTTTCGAGCGGCATCTTCGCTGAGACCTTCCCCGGTGGCTTGAACCTCGACCACATCGTCGCTTTGAAACGCCATCGTCAACGCAGGTAGAATTAGAAAAAGCACGGTGGCTATATGAAGCCCTGTGGCTCGTCGGGTTTTCTTGAATGTCATTCGGGCTTCTCCTTTTTAGGGTGCCATTGGTTATCGGAACTTCGTTTTTTTCGATCCTCGTATTCCGATTGTGAGTCGTCGACGTGGTTGGTCAAGTTCCACAGCCACGAATCATCCAATGATATCTCCTTATCTATCTGGATGCTTCCTATGGACATCGGTTAGTTTTGCGTCTCCTCCTGTGAGAGAACACCTTAATTGCCCGCGCTCTACCCTTACATAACGCGCGAGGCGCTCGGTGAGAAATGCGGTTTTCGAGGGTTTTAGACGATTAGCCGCCGTAACTTATTTATTGATAAATGTTTACGGGAAAAATAGTGCGTACAAGCCGCTTTTTTCAAGGAATTATAGGACATTACCGTTGAGTTAACGGACCTAATTATGGACCGATAATAAGTCGCTTTTCGCGAATGATGAATCAACCGCGACCCATCGAAGATTTCGATTGACGACCCTTTTCCGTATATGCCACGGCATGGCACTGTACAAAACGAAATAGCTGGGAAACGGAATCGTGCATCACTTGTTCTTGAGGATGTGCCTGTATTGGCGTTCAACCTCCTCCAGTGTTTGGCTGAGGGCCTTAATTGATTTCTGGATTGCTTTGATCTCGGACTCTCGGTTGGGGGTTTTCTTGTTGGATGCCGCCTCGGAAAGGCGATCCAGGATAGTCGTGAATACAGCCATTTGTTGGATCAGATCGGTGCGTTGTCGTTCCAACCTTTTCCTATTTCTGCTTTTGCCGAGTGCCACCCATGGCGCTACGAAGACCATTACGGGTACAAAAATGTGCTCCAGAAATATAGGCTCGCGTTTTGTGAGTACCCATTGGCAAGGGGTAAGCTTCATGGACGTCAAAAGACCTGTCCGCTCATCGAGCCAGCACACACCTCCCAGTCCCACAAACCACCAAATCAAACCAGTCGGAATGCTAAACCACGGATTTCCCGCAATTTTCAATAGGAATTTGAGTTTGTCTTCCATTATGGCAGGCCGAGCCTCCGTGCGTACGGGCCTAGACCGGGACTGATTTCATCCACTACTCGGTGGCGTTTGCTTGTCTTGAGACGAGAATCCGTGTGAGAAACGCAACGATAAAAGCCGCGCCGCCAAACAATCCGACGTATTGCGATCCTAGAATTGCAGCGATTGCCGTCGCCACCAGGCCAAGGGTTGCACACGCGACGGCTGCATCACCAATATCCCAAACCGTTTGCCAGGAACTTGGCAGTCGTGACAATTCTTGGGAATGATGCAGCGCTTTCTTGATCAGCCTAGTTACCTGTTGCTCGCTTGCTCCCGTTGGAAATTCAGCCGGCAGATCAATCCGAGAATCAGCTAGATCACTGCCATTCTCCTCAATCGGTTCGCAAGGGGACTCTACATCTACCCACTCGATTTCACCCTTTCGTTCAATAGCGCCAGTCTCGACGAGCGCATCGATGTGCGTTTGAAACCCTGCTGGTAGTTTGCAGCCGTCGCCAATCACGAGTCCGCCGCTCACGGAAAGCTGGTGGGGGCTCAGTGAGGTGACAAGGGAGAAATCCACGTTCTCCCATTGGCCGCCAATGACATGCAATTCATCAATCTTAGCGCCGGTAAAATCGATATTTTGAAGACGAATTCCGGATATCCTCAATTTGCCAATATCAGAATCCACAAACTTTACATTCGACAGGCTGCAACCATGCGCGTCCGTCCAGCCGTCGCCGTTTTCCAGGCCGGGCCATCGTGTCTTGGTCAAGTCGCAATGATCAAAGACCACATCCCTAAGCTCACCTATGCGAAATTCCGCACCTTCGAACTTGCAGTCGTCGAATCTCGCACCTTGAAGGGGTTCCGCCTTTGGTTGATCGTTGTCGTGATTGAGTGTTGGTTTGAAAACTGCGTTCGGGAAGTCGACATGGCTTAGGCTGGCACCACCAAAGTACACTCTAAAAACGGTTCGCGGTGGAAAAATATACGTTTCGTTTTCGATCTGTGACCCAACAACCTTGGCATTGACCCAATCTAAATCTTCAAGCTTGCCATGCGTCTCAGCCAAGACGATAAAATGTTGAAACCACCGTTTGATCCCCTCTCCCCCATATTTTTCATGCAAATGATGAAAGCACAGCCCCCCTTCGAGCTCGCAGGCAATTGGGTCAGGTATGGAAATGGCCTCGTTGGAGCATCCGCCGAGAAAACATTTTTCACGTGTCTTCAAGGGGAAAATACCTCCTGAGCTGGAACGAACGCGTACGAATTCCGATCGGCGGACCTTTTTGAACATCGGCTTCTTCTTGCCCATATCTGAAAGACGGCTAAGTAACCAAATAAACTGTGACGGTCGGCCATGTTATCGGCCTCCACCATGTTTGTAAATCGGGAATTTTAAAAAAGTACGCTTTCGGGGAGGGCTTGTGAAATTCCGGGAGGCACTATTTCGCGTGCAAGAGTGCCGTTGTTCAGCAAAGAAATTGACGCGCGTTTGGCGCATCTGTGTAACTCCGAATCATTCTAGCGCTGTTGCTGGGAAGGTCGAGTTTCAGTGCGATATTCGTTTGATTGGATGAATTTGGGAATGGGCAAATTACATGGTATTACATGGAAACGTGAAATCAGGGGGATTGTCCCGGTTAATCACGATTCTTGGCCGGAGCGGGTTGTTTTGAGTTTTTAGATGGAGCGGGCGATCCGGGGCTGTCTTTTCCCGGTTCCGGGATCAGAAAAGGGTGGCCACAGGTGGAGCAACGGACTTTCTTGCCGCGGACGCTGTCTGGAACGCGGAGAATGGCTCGGCAGCGAAGTCGAGGGCAAAGAACAGTAATCGGCATATCGCACCCCAACGGAAAGGTCCGATCACATTTTGAACTCAGTCGGACCTCTATTGGGGGTATCGGTGTCGGCGTTGCGGAACTTAACGCTGAACCCGTTTGCGGACTTTTGCCGAAATGAATCTCACGCAATCAGGCTGGTTCCAACCGTCGATCAGAAGTGCCAGTGACAACGTGCGGTCAGTGGGTAGGGCGACATTTGCTCTACGAGGCGTTCGGAACGGCACGAACAGCGGTGTCCGACGATCAGGTCAGCCGGATTTTTCGACGCGTAACCACGGCTTGAGCCACAAACGGTAGGTCCACCCAAAAAGCTGCGCCTTGTCCGGGTTCGCTGCGAAGTCCGATCGTTCCGCCAAGCACCGCCACCAATTCCTTGGTGATCGCCAACCCAAGGCCCGTTCCCTGATACTCGCGCGTCTTCGACGAATCCACTTGTTGAAACTTTTCGAAAATCAAGTTCTGTTGATCGATGGGTATTCCCGGTCCCGTGTCTTGGACCATCAGTCGGGCGAGCCGATCATCCAAGGCTTCGATCCGCAGCGTAATCAATCCATCGTCGGGCGTGAATTTGATGGCGTTGCTCAAAAGATTATACAGAATTTGCTTGATCTTGCCGGAGTCACTGTTCATGCGACTCAACCCGTCGGAGATTTCCAACTGCAACGTTTGCGATCGCTTTTCCGCAAGCGGGCGAACAAAGTCGGCCAAGTCCTTCCCGAGGTCGGACAGCGAAAACTCGGAGAGATGGATTTCCATTTTTCCGGCTTCGATCTTCGCAAGGTCCAGGAGGTCATTGATGATGTCCAAGAGACTCCGTCCACTGGTCAGAATATGTTCCGTGTAGCGGGTCAGTCGCCCGGACTCGACATTCGGATTCCCCCAGGAATCCCGGAGCAATTCCGCAAACCCGATGATCGAAACCAGCGGCGTTCGAAGTTCATGGCTTACGTTTGCAAGAAACTCGCTCTTCAGACGGTTGGATTCATACAGGGCCACATTCGCTTCGGCCAATTCACCCAGCTTGATGTCCAGCGATCGGTTGATGGTCTTCTGCTGCTCCTGGGCATCCCGAAGGTGCACCAGCATGTCATTCAGCGTATCCGACAAATCTTGAAACTCGTCTCCGCTATGAAGCGTCGATCGAACTTCCAAATCACCGGTCGCCGCTTGGGCCGCGACGTTGCGAAGGCTTACGACGGGCGTCAGGATCAGCCGTTGGCAGACGATGTAAAAAACCAAAATCGCCAGTACCGCGCCGCTGGATCCGGCAAGAAATGTGGCAAACGAATTCCACGCCCCACGCTCTGGCGACAGCGGAAGGCGAACATCGATCATGCCCCGCAGCACATGAGGATATCTGTCCGCAACCGTCCCCCGAACCGCCATCGCAAACCGGAAGAGCCGACCCTCATCTTGAATTCGCCAAAAGTACAATTGATCCGTGTCGCGGGTCAGTCGATCCGCGGCTTCCTGTCGAAATCCGGAACTTCGCCAAAGCTCCACATCGACGAGAACAAGAGTCGGGCAGCCTCCCACAAGACCATGTTGCGCGGCAAGCTCCGGCCATTGCCGAGCCAATTGCACCTGAAGTGCAACCCAATCCGGTCGGTAAAGATCAGCCGCCTCTCGCGCGATCGATGCCAACCGTTTTGCCTGAAGCAGCGCGACCTGTTGATCCAAGGCGTCCATCTGAAACCACGGAAACGCCAAGGTCACGCCGATGGTCAACAGAACCGCCACCCCCATCAGCAAGCTGATTCTTCGAGCAAGTGAGAATCGAAACCGTCGGCCCGCTTCCATACTTCTTCGCCATACAACGGATTCGCTATCTCCATCCGTCGTTTCAATGTTCGCCGCGAACCAGTCTATTCTGTTTTGAACAATCATGGACTATAGGAAATCTCCCGAGGACAAGCACGCCGCCGATTCGGCGATACAATAAGCGCCGGCTATTAACTTTTGGAGTTCCGTTCAATGACTCATTGGTGTGGTAGTCTGTTCGCGGCGGTTGCGACTCTTGCCCCAGGCCCCCTTGGTGCACCATCGCCCCTTGTCAATGCGGTTCCCGCTTCCGCCATCGCCGCATACTTTTTCCACCCGGATGCAATCTCTCCCGATCAAAACACACAGCCACCGGGAACGGTTCAGCTTCTCAGCCGATTGGCCGAGCAAGCCTCCAAGTGGGGTGTATTCTCCAATGTGGATATCTCCGTCCGCGTCTGGATCGACGTTTTGAGTGCCCTCGAAACGCTCACTACATTTCCCCATGCCGCCATTCTCCTCGACATCGATGCCGCTCCACGTTCCGATGGCGGCCACGAATTGTCCCGATGCCAAGCGGCGTTGTTGATTCACACCGGGCCGGACCCTTCTTCGGTGGATCGCCGGATTCAGAACCTCCTCGCCAAATACACCAACAACGAACATGCCCAACTCACCCAATCCACGATTCAAAATCGACCCGTTCAACTTCTCCGCGACAAGAGACTTCCCGATTGGGCGGTCATCCAGTGGGGTCGTCGTGGAGATTTGTACGTGATCACCATCGGCGACCAGGCCTATGAAAAAATCGCGGCAGCGTCGGAGGATCCCAGCGGTCGCTTGATCCAAGATCGTTGGTTCGGTCAAGCCTTCGATCAACTTCGTGTGCCCGACGCCAAAGCCGCCCTATACGTGAATCTGAGGCGAGCTGGAACGATGGGCGACACCGGATTGAAAGAGAAAATCGCTGAGGTTCAACGCGTGTTGCGACTGGAAGGATCATCGCAACTGATGGCCACACTCAAGCAAAGCGGTCGAGCCGTTCTTCTGCAGGCCTCCACGGAGAAAGACACCCAAACGGTTCATCGTCTCCTTGCCCGTCCGTTGACGGCGTCGGAGGAATCTACCATTCCACGTGATGCCGCCTGGGTGATGTCACTGGATGTCACTCCGTCGGAACTCTACAAGATGGGATGGGATGCGTACCTCGCCGCCAAGAGTCCGCCCGCCCGACAGTCCTGTTTAGATTCCTGGCGACAGATGGAGTCCGCATCCCAAGTCGTCATCGAGCGCGATGTACTCGATCACCTCCGCGCACCAATCGTCGTGCACAATTACCCGCCCCATGCCCTCGGTATTCCCTTGGCGGTCACCGTGCAAATCCCAGTAAGCGGAGACGTCGCGGCCTTGCGGGCGAAAGTGGATCGCCTTTGTCAATACGCCCAGGAGCAATTGAAGGGTGCCAGCATCCTGTCACTCGTCCATGACCCGGACGGCACTTGGTTCATCCGTTTTGGCTTGGACGGTCCCGGTGTCGTCGTCACCGATCGGGACGTGGTGATCAGCTTCTCACCCGCCGCGATCCGCCAAACCCTCGCCGCTCGAACGACCACGACTCCGCCGTCCGCTCCGTAAAAGTATCGAAAGGCGGGTCATGGATCGCACATTTTCTTCCTTCGCTCTTGTGCCACTGCTCTTTGAGCAATTCTGTCCGAGAGTCTGTTGTTCTTGGCGGAGACGATTCGACTTTCCGAAACGGCGTAAGCGGCGCCTCCGCTAGGTCAGACTGCAGCGAGATCGCACTTGATTCACAGGGGTCGGTCTTGATGGGTCGTCGCAATTCGGCTCGCGGGGAAATGGGTACCGTCGAGTGTGGATTCGAGAGGGGTGACAAAGCATGTCACTGATCAACTGTCCATTCACGCGCTAAGGAATGCCCCGCAAACGATACACTTTTGTCACAACTATGTTTCGTACGCAGATTTGTCGCTTTCCACGCGCAAGACTTGCCGAAATATTGAAGCCCGTTACTTTGTTCGTTGACGGCTTAGTTTGCAAGAGGATAATGGCGCGTCCTTTTGCAAAGGAACAGGGGAATTGAGGCGAAGCGGTCATTATTCCCCAAAAGAATGTTTCCGGGACAAGAGGGTTGAGCGTCATCACGGCGGATGGACCTGGCGAAATCGGAATTGCGGTGAGAAGTCTATGGAATGGACGAGGCGAATCATCCTGGCGGTGACCAGTGTTTTGTGCTTGATCGGTGGCGCGGCGGTGATGTACGGGTTGGTTCAAACGCGACCGGTAGCGCCCACGCATGTCCAGACGCCGTTGGTTCCAGAGGTTCAGGTTTCGGCCGCGCGATATGGCGAGGCAAATTCTCCCGTGGTCGGGTTTGGCACTGTCCGGCCAAAACATCAGGTGAACATCATCCCGCAAGTCAGCGGGAAACTCACCCAAGTGAACAAGGACTTGGCCGTTGGAAAGGTGATTCCCCGTGGCGATCTGTTGTTTGAAATTGATCCCACGATCTATGAATCCCGCGTACGTCAAGGCGAAGCCGAGGTCCGGGCCTTGGGGGCCGCCGGTCGCCGCCATGATCAACAAGCCGGCGATTTGAAGGAAAGAATCGCCAACGCCGAGCAGATGCTTTCGATCGACGAAGCCGACCTTTCGGCGTCGGAAAACTTATTTCGTAATGACCATGTGGGCACCCAACGCGAAGTGGACGTGGTTCGACAAAAATCTCTTCGGCAGAAAGACGCGTTGGTGGAACTTCGAAGCGCCCTGGCCATGTTGCCGCACGCACGAGAAGAGACCGCGGCACAACTTGAGGCGGCGCAGGCTCGGCTTCGCCAGATGTCGTACGAATTGGAAAACACCAAGATTCTGTCGCCGTTCCGTGCTCGGGTGGAAGCGGTCCAAGCCAATGCCTCGCAAGTGGTGACGGCGTTTTTTTCCATCGCCACCATTTCAGATGCGGAGTTTTTCGAACTATCGGTCGGCGTGGACCCAATCGATTTGCAATGGCTGCGCGAGGATATTCGGCCTCAGGCGTTGGAGACGGGCGACGGAAACGAAGAGGCGGCGGATACCCGCGTGGTTTGGTCGCTGTCGGATCGACAACTTGAATGGCGAGGACGGGTGACGCGATTTGAACGAGTCGATGAATCGACTCGGACCGCCCGCATGGTCATTGAGGTGAAGGACGGGGAACGGTCGCCGTTCGATCGGAATACCGTGATGGGCGCCGGGTTATCCGTGGGGATGTATTGCCGCGTGGAGCTTCCCGCGCAACCGCTCAATGCCGCGCTGTTGATTCCGCGACGTGCTCTTCACAACGAGCAATGGGTTTATGTCGTACGGCCTGATGATGTGGCCTCTTCGTCGGGTGCCGAGGGTCGGTTGGAACAGCGTCGCGTCACGGTTTTGCGGACGATCGGCGAAGAGGTGCTCGTGGATCATCGGGGTCGCGACGGCCAATCCGTTTGTGAACTTCTCGAAGGCGACCGAATCGTCGTGTCGCCCATAGCAAGGCCCGTCGCGGGAATGAAAGTGCGATGGAGACAAACGGACGGACCTTCTTCCTTGACTCGGATGGACAACGTCATTTCCCGTTCTCTTGCTTTGTTGACTCACGACCTTACGTCATTCGACCCCTCTGGCTCATCGGCGTCCATTAACCCCCTAAAAAGGATCGATGAAAGTCGATGAACTGGGGGATCAAAACGTCGGGAGAGTAACGAAGGGCAAACTCTCGCGCGCGGACAGCCGCTTCTTGATGACGCTTCGGGTCACGCGCAAACCCGACACAGCGATCCGCCAATTCGGGGATCTCCGACTCATGGAGTAGTTCGACGCCACTTTCCGGAGGGAGGGTGGCCGAAAGACCCGTCGACCGCAACACCACGGAAGGCAAACCACACGCGAGCGCTTCGGCTACGCAGAACCCAAACGTCTCGATCAGCGAAAGCTGCACGAAGATGTCGGCCTGTTGGTAGGCATCCACCAAGTCTTGCCCGGACAGAAAACCCGTGATCC
Organism: Planctomycetota bacterium; assembly: GCA_038043045.1. Classification (GTDB taxonomy): domain Bacteria; phylum Planctomycetota; class Phycisphaerae; order UBA1845; family UBA1845; genus JBBTCX01. Next base: position 10,984 of record JBBTCX010000047.1, on the reverse strand, counting down.
GTACGTTCCATCTTTTTCTCAACGCGTCGCTATAGGGACCGTCTCCGACGATGACCAGCGAAATACGCGGATCGCTGTCTAAATATTTGCAAATCAGATCGAGATTCTTCTCTTGAGCCACTCGACCGATTGCGGCTACGAGTACGGTTCCATCGCGGCCATAACGGTCTCGAAAACCGCCCGTTCGGGTTGAGGCCGGACGAAACCGGTCCACGTTGAGCGGATACGGCAACATGCTCACCGGTCCGGAATAGAACTTGCGCACACTGTCCCGAGCTGTGGGGCTCGGCGCTAGAACAGCTTGACACCGATTGTACGCCAATCGATCCGCCCAATAGGCTACTCGAGATCCGGCCCACTCCCCGAATGTGGAGAAGAGCCTTCGACCGTAGATGCGAAGAATCCGCAAATCCGTATGAAAAAAACCGACCAACGGTAATCGAAGTCGTCGCGCCGCTCGAGCGCCCGCCGCGCCCAGCATTCCCGAAGTGGCCACATGAATCACTTTGGGTCCGGGAATGGACTTCAACACCTTGCACACCGCGGAGGTGGAATAGATCCCCAACGGCAAATCCTTGTACAGCCAGTTTGGAACAGGGATAGCCGGGTCGATCGGAATGACATCGTCGGCCACATCCCCTTGTGCCAAATCGTCTCGACGCGGACAGACGATGGTGTAATTTCCTCCACGGGTGCGTCGACACCAATCGAGAAGGGTTCGGTAATAAGAACCGATGCCGTTCACTTCGAAGAACGTGTCGGTAATCACGACAATGCGAAAATCGATGGTTTTCTGCATGATCTATCCGAAAGACGGGGTTGTCCATCGCATCTGGCGCGCCTGTTGACGCGAAGACTACCCGCCACGATCAAGCGTTGCAAGATGAATTCGAGTTCGTAAACGGTTGACATCGCCCACCAGCTTCGGACACTGGGTGTCGTACGGCGGGAAGCAGAGCGAATCGTCGCATGGTTGTGGCCACGTGCTCGAACACGCCCGTGAGGATGATGGATGTCGTTGATTCGCGGTTTCATTACCCCGTTTGTTCGCAACCCCGTGCTTTCTAATTTGACGGCGCTGGGCATTTTCGTCGGCGGGATCGTCGTCGCCTATCAACTCCCGCGTGAGACGTTTCCCGAAACCGCCATCGATCATCTCACCGCTACCGTCGTTTATCCCGGTGCCAGTCCGCGAGACGTGGAAGAGGGCATCTGCGTCAAGATGGAACAAGCCATGGAAGGCATCCCGGGGATTTGGGAAATCGGTTCCGTTGCTTCGGACGGTGTTGGGGTTGTGATTGCGGCCTTCGATCCAAAAGTTGCTTCCACCGGCGAAATTCTCCGGCAAGTGCAGGACCGGGTCAACGCGATTCGGACCTTTCCGAAAGAGGCCCAGAAACCCATCGTCGAGGAAAGCATCGTCCGCAACGCGGTCATCACGGTGGCGGTGCATGGGAGTGTGCCCGAACAAGTCATCAAATCGTTTACCGAGGAGATTCGGTCCGAATTGCTTGCCGATCCTCGCATTTCTCAGGTCACTTCTTCCGGGGTTCGAGACTATGAGATTTCCGTTCGAGCAAGCGGAGACACGTTGCGCCAATATGGTCTTTCGCTTCAACACTTGATCGAGGCCATCTCGCGCGGGAGCTTGGACCTTCCCGCGGGAACGCTTCGCACCCCCGATGAAGAAATCAACATTCGCACGAGGGGTCAGCGCTATACCGCCCGTGAGTTCGAAGACCTGGTGGTCATTGCTCGACCGGACGGTTCGTCGGTTCGACTGGGGCAAATCGCGGAAATCAAGGACGCTTTTGAAGATGCTCCGTTGTTCGGTCGAGTCGATGGCGAACCCGGCGCCACCCTCCATGTGCTCAAGACCAAACAAGAAGACATCAGCACGATCGCCGGCGCGGTCCGTGAATACGTCGTGAAAAAACAGCGCGAAATGCCCGACGGTGTTCATTTGGCGATCTTGGCGGACAAGTCGCGCGATGTCGATGCTCGCATCGGGATGCTGATCCAAAACGGTTTGGTGGGAATGGCCCTGTTGCTCATTTGCCTGCTTTTTTTCATGGACCTTCGCGCCGCGCTGGGAGTCGCCATGGGATTACCGGTGGCCATGGGCGGCGCGCTTCTCGTGATGTGGTTGACCGGTTCCTCGCTGAATCTCATCAGTCTGTTCGGGCTCATCATGGCCGATGCGATTGTTCTCGACGACTCGATTGTCATCGCCGACAGCGTTCTGGCCCGCGAAAAAGAGGGGTTGACACCTGCATTGGCGGCAGTCGAAGGCACCTCGCGCGTTTGGTTGCCGGTCATCACTTCATCCCTGACTACGTGCATCATGTTCATGCCCATGCTTTTCGTGGAAGGCGTCATGGGTAAATTGATTTTTGTGCTGCCGGTGGTGGTGATCGCCAGCATCGGGGCTTCCCTTGCCGAGGCGTTTGTCATCCTCCCCGCCCATCTTTGCGAATGGGCAGGTCTGCAAAAGAAACATGCAAAATCATCCTGGCGCGGAAGAGTTCGAGATCGATTGGACCGTTGGATTCAATTCGGCATCACACGCGGGTATCGTCCGATGGTTACCTTTCTCGTCCGCACTCGATTCGTGGTCGTGGCCGGGTCAACCGCGGCGCTCATGATCTGTGCGGGACTGGTGTGGGGCGGACGAACCCCGTTTGTTCTATTCCCAAAGTTGGATTGCAATACAATCCGAGCTCGGGTTCGTTTTCCAGAAGGAACGCCGGTGGAGGTCAGCCAAGCCACCGTCGCCCGACTGGAAGCTGCCGCGCTCGCCCTCAACACCGATCCCAAGCTTCATCACCAATCCGAGGGCGACTTGGTTCGACACGTGTCGTCCGTGGTGGGGGAATGGACGGACTTCATCACCAAACGGGGCAGCGGACTTTGCGAAGTGACCGTTGAACTGACACCCGCCGAACAGAGAATTCTGGATGTCTCCGCCGTCGTGGACGGCTGGCGATCTCAGGTCGGTGAAATTTCTCAAGCCGAAGTATTCACGATCACGCGAGAGGAGCTAGGCCCCACGGATAAGCCGATTGAGATTCGACTTTTGGGGGACGATCTGGATGAACTTCGTCGCGCTTCAGACGAACTCGAAGCCAAGCTGGCAGGTTTTGTGGGCGTTTCGGATATTGATGATGACCTCCTACCCGGCAAACGCGAACTTCAGGTTTCCCTGAAAACCGCCGCTCGAAATTTGGGCCTTACGCTGGGCGAATTGGCCACCCAATTGCGATACGGACTTTTCGGCGGAGAAGCGATCCGATTGCAGCGTGGTCTTGAGGAAGTCAAGGTCGTCGTGAGCCATGCGGACCCCGAACGCCAGAGTCTCGGAGCGATCGGCCAGCTTCGCGTACGAACACCCACGGGAGACTTCGTTCCGTTTCACGAGGTGGCGGATACCCAAATGGAACGGGGCTTCTCCGCGATCGGTCGACAAGACGGCAAACGTCGAGTTCGCGTTCAGGCGGATGTGGACGAAAGAGTGGCCAACGCCGAACAAATCGTTTTGGATCTGGAGAAGTCTTTTCTTCCCGAGCTGCGGGACCGTTTTCCCGGCGTCACCTATCGGATTGACGGCCAACGAAAGCGAATCGATCAATCGTTGCGCAGTCTGTTTCTCGCCTTCGTCGTGGCCGGTTTGGCTTCCTACGCCATCCTGGGCGCCGCTTTACGATCCTATGTCAAACCGCTGATTCTGATGACCGCGGTGCCCTTGGGCCTTGTCGGTGCCATTGTGGGGCACTCGGTCATGGGATTTGAACTCAGCCTGATGAGCGTATTCGGCATGACCTCGCTTGCTGGAATTGTGGTGAATGACGCCCTGGTTTTGGTTGACGAAATCCATCGAAATCTTTCCGAGGGAATGTCGGTCCATGATTCGGTTGTTCGCGGCGCCGAAAGCCGAGTCATCGCCGTATTTCTCACGGCGATCACGAACGTCGCGGGCATGGCCCCACTATTGGCCGAAAAGAGCACCCAAGCCATCCCCTTGATTCCGATCGCCATTTCCGTGGCCTTCGGTTTGTGCTTCGCCATGGTGCTTACGTTGTTGGTTGTTCCCGCTTTGTATCTGGTCATGAACGACATGCAACGATTCACCCGTTGGTTACGTCGCGGCGGAGTGTATCCGTCGGCGGAACAAGTGGAATCCGCGCTTCACGATGGCGCCGTCATGGCCGCATGACGCGGCGAGTCACAAAGCAAGGATGCTGATCCAGTGAAATCAAAACAACGACCACTACGAAGCGGAATCATGAAACGAAAAACACGAGTTTTCATGGTGACTGCCAGACCTCTGACACTCCTGGTCGGTTTTGCGCTGATCCTCTCCTCGTGCCAAGTTGAGCAACAACACGACCATGATTCCGTCGCTCGACACGTGGCGACAATAAGAACCCAACGAGAGAGCACGACCCCGATCACCCAGCCGGGAACTCCCCAGCCGGCGACTGCTGACTCTGCGAATGATTTTCTGAATGAAAGTACCTTGCCCTTGAATGTTGCCCGGGAGATTGCTCTCCGAGATAATCCCGATATTCACGCGGCCCAGGCGAGACTTCTCGCCGCAGCGGCGAAATTGGACGAGGCGTTTTCTCGGTACTCCCCCTCGATTCTTATCACGCACAACGCCACGCGAACCTTTCATACCCCCGCGAGTCGAAACCGTCTGGGGACGCTTCTTCAACCTTCTCCAACCGTTCCGGCCGACGTGGACCCCAACACGTTCGCGATCACCACGCTTATCAACGCGTTGCGACGTCCTCTCTTTGGCGGCGGTGCGGGAGGAAATCGAAATTCCTTCAGCGAACACAGCACCGCATTTACCGGTACATGGACTTTGTTCGACGGGTTCATTCGCGACGCCCAAGTGGCCGCAGCCAAATACCTGCGCCATGCGGCCGATCTTTCCTTGCAAGATGTGAGGCGGCGAATCATCGACGCGGTGAACTCGGCCTACTACCAAGTCCAATTGGCCGAGGAACGACTTCGCATCGCCCAAGCCGATGAAGCCTTCGGCAAGGAACAACTTCAAGAGACGGAGAAACTCCGCACGGCGGGTCGTGCTACTTCGGCGGATGTCGACAACTTTCGCGTCCGTGTGTTGGCTGCAAAGGCCGACGTAACCGCCGCCATCGGTTTTCGGGACACGGGACGAATCGTTTTGGCCGAATTGATGGGCGTAGGAGATGTTGTTCTGCCCAGCGACTTGGCTTTGGCGCCTCTTGAGGACGAATCCGCCGCTGATCTGGCTGCCCCTCAACCTGAAACCTGGGTCGACGAAGCCTTGCGAAATCGCCCGGATTTACGACAGTTTCGGGAATTGCTCGGCAGCGAAAGGGAAAACGTCCGGGCCGTCAGGGGGCTCTACTTGCCGAGCGTCGGCGTCAGCGCGTCCTGGGGTTTCGATCGCAGTTCCGATTTCAATTACGATGTGGACGATCAATCCTCCGCCGCCGGAATGGAATTCCGGTGGGAGGTCTACACCGGAGGCAGTCGTCGCGCACGAGTGCTTCAGGCCCAAAGCCTGCAAACGGAAGCTGAAGCGAATCTCCATCGATTGCGACTGGCCGTCGTTGCCGAAACTCGAACCGCCGTCATTCAAGTATTCGAAGCTCAACTGCAAATTACTTTGCAACGGGAGCGCCTTACCACCGCGGCGGAGCATCGCCGAATTGTCCAAGCCGGTTACGTGGCCGGCAAGGAACCCCTGACCCGTCTCAATGAAGCCCAGCGAGATTACGTCGGCGCGGATGCCAATCTAGTCCTCTCGCGGATTCGACTCCGGCAGGCCTGGAGTGATCTGCATATCGCCGCCGCGCGCGTGAATCTTCCGGCACAACCACCCGAATCCCATGCCCGTTCAACCGATGAGGGTCACTAGACGTGCCTCGTATCCTCATCATCGACACGTATTACCCAGAGTTCCTCACCGATCTTTATCGCAAGGAGCCTGATCTCTCGACTCTCGCCTACGATCAACAAATCAACCGAATTTTTGCGAAGTGTTTCGGGGTAAGCGACGCCTACTCGACGGGACTGCGCGCCGCTGGCGCCGAAGCGCAAGAAGTAATCTGCAACGCGGATGTTCTTCAATCGCAATGGGCCCAAGAACACGACGTTGAACCGTTCGCGAATATTCACGACCGCCGTCGCCAGATCGTGGCCGCTCAAATCAACCACTATCGCCCGGATATCTTGCTGGTCTTTGAGTGGTGCCCTTTGGGCGATGCATTCCTCGCCGACATGAAAAAAACCGTGCGGTTTCTTGTCGGTCAAATCGCGTCGCCGTTACCGCCAAAACGCACATTCGCCGCCTACGACGGCATGATATCCTTCTGGCCGCCGCTCTTATATTATTTTCGCCGACGCGGCATTAAAACCGAACGAATGAACCTCGCCTTCGACAGTCGAATCCTCTCCCGCCTGCCGTTCGCTCAACCAAAATACGACGTATCCTTTGTCGGAGGGTTCGCTTCAAATCACACGGAACGGATTTCCTGGTTGGAGGATTTACTGGCCGAAGTCCCCATCCACATCTTCGGATACGGTCTTGAGCAAACCGTGGCGGATTCACCGATTCGTCGCCAACACCACGGCGAAGCCTGGGGATTATCCATGTACGAAATACTCCACAATTCTCGAATCACCTTGAATTATCACGCCCGAATCGATGTCGAAGGTGAAAGTCCAGCCAACATCGCCGGCAACATGCGCATGTACGAAGCCACCGGAGTGGGAACTTGTTTGCTGACCGAATGGAAAGAAAACCTCGGCGAGATCTTCGAACCCGGACGCGACATCACCACATTCGAAAACTCTCGCGAAGGCATCGAGAAAATCAAATACTTTCTCACCCATGACGAAGAGCGCAAGAAAATCGCGCTGGCCGGACAAACGAGAACCTTGCGCGATCACACGTACAGTGTTCGCATGAGAGAACTTCTCGACCTGTTCAACCGACATATTTGAACAACCATTCTGTTGCAGTTTCATCGCGGACCGCGCAAAAGCCGCGGAGCGTGGCGTTTCAGGTGTTTGGAGGGGGCGGAATTGTTTTTCTCATTGAATCTCTTCTCATCATCCTCTCATGTTGAATCGTGTAAAACGTCGCAGGCGTGGATCAATGCGGATGACCGCGCGGAGATGTAGGAGTTCTAACAGATGAAGGAGTCAATCATGTTTCGAAAGAGCTCGGCGGCCATGTTGTTTGTGTTCGGCGTGTTCGTCACAAGCGGTCTTTGGGTCTGGGCGGAAGAGAAAAAAGAGAACCTGGAATCGGAGAGAAAAGTCAAGGAGAACGAAGTGCCGGCGGCGGCGATGGCCGCGCTGAAGAAGCTTTCCGGAGGGGCGGCGTTCACGGAATTCGCCGAGGAAATCGAACACGGGCACAAGTTTTACGAAGGCTCGTGGAAAGGACCGGACGGAAACGTCGACGGGCTGGTGACCGAAGGCGGCGACGTGGTGGAGTTGGAAGAGTCCATCCCGGCAACTAAGGTCCCCGCCGCGGTTCGTGCGATGCTGGAGAAAGAAGCCGGTAAAGATGTTGCGATCCAATTTGAGAAAAAAACGCTCTATCTCTACGAAGGTCATTTCAAGAAGGATGGAAAAACCCGCGAGATGATTCTCACCGCCGATGGGCGTGAGTTCCACGAAGACGCGGACAAGAAGGGTGAGAAAGAGGGAGATGATAAAGACGAAGATTGACGTCGTGTTCGGCCCTACGCTCGCAGGGTGTCGGGCACTGTCACTATCGTCGGTTACTTGGCCAAAGGAACCACATCATGACTGCTCAGGCCGGTCAACCGGATTCGCACCCGTTGAAACCGGCGCCACACCCAATGGAGATCGGTTCTCCACTTTGAATGAAGGAGTTCAAGAATGATACAACTTATGAATACCGCCGAGGTGCAGATTCGTTTGTTCTGCGCTTGTTTGATTGTTGGGGGAACGGGATGCCTCCAGCGAGGCGGCGTCTCCGTTCCCGATACCGTTCCTGATTTCAACGCATCGAGGTTTACGAATCCCACGACCATCGACAACCCGTTCTTTCCGCTGACCCCGGGTACAGTACTTACGTATCAAGGTGAGACAACAGACGGCACGGAGCGAATTGTCATCGAGGTGTTGAACGAAACACGGGAGGTGATGGGTGTCATCAGTCGCGTGGTTCGTGATCGTGCTTTTATCGACGACATCATCGTGGAGGATACCTTTGATTGGTACGCCCAGGACGATGCCGGAAACGTATGGTATATGGGCGAGGAAGTAGATGACTATAACTACGACGACGCCGGAAACTTCATCGACATCACCCACGGAGGAGTGTGGGAGGCTGGAAAGGACGTCGCCGGTCTGGGCGTGATTGCCAAGCCCGGGTTCCAGATGAAAGCGTCGCCCGTGTCCGGCGATGTCTATCATCAGGAGTTCTACCCGGGCGCGGCCGAGGACATGGGCGAGGTCGTCGCCGCGGATGTACCGGTGACACTCGAAGATGGAACCATGTACTCGACCGTGCAGATACGGGATTCCAATCCGTTGAGTCCCGGTGCGATCGACGAATACAAATACTATGCTCCAGGGATCGGGTTGGTTCTGGAGGAACCGGTCAACGGCGCGGAACGCGTCGAGTTGGTTGCCATCGAGTAAGATGTTTTGCAGGTTGCCGCGGGACGGTACGTCGCCTTCTTGTGTCAACAATGGGTTCGATGAAAAGCCATGCGCGTGTTGGTTGTCGAGGATTACGCCCCGTTGCGAACGTCCTTGGAGCAAGGACTTCGAGAGGCGGGATTCGCCGTTGACTCGTCGGCGGACGGTGAAGAAGGATTATGGTACGCGCAAAGCAATGACTACGACGCCATCGTGCTCGACATCCTGTTGCCCAAACGGGATGGGCTCTCGGTGCTCAAGTCCGTTCGAAGATCGGGCAGCCGAACGCCGATCCTACTCTTGACCGCCAAGGACACAGTGCAAGATCGTGTCACTGGGCTCGATCTCGGTGCCGATGACTACCTCGTAAAACCCTTCGCGCTCGAGGAATTGCTCGCCCGCGTTCGCATGCTTTCCCGGCGCAAGTACGATAAGCAAGACCCAATCCTTCGCGTCGCGGACCTCGAGATCAACACCGCCACGCACGTGGTTCGAAGAGCCAGCGCGCTCGTTGCCCTTACAGCCAAAGAATATAGCCTGCTGGAATTCCTGGCGTTACGCGCCGGGGAGGTTGTCTCCCGGACCGATATCTGGGAGCACCTGTACGAGTTCCACTCCGAAGCCGAAAGCAATGTTGTCGACGTGTACATTGGATACCTTCGAAAGAAACTCGAGCTACCGGACCGACCGAAGCTGATCCACACGCGCCGCGGGCAAGGATACCTGCTTGGGGAGTCAGGCTGATGCCTTCGCTTCAACGCAGATTGCTCTTTGGAACGGCGCTGGGAACAACGCTGGTGTTGCTCGTCGCCGGAATCGGTCTCCATGCGATGGTCCGTGCCGCGCTGTTCCAGGAGTTTGATAACGCTCTTCGTGACAAAGCCACGACCCTCGCCGCGCTCATCGAACAGGACGGGGATCGTATCGAACTCGAATTTACCGAAGCGGACATGGCCGAGTTTACTCGGTCCGATCGTCCGCAGTATTTCCAGGTTTGGTTGAGGGACGGCACCGTTGTTGAACGGTCGCATTCTCTTGGACAGGCCAATTTGCTCTCTGCCGAAGTGGTGATGAGCGATGCGGCGATCCGAGAGGTGAAACTCCGAGATGGTCGGCGGGGTCGCGTGGTCACCGTTCTTCTTGCACCCCGCCTTAGCGATGAAACGTCTCCCGACGCCGTCGCCAAGAGTTTGACGTTTGCGTTGGCGCGAGACGTTGCGGACGTTGAGGCCACGTTGGCGAAGCTCATGCTTGTCCTGGTTCTCGTCGGCGTGCTGGCGACGGTGACATCCCTTGGCGTTCTCCGGTGGGTCGTGAGGATTGGATTGAAACCGATTGACCGGATCGCCCGAGAGATCAGTGAGATTGACGAGCGGCGCTTGGCGGCGCTGCTCGATGGATCGAAGGCCCCGCGCGAACTCCAACCGATTGTCGCACGGCTCAATGATCTGTTGCAGCGAATCGACAAGGCGTTTGTCCGCGAGAAGACGATGACCGCCGACGTGGCCCATGAACTGCGAACGCCTCTGTCGGGAATGAGAACCACTCTGGAGGTGGCCCTGTCGAAAGAGCGGGATCCGGCCTCGTACCAAGTGACGCGGCATGACACTCTGTCGATTTGCAAGTGGATGCAGACGGTGGTCGAGAATCTCCTGGCGCTGGCTCGACTGGACGCCGGCAACGACCCGATCCGGCGCGAACCTGCGGATATCGCCCAGCTTCTTCACGACGCGTGGCAGCCGTTTGGTGACAAGTCCGGCGAACGGCAACTGCGCGTGCACTGGGAGGTCGAGCCCGGACTTTCGGCCATCACGGATTCGGACAAGCTTCGATTGGTTTTCAACAATGTGCTCGGAAACGCGGCCCATCACACCAACTCCGGAGGAATCATCAGGGTGGAAGCGACTCGCGTGAACGGCGAAGCGCGGATCCGGGTGTCGAATACGGGGAGTCGAGTTTCGACCGAGGAAGTGGAGCGTGTGTTTGACCGCTTCTGGCGCGGGGACCTCTCGCGTGAAGGGGCCGGGGTGCATTGCGGGCTTGGACTGTCGCTTTGCAGAACCCTGGTTGAACGCCTGGGCGGGAGCATCATGGCGGAATCCTCTGCCGGTGGATTCTTCACCATTGCGATCCGGTTGTAGCGAAATGAGCCCCGACGGAGATCATCTACCCATCGTCGGCTGGTATGAAATAAAAAGGCTTTTTGTCAAAGCTTCTTTTGCTTGTAAGGTATTTGTAATTAAGGAGTTACGCGCGTTTTGATTGGGAATGGCATTTTACAATTTGCAGAATGGATCGCGGGATCGAT
>JBBTCX010000046.1:0-1314 GCA_038043045.1 Planctomycetota bacterium | reverse complement strand
GCCGTCCTTCGCCGCCTGGAGAAACTCCTCGTGGCATAAAATCGGTCAGTTTGAGAAACAAACTCACCGGAAGCGCGTTGGGTTGTACCCAAATACTGAGTTGGACGGTTGAAGGGATATCCATCGTGTGAGAAATGGGGTGGTTGCGAGAAAACGATGGGAACCACTCCGGCTGCACCAATGACGTAAACGACTGTTCATAATCCACGTCGTTGTCGAACATCAGATTGTGATCACTGTTGAATTGCAACGTGACGATCCCCACGCGGGCCACGGTAAAATCCATCGTCGCCGGCTCACACGGACCACCGGGACCGGCGTAACTCAGTTCCAAACCAATATCCCGAAGCGAGGTACTCACGGTTGCACCTTCCACGAACAAACCCGTGGGGACCTCGTTGGCCGTCCAAGTCTTCGGTAACGACACCGGATTCGATTTATCCGAGTTCTTATACAGTTTGATCCGCCCCGCGCCGCGGATGAAATCCAGAGTTACCGTTCCCGAGGGATTCGCCGGAGCCTTGAGAAACAGCGGGGCCAGATCGTCCTCGCCGTTGACTACACTGTTTTCCAAATAGTCTTTCTGGCCATTGTCATTGTCATCGTCGTCGTTTCTCGGAACCCACGCACCGGGATCATTCTCCTCTTCTTCGGGCAAATTCAGGAATCGCAAATCGAGTTTCCGTATTTCCAACGTCGCGGATGTGGAGCACCCAGCCGACCGTTCCATCGCGTCGCATCCCAACGGCGTAATGGCCAAGTCTACGACGACCGTTCCCTCCGCCGACTCCGCGTCGACTTGCACCGAAATGATCACGTCGTTGCAGGATTGTGCGGATAAACCAAAACCGCCCAGTCCCACGGGGTCGCCCCCCACCGTGGCCGTCCATTCATACGCACCGTAACAATCGCCGGAATTGCAAACCACCGCCGAGAGACTCGCCGATCCGCCCGCACACCCCGCCGAGCCTTCAAACTGCTTGACCAGACAAGGCTGCGCGATATCAGGGTTCGAGCATGATCCTCCCTCGCACTCATCGCAGGTGCAAGGATCGCCGTCGTCACAGTCGATGCAGGCCGGGTCGCACGGATCACCGCATTCGGGATCGCAGGGGTCGGTGTTGCCGCAACACGGGTCTGGATTCCCGCAACAAGGGTCGGAACTGCCGCAGCATGGATCGCCGCCGCAACCGCATGGGCCGTTGCAGGGATCGTCGGGATAATCATCCGAGTCATCCGGAATCCCGTCGCCGTCGCTATCGCAACCTTCGCCGGATCGGCAGCCGCCGCCGTCGGGAGGGCCATCGTCGTCGC